>DATBTW010000001.1:0-10233 GCA_036559055.1 Ktedonobacterales bacterium
CGCGACACTCACCCTCTGGCGCGCGGAGTAGCGCTGGAGCGGATGTGACGTCATCGCACGCTCCCAGTGCGCAGGGGAACCCACCACTTGCGCATTCGGCGATGGGAGCAAACGACCGAACTCAGTCCGGTTCACGCCGGACTGGCGTCTGTTGGCAACAACAGAGCGATGAGCGCGTCAGAGAGCCACTGCTCGTAGCGCTCTGGCGCCCAGCCACGATCCACAGTGAGCAGGTGGTGTACCTCCGCGCTGGATAGCGTCCACACCGTGTCTGCCGCCTGCTCTGTCGAGAGACCCGCGCGCAATGGGCCGTTGCGCCGTACCCACTCCACAAACACCGCAAGGGTCTCGTGGCGGGTGTGCAGCAATCGCTGAAGCAGCGCAGCGATCTCAGGCTCGGCGAGCGACGCCCCGCGCATCACCCCGAAAAGTGGCCCAACCCGACCCATGATCTTGCGCATGCCATGCGCAAAGAGGCGGATTTGCTGCTGTTGATTCGTCTCCTCGCGCACCTGCCGCTGCTCTGGACGATCAAGCAGTGAAATTTGCTCGTCATCCCCTCCCACCGCAGTGTCCACGAGCTGTGCAAATACTGCCCGCTTGCTGCCGAAAGCGGCATACACCGTCTCTACGGCGACTCCAGCCACCTGCGCGAGCGCTTCCATCGTGGCGCCCTCATAGCCACGCGTCGTGAAGAGTTGATAGGCCGCCTCCAGGATCAATCGGCGGGTTTCGCGCGCTTGCGACTGGCGACGACTCGCATCATAGCGGCGCTTCGTGCGGTTCTCGGTCATGACGCTCTTGACACCCCTTGAAATTAAGTGTAATATCACTGTATTCGATACAGTATACCAATATCCAAATTCCGCGCGGCATGAGACACCGCGCCACATACCAGCAGAGCAGAGAAAGCGAGGCCTACGGTATGCAGCCCGATACCCCAGTTGCGTCAGATCGCCCAGACCCTATGGCGTCGCACGCCGGCAGCCTGGATAACCCAGGCATCCGTATTCCACCGCCGGTCATCTACATCGTCGTCTTCCTGGGGAGCCTCTGGCTCCAGTCTCGTTTTCCATTGCCCTTTCTGGCGCCGCCAGTCGCGTTGGGCGTGGGCGCCGCGCTGGTCGCCACTGGAACGCTCTTTGTAGCGACCGCGATTCCCACCATGCTGCATGGATATGGGACGCTCAGTACCGCCGGACCCTCGGCGGCCCTCGTAGCGCAGGGGCCATATCGCTATTCGCGCAACCCCATGTATCTCGGACTGCTCTTGCTCTACAGCGGCTTCGCTTGCGTGTTCGCCGTGGTGTGGGCATTGCCGCTGCTGATCCCGTTGATCGTCTACACGCGAGTCGGCGTGATTGCGCCCGAGGAACGCTATCTGGCACGCGCCTTCGGCGACGCCTACCGCGCTTATCAGGCGCGGGTGCGGCGCTGGCTGTGATGCGCTCCATCGTCTGACTCGCGCAGCAGACGGCCCCAGATGGGTGTCAACCACGCCAACAGAAGTATAGCGACTTAATGGAAGGCGCGGGGCATGCGCTTCTTCCACGCTGTCGGCAGGATAACGTCGATGGCGTCGTCCACCGTGACGATGCCCAGCATCTTGCCGACGTCGTCCACCACGGGCAGCGCCACCAGATCTTCATCGGCGATCAACCGCGCCACGTCGCGCTCCTCATCCAGTGGCCGCGCGATGCACTCCACCGGGCGCATCACCTGCTCCATCGTCGCCTGCGGATCGGCCAGCAGCAGATCGCGCAGCGAGACGACGCCCACCAGGCGACCCTCCGTCCAGGGGGTGAATGTGCGCGCCTCCTGGGTGGCGACAGGCGGCTGGCTAGGACGCGGACGACTCGCGCGCACGCCATTGCGCCCGCGCATGCTGGGACGCCGCGCAGGCGTCACACGCGCGGGCGGCGTGTCTTCGATCACCACATAGATCTCCGGCAGCGCGTCGGGCAACGGGTCGTCGTCGCCCGCCGAGGCCATCCTGGCCTGCGCACGCATCGCCTCGATCACCGCGCCCGCCGTCGCCCATTCCGGCACGGCCACATACTCCGTCGTCATGATGCCGCCCGCGCTGTCCTCCGGATAGCCCAGCAGCGTCGCCACATCCTCGGCCTCATCGCGCTCCATGCGCCCCAGCAGGTCGGCGGCCTCCTCGCTGGTGATGTTTTGCAGCGCGTCCGCCGCCTCGTCTGGCTCCATCTCCTCCAGCACGTCGGCGGCGCGCTCCGGATCCATCTCGCGCAGCAGGCGGCCCCGCTGCTCGTCGTCCATCTCTTCCAGCGCGTCGGCGGCGCGGGCGTCGTCCAGCTCGGTCAGCAGCGCGGCGCCAGCCTTCGGGGTGAGTTGCTCCACGATGTGCGCCAGATGCGCGGGCTGCATCAGCGCCAGTCGCTCGCGGGGCACGCGCAGCCGCAGATCATCCAGCGAGGCGTTGTCGGCGGCGGGCGCCACCTGCGCCCAATCGATCAACTGCGGCCTGCTGCTCTGCTCGTGCCGCACCAGCTGATTGACCCGATCACCTAGCCGTGGCCCCACCAGCCGCCGCAGCATCGCGTTCGGGCCGACATCCACCGCCACCAGCCGATACTGCCCGTCCGAGGCGGCCAGGTCGAGATCGTTGATGCGCACGACCCGCCGACCCTCCACATCCACCACCTGGCGGTCGAAGAGGCCCGCACGCAGCGCCAGCTCGCCGGGGCGCAACTCGAATTGTTTCAGATTCAGCGCGGGCGACTTTAGCCGCACGCCCGCCGTGGTCATCTCGTCTACGCGATCCCACGGGATGAACACCTTGCGCGAGCCGCGCACGGCCTTGAGCTTGGCCACCAGCCCCACCACGCTGGGGTAGACCTCTGGCCCCTCGACGGCGCTCTCATCCGGGATGCGCACGACGAGGTCTTGCAGCAGCGCCACCTCCTCGCCTGTCGGCACGCGGATGGGCTTATCGAGCAGTTCCGTCAACGACGCCATGGCGCTACTCCTTTCTGTGGCTGGGAATGTCGCATCTCTCTCAGCCAGATGATGTCAACGCCTTGCGGCGTGTTGTCGCGATGATGATGGAGTCAGGACTAGATCAGCTCAGGAACGGCACGCCGAAGAGCGGCAGCACGACGCTGACGATCATGATGAGCGAGAGCGCGCTGAGCAGCCCCACCGTGGTGTAGGCGATGGCGTTATTGATGCGCCCATTCACCATGTCGCCCATGATGTTGCGATCATTGACCAGCAGCACGATGTAGATCAGCAGAATCGGCAGCAGCACGCCATTGATGACCTGCGCCACGATGATGAGCGAGACCAGCATATCCGCCGGAATCAGCAGCGCGATCACCGCCCCCGCGATCAGCAGCCCCATGAAGAGTCCGTGGAAGATGGGCGCCTGGCGAAACGACATCGAGACGCCACGCTCGAAGCCAAACGACTCGCAGACGTTGTAGGCGGTGGTCAGCGGCACGACAGCCGCCGCCAGCACCGACGCGCCGATCAGCCCAATGGCGAAGATGAGTTCGGCGTATTTGCCCAGGAATGGCTCCAGCGCCAGCGCCGCCTGCTGCGCCGACTGGAGTTGCACACCCACGCCGTGGCTGGCCACGAAGATTGTCGCGCCCGTGGCGATGATGATGAACGCCGAGATGATGTCGCCGAAGATCGCGCCCGTGTAGGCGTCGGTGCGCTCCTCAGGATACTTCTCCAGCGGGATGCGCTTCTCGGCTACGCTCGACTGGATGAAGAGTTGCATGTAGGGCGTGATAGTAGTGCCGACGGTGCCGACGAAGAGCAGGATATAGGCGTTGGTGATGTGCACGGCGGGATGCACGACCTGCAGGGCGACCTGGCCCCAGTCGGGCCGCGCCATGAAGGCCGCGATGGGATACGCGAAGAAGGCCAGTGTCATGAACAGAAAGATCTTCTCGGCGCGACTGTACGAGCCACGAGTAATCAGCATCCACAGGCCAATCACCACCAGCGGAATCACGATCAGCCGCGGGATGCCCAGCAGATCAGAGGCGGCGGCGATGCCAGCGAATTCAGAGATGGTCAGCAGCGCATTGGCGATGAAGAGGGTTAGTACGGCGAAGGCGGCGCCGCGCACGCCAAATCGCTCGCGAATGAGATCAGAGAGGCCCTTATTGGTGGCGGCGCCCATGCGCGCGCACATCTCCTGCACGACCGCCATGCTGATGGTGATGGGGATGAGCATCCAGAGCAGGCCATAGCCATATTGCGCGCCGACGGCGGCGTAGGTGGTGATGCCGCCAGCGTCATTGCCGGCATTGGCGGCGATCAGCCCCGGCCCAAGAAAACTGAGCGCGGTGAGCGGGCGGATGAACGGGCGGAAGACGGGACTATTGCGGAAGTCGCGCCAGCGCTTGGCCAGGCTCGGGCCGCTGCGCATGACGGGGCGCATGATCGGCTTGATCGGCTTGATGGCGCGCTGCGCGAAGAGCGCAGGGCCAGCCAGCGGGCCGGTCAGGCCGCGCACGCCAGGTGAAATCTTCTGCTCCATGAGGCGGCTCCCTTCATGGAGACAGGCGCCGACGCGCAGTGGCGTCGGGCCTGGCGGGAGCGCCTCACCAGTGGGGGAGGGGCTATCTCAGGCGGATGACGACCGAACGCGCAGACGCGATGTCTCGGAAAATGACGGTTGGTTGACTACTTGAGCCAGCGTCCATTGACGGTACTGTTCCTCCAACTCCGCAGCGTCGGCGGTGTTTCCCTGGTCTTACTCCAATTGCAAGTCGCGTTCCACTCGGTGAATGGCTGGCGGGCAAAGCCACGACAGCCCATCGGCGGAGGAGCGGGGAATCACACGAGGCGGCGGAACACGAGCGCCTGAATGTCGCAACGCTTGCGGCGCTCTGCGGTCGGGGTGGCCGGATTCGAACCGGCGACCTCATGGTCCCAAACCATGCGCGCTGACCAACTGCGCTACACCCCGAAATGGTCGTGACATGGATTCGCCGATTGTGCGCGAACCCACACCAACTCAGTATAGAACTGGCGTAGCGCCCACGTCAAGCGCGCTGGGACGTTTCAGCAGGCGAGCGGCTCAGGCGATCAAACGGCTCGCTGCTTACGACGCGACGCGGTAGGCCAGCGAGCGCGTCTGTCCCCCAAATGGGCTGCTGGCGCGTTACACTTGTGGGAGACGTGGGAGGCTGGCGATTGAAATCGCGCCTGTGGCCCTGCGCCTGATGGGGCGCGGCTGGCGATTGAAATCGCGCCTGGGTGGCGGCTGCGCCGCTGCGAAGTCCGCCTGCGCGGACTGGGAATCGGATCTCATTGCTGTGAAGGCGGGGAGGCCACGAGGCATGACGGGGGATGCGCTGACATCACGGCGGGCGACCACGCCAGGGCGCAGTGGCGCGCGCGGAGCGACGCTGGCCGCGCTGGCCACGCTGCTGCTGACGCTGCTCGCCACGCTGGGCGCCACGCCCGCGCTCGCCAACGCGCAGACCACCCCGCAGGCGACCCGCCCCACCGAAGCGGTGGCTTATGCGCGTATCGCTGTGGCGCGCGTGCTGACCTATTACTATGGCAAGACAACCACTTCCGGCCCGATTCCCGTGCTCAGCCCATGCATCGGCGACGCCGCGCTGATCGGCACGACCGGCGCCAACCTCAACTCGTACAGCTATGTGCTGCTGCCAACGGCGCTCGTCAACCCCATCAACCCCTGCCAGGGCGTGCAAACCGCCTTCGAGCAGTTCAATGGGCAAGCGGCCAACTGGGGACTGATCCGCATCCAGGTCGATCCGAATGTCGCCTACACCGGAACCGGAGCGCAGCAGCCGGGCAGCGTCAGCTACAGCATCGACCCCGGCCAGATTCGCACGACGGGCGCGCCCGCAGGCCCGCAACTGCTGGCCCTGCCGCTCGCCTTGCAGAGTGGCTCGCCCAATCACGACCTGCCCACCCTCGAAACGCCGCAGCCCTCCGACGCGCCCGCTGATCCCGCGCAGAATACGCTGATCGACCTGACCGGCCCGGCTGGCGCGCTGCTCAACGCCTCCGCGCTGACGCCCGACCAGCTCAATGCGACGCTCTATCCGGTGGCGCTGCCCGCCGCGCAGGCGTTCGCTGGGGCCGATCAGCCTGCCGCCACGGCCACAACTACGCCTGGCAAGGCGACGCCCTCGTCCACGGCGACCTCATCGGCGCAGCAGCAGGTCGCCGCGCAGTCCTCGCTTGGCGCGGTCGAGGTGGATAGCAATGGGCGACTGATCGGCATGGTCGGGGCCGACAGTCAGGGCAATCACACCCTCTACAGCGTTGGCGACCTGCAACGCGCCATCGGCGGGGTGACGGGCAAGTCGGGCCAGCTGATGACCTACTGGAAGCAGGGGCTGGACGCCTTCTACGCCACGCCGCCGCAATACTCCGCCGCCACGAGCGCCTTCAACGCGCTGGCCAGCGGCTATACGGACTTCGGCGGCGTGCAGCCCTTCGCCAGCGCAGCCGCGAAGGGCGTCGGCGACATCCCCGCGCTGACCAATCCTGGCGCTGGCGGCGGCTCCAACTCTGGTGGGACGGGCGCGCCCAGCGCCAGCCCGAGCAAGCTGACCCTCATCCTGATCGTGGCGGGCGCGTTGGCGCTGGCGCTGCTGCTCGTGACGATGCTCGCGCTCACACGGCGGCGTGTCCGCAAGCCCGCGCAGGCGCTGATCGCGCCGGAGGAAGCGCAGTTGAACCTGCTGCCGCCCGATATGCCGCTCGACGCCGTGCCAGAGGACGATGAGCCGACCCGCCCGATCTCCAGCATCGAGCTGAAGAACGCGCTGGCCGCCGCTGGCGTCACCAAAGCCTCGACGGGCGCGCCCTCCATCTCTGATCTGGCCACCGCACGCATACCCGTGGCGCCGCGCCGCACGGCCGCCCCGCGCAAGACCTCCATTCTCACCGCGCAGAGCGCCGGCATGATCGATCCAGGCATCAAGCGTTTCAACGAGCCGAATCAGGACAACATCTTCGCGCTGGAGGGTGTGCGCGCCGATGTTGGCCGTTTGCAGCCCTACGGCCTCTTCATCGTGGCAGATGGCATGGGCGGCCACCTGAATGGCCAGCTCGCCAGCCGCCTCACCATCGAGACGGTGGCGCGCACGGTGGCGCACACACTCAACTCGTCGCAGCCCTTCGACCACTCATCGCTTGGGCAGTTGCTGGTGGAAGGCGTGCGGCTGGCGCATCAGGAACTCCAGCGGCGCAACAAAGAGCAGAACAGCGACATGGGGACGACGATCACGGCGGCGCTGATCGTCGATGATCGCGCCTACATCGTCAATGTCGGCGACAGTCGCACCTATTTGCTCAACCCCGACGCCGGGCTGCGCCAGGTCACCCGCGATCACTCGGTGGTGGCGACGCTGGTGGCCTCCGGTGTGATTCGGCCAGAGGATATCTACATCCATCCACGCCGCAACCAGATCTATCGCAGTCTGGGCGGCGATGAGGCCGAGCTGGAGATCGACACCTTCGAGGAGGAGATGCAGGCGGGCGACAAACTGCTGTTGTGCAGCGATGGCCTGTGGGAGATGGTGCGCGACCCGCAGATTGCCAACATCCTGCGCGGCGCGGCCAACCCGCGCCAGGCGGCGGAACTGCTGACGCGCGAGGCCAACGCCAACGGCGGCGAGGACAACATCGGCGTGGTGGTGGCCCGCCTGCGCGAGGGGCTGCCGCACGACGCCCAGCCCGGCATGCGCATGGTCGCTGGCCCGCAAGACGCCCCGCCGGAGGGCGCGTAGGGGCGCAGCATGCCAGCATGCCAGCGGACTGAAACGCCGTGGCTCCCCTCTCCCGCCAAGGCGGGAGAGGGGCTGGGGGTGGGGGGCCATCCTCGCAATGATGTATACTTGCTGCCGATGGTCGCCGCGCGGCGAAGCGTTCGCGCAAGTGGGGGAGACGACAGGCGATGGGTGTGCGGATCAGCGACCTCATCTCGCTCTTTCTGGGGCTGACGACGGGCGAGCAGGCGGTGGTGATCGCGGCGCTGATCCTCGTCGTGGCGCTGCTGAGCCTGCTCCTGATCGTGGCCAGCGTCTCGGCGCGGCTATGGGTGGCCAGCCGTCCCGGACGACGCGCCTCCGTCTCGCCAGTCGAGGTCATCCCACCTACGAACTTCGCGCGCGACGGTCAACCGAGCGACCCGCTGAACGTGCGCGTCATCGGCACGGCGGATCAGCTCAGCGCCGCCTTCGTCACCGCTGGCTGGTATCGCGCCGACGAATTGCGCTTCATCACCTCACTGCGCATCAGCTTCGATGCGCTGCTGGCGCGCAAATACTCCTCAGCGCCCGTCAGCGACCTCTATCTCTTCGGGCGCAGGCAGGATTTCGCCTTCGAGAAGCCGGGACGCAGCGTGCGCCAGCGCGATCACGTGCGCTTCTGGCGCGCCCATCTGCCCGCCTCCGATGGCCGCCCTCTCTGGATCGGCGGGGCCACGCGCGATGACAAGGTCGAGCTATCGCGCACGCATCACCTGCCAACCCACGGCATCGCGCCGGATGTGGACGACGAGCGCACACTGATCGCCGACGACCTGATCGCTACTGGCTGGGTCATCGCCGAGCGCAGCGTCCCAGACTTCTCAGGGCCGACGCGCACGAAGAACGCGACGGGCGACGACTATCATACCGATGGGCAGGCGATTCTGTTGACGCTGGCGCGCACGCAGCCCGTGCCGCTGCTGCCGCAGCTCATCCGCCAGCCAGGCGCGGCCTTCGTGCGTAGCGCCGCGCGTCGCCTGGGCCGCAATCTGCCCCAGCAGGGCCGCGACCTGGCGCACACATGGCAGCAGCGTCGCAGCGCGCCCGCCCGCTCGCAGAAGCCGCCCAACGGCTGAAGAGCCTGGCGAACCACAACATCCGCGAGGGCGGACGCGAGGGCGGACGGAGACCCGCGCAGGCGGGTCTTGTGGCGACCGCAGTCGCCTTCAGGCGCAGTTTCAACCGCTGGGCGGCACAGTGTGACCATCAGCTTTTGATGGAACCGATTGACACGCATAGGTTGCGTCAGCGGAGCTCGCAGATGAAGGATAGGGCCGGCTTGCCGTTGAGCGTAAGCTCACCGACGGCGACGAATCCGTTGTGTTCAAGCACCTTGCGCGAGGCCGGATTGTCCAACTTGACCCTTGCGCGCAGCCTGGTGAGTCCATACTCGGTGGCGGCAAGCTCGCGCACCCGGCGCACCGCCGCTGTGGCCAGTCCTTGCCCTGCGGCCTTCTGCGCGATCCGGTACCCGAGTTCCGCCGACCCGTCTGCCACTTTGAACAGGTTCACCCGCCCCACCACCTCGCCGCGCTCGGCCACCAGCAGGTGGAAGTAATCCGTCCCGGCAGCCTGCCACTCGAGCAGTTGCGCATGCCGCGTGTCGAACTCGGCGAAGAACTCGTCCCCCCGATCCGGCACCACCGCCGCGAAGTAGGCCCGATTCTCCCGCTCGAACGCAAGCAAGGCTGGCGCGTGGTCGAGGCGGAGCAACTGAAGATCTGGCATGCGGACACCGTCATTCGTCGCGTAGGGCATGGTGACCTCCTGACTGCAGGCATCGTTCCGGTGGTGCTTGGCTGCCGATGACAGGCGATACCAACCGATGGACTGCGTGAGCAAGTGATGGTAAGTAGCGTATCGGTCTGCCATCCGCTGTGCAAGGATGTGCCGGATAGGCTGTGGCTCGGTCTGGAGGGGCCGGGGGTGGGGGCAATCCCCGCTATGCGGGTGTGCGGGCGGTTACATACTGGCGGAGGGTGTCGTATTCCTCCTGGGCGCTGCCGGTGCGGGCGGCGCCGCGCCCGTCGAGGTCGCGGTATCGCTCGGCGATGGCGGCGCGCAGGTCCTCCAGCGCGTCTTCCGGTGATTGGCCCATCGCGCGCAGGCCGACGGGTGGGGCGGTGATGGTGACGTATTCGTCCCGCCACTCCGCGACGATCGGCAGCGGCTGGGCGAGCGTCAAAGTATCGTCCAAATCGCCGGTGAGCGTGAGCGATTGATGGCTCATGGATAGACCTCCGCCGGTCGGACGCCAACAAATTGACGCCCGGCCTCCGCCGCCGCCGCATAGACTTCCCGGAAGGGCACCTCCGCCGCCCGTGCCAGCGCGGCGACCTGCTCGTACTCCGGCACGGCATCGAGCGCCGCGCCTTCCCACTCCTTGATTTTCACCCGCACCGGCCCCCATTGGGTGGTGACTGTCTCCCAGCGGCGGTTCGTCTTCTCCCGCGTG
>DATBTW010000002.1:0-2759 GCA_036559055.1 Ktedonobacterales bacterium
CGGGGCATCGCCATCGTCGCCTCCTGGTTGTATCGTCGTCGTATAGTACACAGCGAATCGCGTGCGGCGTGTGGCCCCGCGCGTCTGCATTATAGCGAATCGCACGAGCCAGTCGCAGCGCGCGCATGGCGGTCAACGCGGATGAGACGAGGGAGGGCAGCGTATGACGGACGAGACGCAGACGAGCGCCGAGCTGATTCGCTGGGGTGTCCTCAGCAGCGCGAATATCGGCGCGAAGGCGGTCATTCCGGCGATTCGGGCCTCGCAGAATGGGCGGCTGGTGGCCATCGGCAGCCGCGACCTGGCGCGCGCCGAGCGCCTCGCGCTGCAGGAGCGTGGCGCACGCGCATTCGCCAGCTATGAGGCTGTGCTGGATGATCCCGAGGTTGACGCTGTCTATATTCCCCTGCCCAACGCGCAGCACCTGGAGTGGACGATCAAGGCGCTGCGCGCGGGCAAGCATGTGCTCTGCGAGAAGCCGCTGGGGCTGACGACGGACGAGGCTCGCCAGATGTTCGACGCCAGCGAGGAGACTGGCAAGCTGCTGATGGAGGCCTTCATGTATCGCTTCCATCCGCAGATCGCCTGGGCGCGCGAGCAGGTCGCCGCCGGGCGCATCGGCGAGGTGCGGCTGGTGCGCTCGGCCTTCGTCTTCGACATCCGCAACTCGCCCGACAACATTCGGCTGAAGGCGGCGCTGGGTGGTGGCGCGATGATGGATGTGGGTTGCTATCCGTTGAGCCTGGCGCGCATCTTCTTAGAGGCGTCGCCTGTGCGCGCGGTGGCGCTCGTCTCCGAGCCTGCGGGCGCCGAGGTCGAGCTGGGAGTGACGGCGGCGCTCGACTTCGGCGAGGGGCGACGCGCGGTGATCGATTGCAGCTTCGAGCTACCCTGGCGGCAATTCGCCGAGGTGATCGGCGACCGTGGCCGCATCAGCATCCCGTTGCCCTTCACGCCGGGCAAGGTCGAGGCCGCCGTGCGCCTGCACGAGGGCAGCGACACCTGGGAGCGCCGTTTCGCCGCCGTCGATCAATATCAGTTGCAGGTCGAGCACTTCGGCGCGTGCATCCAGCGCGGCGAGGCGCCCGCCATCAGCCGCGTCGATTCGCTGGCGCAGGCCGCAGGCATCGACCTGATCTATGCGGCGGCGGGCTATCGCTGGCCGAGGTAGCGTGGGGAAGTCGCGGCCATGAAAGGCCGCCGCACGGAGCGGTTAGGGCGAGTCGCGGCCATGAATGGCCGGCGCACGCGACGGAGGGCATAAATGCCCCTCAGCGCCGCTGTAGGCGGGCGCCTCTCCGGCTTTCAAGCCACGTCTGCGTGCTCCGGCCTTTCAGCGCCGAGAGAGGGAGAGCCGCTTAGCTCTGTTGTGGCTGCTCGACGTCGGGCGGGACGTTCAGGCGCTTCTCGAAGCGGCGATAGATGGCGCGGGCGCGCGAGGTGACGCGCCCGTTGACATCGTGGCAGACGCCCTCGACGAAAAAGAGTTGCTTGCCGCCGCCCTGCACGCTGGCCTCGAAGGTCAGCGGCGCGTCGTAGGCGGGATGTTCGAAGGTGACATCCAGCGAGACCGTCACTTGCGGGCGGCGCCCATCGGCCAGCGAGGCGACGGCGGCTCCGGTGACGATGTCGAAGATGTACGCCTGCACCGCGCCCGTCACCGCCCGCCCGCCGACGCCCGCCCCACGATGGTGGTCGCCCGGCTCGAAGACGCAGATAGCCTTGCCATCGGCGCTGTGGCTGATGCGCGCGCCCATCCAGCGCAGGAAGGCGCGCTGATTCCAGTACTCGTAGAAGGGCTGGTCGGGGCCGAGCGTATTGGTGACACTCGGATCCTCGGTGGGAATATCCGCCGCGCTCTGGTCCTTCTCATCTGACATCTGCGCGTGACTCCTCTCCCAGCGCGCGCCGCGTGGCATACCACACGGAGGGCAACACAAGCGCGGCGGCCGCCAGCTTCAAGGCATCGCCGATCAAGAATGGCATAAGCCCGAACGCGATGACCTGCTGCCAGCCGACGAAGCGCGCCAGCCAGAGCATGCCGCAGGCGTAGATTGCGACCTCGCCCGCCAGCATGGCTGCGACGGATGTGGGCAGCGTGCGTGCCCAGCCGCGATCGGCCAGCCAGCCGACGACGACCGCCGCCAGCGCGAACCCGGCCAGATAGCCGTAGGTGGCGATGCCCGGCACAGCGGCGAAGACCGGCAGCCCGGCGACGCCCGCCAGCAGATAGAGCGCCAGGCTGGCCAGACCGCGCCGCGCGCCATACGCCGCCGCGACCAGCAGCACGGCGAAGGTTTGCCCGGTGATCGGCACTGGCGTGAAGGGCAGCGGGATGATGACTTGCGCGCTGAGCGTCAGCGCGACGACGGCGACGAGCGCTAGCGCCGTCTCGCGCGCCGCCAGCGTCAGTGGCGATGGGGCATGCTGCGCGGAGCCGCCACGAGCGAGGATAACATCAACCAGCGCGCCGCGCTGGGAACCGAGCGAGAGCATGCAGTACGTCCTCCGTGAACCAGAATAGCAGCGGCTCCGATGAGCCAGACCTGTCGTCCAGTATACTGTATCCAGGGGCGCAAAGGTGTGGCGTCAGTGCGATGTCGCACGGGCGGATAAACCCGCAGTTACGGGCCTGCGGGCCGCAAACCCCGTTTGCGCGGGCTGGGATTCCACCTGCTTCGGGCCTACGGAGACGGAATTTGTGGCGCCCCCAGGGCTGCCTTGGCGTGCGGCTTCAGCCGCCAGCCAGTTCCGCCAGG
>DATBTW010000003.1:0-2710 GCA_036559055.1 Ktedonobacterales bacterium
CCGGCGTCCCAATTGCGCCGCCAATGGGGGCGCTATCGGTCGCCAGCGCGCCAGCGCTCGTCCAGGAATATGCGCTGGCGGTGGCTGGCGACGGCAGTTGCGCGGGCGCGCCGGACGCCAGATCCCAGCGCTCCGAGACGACAGCTGGCGATGTTTGCGGCGGATCGAGCCAGACGTTGGTGAGCGTCGAGCTGTGGATGCCCAGCCGCATCAGACCCGTGACGTAGGTCGGGATCGTCGCATTGGGCGCCGAGGTCAGGATGCGGTAGGGTAGCAGGAACACCTTGCCATCGGGTGCCCAGACCATACCCGTATAGCTCAGCTCTGGCGTGTTGTAGGCGTTGGAAACAGATTTGGCGATGGCGTCCTGCACGGCGGCCGAGCCTGCGAGCGATGTATCGGGCTGGAGCCGCTGAACGAGGGAGCCAGTGCGGGCGTCATAGATGAAGATGCCCGTCCCTTGCGAGCCCTCCGCTGAGGGGCCACAGGTAGTCGTGTTGCCCAGCACGGCAATCTGTGTGCTATCAGGCGACCAGGCGATCTGTCCAACGCAGATCAGCCCATCGCCCAGCGGATTGATCCGCACGACGGGTTTGGACGCTGGCGGCGCGGCGTGCTGATTCGTCGTGGTCGTCGGGCGACGCACGCCGCCGAGGTTGGCCACGAGGATCGCGATCAGCGCGACGATGGCGATGATGGCCACAGCCGCCGCGCCGAAGAGTGCGCCGCGCCGTCGTCCGCGCGGCGACGTTGGCTGCCCGGTAGCGCCGGAGGATGCGGCAGGCGGATGCGTGGCGCTCGCCTGTGCTGAGGCGGTTGGTGCGGCGTCTAGAGTTGCCTGCTGCTGGCTCTGGCTCTGCGCGAGCGCCCGCAGCGCCGCCTGCCGTCGCGTGTAGCTGTCCGACTCGTCTGCTGGCTGGTTCGCCGGGTGTGGCTGCGCGCCATGGTCGTCAGTGCTCATTGCGCCTCATCCTCCGATGCTGCTTGTCGAGTCCTTCAACTGTGCGAGAGCAAAGCGCATTCGCTGGACGCGATTGCGCCTCACCAACAGTGTGACGCGCGAAGTAAGCGGCGTTTTACGCGCGCGCGCCTGCGCCAGCGGTCAGGCGGGCAGCGGTCAGGCGGGCAGCGATCAGGCGGGCAGCGCGCCCGGCCCCCAGATCGTGATGGCGCTGAACATGTTGTCCGCCAGCGCCAGATGCTTGCCATCGGGCGACCAACTCAGCATCTCCTGGCCCGAATCGCCGGATTGCAGCCCTGTGAAGCTCGGCGTCAGGCGCGAGACGACCTGCCCTGTACGGGTGTCGTAGAGCGTCACCGTGAAGTTGGCGTCGGCGAGAGAGCCAGAGCCGTTCTGAGTGACTGTCGCCAACAGTCGCCCATCTGGCCGCCACGCCACCAGATATTGTAATGGCTGACTCGTCGTCTGCGGCGCGACGCTCAGGCGCCTCGCCAGCGCCACCAGCGCCGCGTCGTGTGGCGTGATCTGTGCCTCGTGCGGGAAGGGATGCCGGGTCGAAGGTGGGACGAGGCTCCCATACGCTGGGAAGTACTGGTAGAAGTAGCGGCCATCTGGAGAGAGCGACGCGAAGTTGGCGCCCCACTGGATGTCCTGTGGGATGAGCGTGGGTTGCGGGTCACTCGCAGTTGAGTACTCGGCCATCGCCAGGAAGCCCGGCTGCCAGATGGAGAAGGTCTGGTCTCCGCTGGGCGAGCCGATGGGCTTGCCTGCCGCCGAGCCAGCGGCGACGAGCACGCCATCACTGGTCCAGCGATAGAGCGTGGCTCCTGATACGGGCGGCGGAACGGCGGAGAGCTTGCCAGCGGTCAAGTCCCAGCGCGGCAACATGCCATTCTGGATGGTGTTCGACGCCTGATTTGACCAGAGTTTCGTCAGCGTGGCATCGCGGATGCCCAGCCGCATCACGCCAAAAACGCCAGGTTGGGCGCCATTCTGGCCCTCCGGAAGCTGGATCGAGGCTCCGAACGACATCAGTAATGCCTGCTGGTCGTGGGTCCAGGTCAGCCCTTGCACGTAGATATTTGTCTGCGCTCCGGCCTCGTTGTTGGCAGCGGCGAACTGCCTGAAGGCGGTGGAATCAAGGATTGCGCGGTCGGGTTGCAACTGCGTGATGAGCTTGCCAGTGCGAGTGTTGTAGATGAAGATGGCGTCGGTTGGCGAGTCCGTTGAGGCCGGGCCACAATTCCCCTGGAGTGCACCCAGCGCGGCGATCTGCGAGCCATCGGGCGACCAGGCGAGGGTAGTCAGGCAGCCGAGATTGCCGCCGCCGAGCGGATCGATCCGCAGCACAGGTTTGGGCTGCGCGGCGGCGCGCTGCGCGAAGTACGCCCGCACACCAATGATGCCGACCGCCACGACGACCACGATGAGCGCCAGCGACACACCGACGATCGCGCCGCGCCGCCGGTTCGCCTTGCGCTGGCCCGTGACCAGCGCGGAGAAGCTGGCTCGCGACCGTGCGCCTGATGTGCGCGTGGCGGTCGTTGTAGTGGTCGTGGCGCGCTGCGGCTCCGGTGGAGCGGGCGCGGCGCCAGCGGCAGAAGCGGTCGTTGGCTGCTGGGTCGCACTCTGCGCCAACGCCTGCAGCGCCGCCTGCCGTCGCGCTAGATCATCGCGCTCGCCCGCACTCGGATCGCCGTTCGCGTCATTGCGCATCGCGCATCGTTCTCCTTCACTCGCCGCTCGTTG
>DATBTW010000004.1:0-5406 GCA_036559055.1 Ktedonobacterales bacterium
TGCAGGCAAATAGAGAGACCGTGACCCGGCGCCAGGCGCGCCAGGGGAGGAGCGCAGACGACTATGACAGACGATACGCAGCAGACAGCACAGAGCGGCCAGGGCGACGCGGCGAGCGCGCTTGGCGCCTTCTCGGATCAGCTCGCCAATGCCTTCGAGCGCGCATCGCGTTCGATTGTCTCCATCGCGGCGCGCCCGCGCCAATCGGCCAGCGGCGTGCTGTGGAAGGCCGATGGCGGTGAGGTCGTGATCGTAACGGCGGATCATGTGCTGGAGCGCGAGGACGACATCACCGTGATCTTCCCGGAGGGGCACGTCGTCAAGGCGACGCTGGCGGGGCGCGACCCCAGCACCGACCTGGCCGTGCTGCGGCTACCCAGCGGCGAGTTGGGCGAGGCCGTGACGCCGATTGAGGTGAATGACAACCTGCGTCCGGGGCATCTGGCGCTGGCGATTGGCCGCCCCACCGAGGGTGGGCCGCGCGTCTCGTTCGGTGTGGTCAGCGCGGTCGAAGGGCCGCGTCGCTCCGGGCATGGCGCGCAGATCGAGGGGATCATCTTCGCCGACGTGACGCTTTACCCTGGCTTCTCCGGTGGCCCGCTAGTGGACCTCGATGGCAAGATGGTCGGGCTGACCAGCTCGCGCCTGACTCGCCAGAGCGCCGCGCTGCCGCTGGCCACCGTGCGCCGCGTCGTCGGCGCCCTGCTAACCCACGGCCGCATGCGTCGCGGCTATCTGGGCGTTGGCACACAGCAGATTCCGTTGCCGACGGCGATGGCCCAGAAGGCGGGCAGCCAGCAGGAGAGCGCGCTGCTGGTGGTGACGGTGGAGGCCGATAGCCCGGCTGAGAAGGCGGGCATCCTCATCGGCGACCTGATCGTCAGCATCAACGGCCAGAGCGTGACCGGCGTGGATGGCCTGCGCAGCGCGCTGGCGGGCGCGGCCCCCGGCCAGGCGCTGGCGCTCAAGCTGCTGCGCGGCGGCGAGCCAGCCGACGCCTCCGTGACGGTGGGCGAGCGGGCGTAATCCGCCGCTGATCGGCGTACTCTAGCGATACAGCAAGACCTGGACGTCTTCCCTTGCTCGTGTGCATTGAGCGGGGGAAACGTCTCTCTCGAAAGGATGTCATCGGCTATGGCTGATGGAATAGAGAGCATCGAGAGCATCGATGCACAGGGCGCCAGGAGCGCGGCGGTCGCGACTGACGTGGCGCCCGCAGACGTGGCGTTCACCCCGAGCGCGCTGGCCGAGGCGACCGCGCAGATCGCGGCGCAGGCGCGGCTGAGCGTGGCGCAGGCGCAGGTGGGTAGCCGGGGCATTGGCTCGGCGATCATCTGGGAGGTTGGCCAGCCCGACGCGGCGGGCGCGGCCGAGGCGACCATCATCACCAACGCGCATGTCGTGGCGGCGGGGCAGAGCGAGCGTGTCACCCTGCGCCTGAGCGATGGGCGCCAGATCGAGGCGCAGGTGCTGGCGCTCGATCCGGAGCATGATCTGGCGGCGCTGCGTGCGCGGGCGACGGGCCTGCGCGCCGCCAGCATCGGTGATTCCGCCGCGCTGCGGATGGCCGAGTTCGTGATGGCGATTGGCAATCCGTTCGGCATCGATGCCGCCGTGACGACTGGCGTGGTGGCGGCGCAGTCTCCGGTGGACCCAGATATGGATCTGGAGCCAGCGCAGCCGCGCGACTCCGGCTGGGCTGGCCGCCGCTTCGCACGGGTGGAGCTGGTGCAGGCCGACATCCGCCTCTACCCCGGCAACTCCGGCGGGCCGCTGCTAGACGCGCGTGGCCGTGTCATCGGCGTCAATTCGATGGTGGGCGGCGGGCTGGGTTTCGCTATCCCCAGCAATACCGTGCGCCGCTTCCTGGATGAGGCGGGCCGCACAGGCCAGCGCGCCTATCTCGGCGTGCAGGCGCAGACCGTGCAGCTCCCTCCTGCCCAGCGCGCTGGCGCGGGCGTCACGCACGAGACGGCGCCGCTGATCGTCGCCGTGGAGGCGGGCGGCCCGGCGGAAGCGGCGGGCATTATTGTGGGCGACGTGCTGCTCTCGGTGGATGGCCACGCCACACAGACCGCCGAGCAGCTCGTGCGGCTGCTCAACCGCGCGGGCACGGCTGGCCAGCAGCGCACACTGGAGGCGCTGCGCGGTGGCCACCGCATCACCATCACCCTGACCCCCGTGCTGCGCGCGGCGGCATAGTCCCTCCTCCTCCGGCTCCCCCTCTCTCCTCGCGGGAGAGGGGGCCAGGAGGCGAGGTCGTCCCCCTTCGTCGGCGCAGGCCAGCGGAGGGGGCGTATCATTGAAGAGCGGGGCGCTGGGCGCGGCTGGCGATTGAAATCGCGCCTGGGAGGCCCATGCGGGCCACGAAGCGCGGCTACGCATGCCGCCTGCGCGGACTGGGAGCCGGACGCCGCGTCGGCGCCGCTGAACTCTTGCTGACCACTAGAGGATTCTTGAGGATTCTTGTATGCGCATCTCGATCAACTCTCCCTATCCGACCGTGCGAGCAGGCTTGACCGCGCTGATACGCGAGCAGCCGGGCTGGGAGGTGGTAAGCGCCAGCGGCCCCGCCACGCTGGCCGCGGAGGCGATCGGCGCCGATGCGGCCAGCGGCGCGTTGGCGCTGGATGTCGCGCTGATCGACCTGGAGGCGGGCTTCGCGGCCGAGGCGGTGGCGGAGTGGCTGGAGGCGTTGCGCCCGCGCAGTGGCGTGGTGGCGCTCGGCGCGATCGAGGCGCCCGGCGCCGGACGCGGCGCGCGCGAGCGGGCGCTGAGCCAGACGGCGGAGCTGGCGCGGCTGGTGGCGGCGGATGGCCTGGGCTTCGGCGCGCTACCCCGCGACGCCGGAACGGATGAGATCGTCGCCGCCGTCACCGCCGTGGCCAGCGGGCTGACGGCGCTCGACCGTGGCCTCGCGCTGGAGGTGTTCGCCGGGCTGGCCCGCAGCGCTCGCGCCGACACAGTCAGCGAGCCGACCGAGCCACTGACCACCCGCGAGCGCGAGGTGCTGCAACTGCTGGCCCAGGGCATCCCCAATAAGCAGATCGCCCAGCGGCTCAGCATCAGCGAGCACACCGTCAAGTTCCACGTCTCGGCCATCATGACCAAGCTAGGCGCCGCCAGCCGTACCGAGGCGGTGACGACGGCGGCGCGTCGTGGCCTGCTGCTGCTCTGAGGCCGCGTGTAGCGCCGCTTGCCTGTGCTATACTGCCGACAAGCTCGCGTTGATGCGTGAGGAGCGGAAGGAGACGCGCCGACGATGCCCAAGCAGCGCAATCATCCACATCTGCATCGGCGGCGTGGCATCTCGCGCGGCGGATTCCAGTACCCGACGTACACCTTCTTCGCGAGAAGCGGCTTCGTCCCGCGCTACCCTCCCGGCTGGATTCCCCGCCGCGTGCCGCCCATCGAACTCTACCTCTATCTGGGTCTTTCCGCTGCCATCGTCGCGCTGATGCTGGCCGCCGTCGCGCTGCTCTCGCTCTTCGGCGGCCACTGACTGCGCCCGAAGCTCCCTTCTCCCGCCACCGCGGAAGAGGGGCTGGGGGAGGGCGGCTTAGTTGCCGCGACCGAAGATGCGCAGCAGGCTCAGGAAGAGGTTGACGAAGTCGAGGAAGAGGCGGAATGCGCCGATCAGCGCGATGCGGTGCGCTACATCACTCCCCGCCGAGGACGCCGCCAGCGCCTGCCGCTTGATCCACTGCGTATCGTAGGCCGTCAGCCCGCTGAAGATAACCACCCCGCCGATGCTGACGATCCAGTAGAGGATGGGGTTGGCCAGGAAGAAATTGACCACCATGGCGATGATGAGGCCGATCAGCGCCATCAGCAAGACGGTCCCCAGCTTCGAGAGATCGAGCCTGGTCGTGTAGCCGATCAGCGCCATCGCGCCGAACATGCCCGCCGTCGCCAGGAAGGCTGTCCAGATGCTGCTGGCGGTGTACGTGACGAAGATGGCTGAGATCATGAAGCCAAAGATAGCCGTGAAGACGAGGTAGAGCACGGCGCCCACCGCAGGGCTGACGCGCTGCACGATGGGATAGAAGGCGAACCCCACGACGAGGTAAAGCACAATCGAGCCAATCATCACAATCGGATTGGTGAAGAGCGAGACCACCAGCGGATTGCCAATCGCGACCTGCTGCCCCAGACCCAGCGCCACGCCGAAGCCCAGCAGCAGGCCGACGGCCAGCCAGAGATAGACCTGCCGCATGATCGCCGAGAAGTCCATCCGGCCCGCATAGGCGCCGGGCGCTGCCATGCCATAGCCCTGATTGTACGGGTTCATGAATTCTCCCTCGCTCGATGATGCCCTGCATTCAGATGCGCGTCTGCCGCCAGTATACGCCAACGCGCCCGCGTGGCAACATCCGCAGACATACCGCAGCCCCAGCGCTCCACATTGGGAGGTCGCTGGGGCTGCATTGACGCTGGGTCGTGCGTCATCCCTCGCGCGTGGCTCCCCGCATGGCCTAAATCTTTGGAGGCGTATCAGCGGCCCACGACGTTTGTGTGTCGCGTGTCTGGGAACGAACGACGTTACTGTAACGCATGGAACGCCGGTCCGCCGTCGTCTTCCACCAGACTCGCCCAGAACGGGGTGGGTATCCCGCCGCTGCTCTCGGTGAAGAATGGGCAAGGGGTGTTGTTCGTCCACACCCGGAGGGGCAGGCCATGCCAGGTGAACGTCACCTGATACTCCTCGTACCCCGATAATGTCATGCAGCCTCCGCCAAACGAGAGCTTGGGAATGCTCGACGCGCCAACAATTGGCGCGGTGTTGAACTCGTTATTCAGACCGTCAATCGCCGCGCGCGTCTGCGCGTCGTGGGCAAGGGTGGTGCGCGATGTCGTGACGATGTTGAGGCCGGATATGCCGGACGGCGTGAAATAGTTGTAGTTGATCGTGGTGATGGTCACGCCGTCAGGCGGTAGATAGCGTACAGTGACCTCAAAGATCAGGAAGAGCGCCACAACGATGACAAGACTCCGCCGAACGCCTCGATTGCGCAGTAACGCCTTCACAGCTCGCATCACGCTCATCGAGTTCCTCGTTCTCCTGCGTTTCCGTGTCGCGCCGTCGCCTCACACCACTATAGCAGACGGGCATAGCAGTGAAGCTATGCCCGTTGCTGCCTATCAAGACCCCCTAAGCAGCTACGTCGTCAGGCGCAGCTGCTTGTGACTGTGGTAGCGGGAGCGGTGGGGCGCAAGAAAATGAGCAGCCCCAGCGCTCCACGTCGGGAGGTCGCTGGGGCTGCGCTGACGCTGAATCGCGCGATAACCCTGGCCTGTGGTCCCCCTCTCCCCGCAGGGCGAGGGGGATAGGGGATGAGGTCGCTACTCCTCGTCGTCGAGCGTGCCGTCGTCGCTGGTCGCATCCACGTCGAGGGCGGCGGGCGT
>DATBTW010000005.1:0-4545 GCA_036559055.1 Ktedonobacterales bacterium
GTACGGGCATCGAGCTGCAGGTGGCGAAAGACTCTGGGCAGGTCGTGCTGGCCAAGGCGACCGGCGAGATCGTCAGTGTGACGGCACGCCAGATCGTCCTGCTGGATGACGAGGGCGTAGAGCATGCGCACAAGCTGCGCAAGTTCATCCGCTCGAACCAGGGCACCTGCATCAACCAGCGCCCCATCGTGAACAAGGGTGATCGCGTGGCTGAGGGCCAGGTACTCGCCGATAGCTCCGCGACGGAGAACGGCGAGCTGGCGCTGGGCCAGAACATCCTGGTCGCGTTCATGGTCTGGGAGGGCGGCAACTTCGAGGACGCCATCCTCATCAGCGAGCGCATCGTGCGCGAGGACCTGTTCACCAGCATCCACATCGAGAAGCACGAGGTGGAGGCGCGCGATACCAAGCTCGGCCCGGAGGAGATCACGCGCGACATCCCGAACGTGGGCGATGAGGGCCTGCGCAACCTGGATGAGCGCGGCATCATCTACGTCGGCGCTGAGGTGGGCGCGGGCGACATCCTGGTAGGCAAGATCACGCCGAAGGGCGAGACCGAGCTGACCGCCGAGGAGAAACTGCTGCGTGCCATCTTTGGCGAGAAGGCGCGTGAGGTGAAAGACACCTCGCTGCGTGTGCCGCATGGCGAGCGCGGCAAGGTCGTCGAGGTCAAGGTCTTCTCGCGCGAGGCTAACGACGAGCTACCGCCCGGCGTGAACCATCTGGTGCGCGTGTCGATTGCGCAGAAGCGCAAGATCGGCGCGGGCGACAAGATGGCGGGTCGCCACGGCAACAAGGGCGTCATCAGCCGTGTGATGCCGGTCGAAGATATGCCGTTCCTGCCAGATGGCACGCCGGTGGACATCATCCTGAATCCGCTGGGCGTGCCGCATCGCATGAATATCGGGCAGATCATGGAGACGCACCTGGGCTGGGCAGCCGAGAAGCTTGGCTACCACGTCGCCTCGCCTGTCTTCGATGGCGCCTCTGAGGCCGACATCGAGGAGTGGCTGGAGCGCGCCAAACTGCCGGTGGAAGGCAAAGACCTGCTCTACGACGGGCGCACCGGCGAACCGTTCGACACCAAGGTGACGGTCGGCTACATCTATATGCTCAAGCTGGCGCACCTGGTCGAGGACAAGGTGCATGCGCGCTCCACTGGCCCCTACAGCCTCATCACGCAGCAGCCGCTGGGTGGCAAGGCGCAGTTTGGCGGCCAGCGCTTCGGCGAGATGGAGGTGTGGGCGCTCGAAGCCTACGGCGCCGCCAACATCCTGCAGGAGATCCTGACCGTCAAGTCTGACGACGTGACCGGCCGCGTGAAGACGTATGAGGCCATCGTGAAGGGTGAGCCGATCGTCGAGCCGGGCGTGCCGGAGTCGTTCAAGGTGCTGGTCAAGGAGCTGCAGAGCCTCGGCATCAATGTCGAGGTGCTCAACGAAGACGAGCAGAAGATTCAGTTCGTGGAAGATACGAGCGCTGATGTGATGCCTGAACTGGGCATCAACCTCAGTGGCTTCGAGAACGAATAGACGGCGAGAGTCGAAACGCGGCGACGTCTCCGAGTCGCGCTGCGAGAGGAGTGCGGGCCTCTCGCAGCGCCGGAGCGCTGCCCGAATGTGGTCCCGCGGCGCCATCAGCCGGCAGAGTGTCCGGTAGGCATTCGGAAAGGAGACAGGCGCGGGCGGTCGCGACAGGCGACGCCCGGCGCCTCCCCCAATGCTTGAAGTCAACGATTTTGATGCCATCCGTGTCAGCCTCGCCAGCCCCGAGCAGATTCGCTCGTGGAGCTATGGTGAGGTGACGAAGCCGGAGACCATCAACTATCGCACGCTGCGCCCCGAGAAGGACGGCCTGTTCTGCGAGCGCATCTTCGGTCCCACCAAGGACTGGGAGTGCGCCTGCGGCAAATACAAGCGCGTCCGCTTCAAGGGCATCGTGTGCGATAAGTGTGGAGTCGAGGTAGCTCGCTCCAAGGTGCGCCGCGAGCGCATGGGGCACATCGAACTGGCGTCACCCGTCAGCCATATTTGGTATTTCAAGGGCACACCCAGCCGCATCGGCCTGCTGCTCGACCTCTCGCCGCGCAACCTGGAGCGCATCCTCTACTTCGCGATGTATGTCGTCACGGAGGTCAATGAGGAGGCGCGCGATCTGGCCCTGGGCGGGCTGGAAGAGAGCGTGCAGCGCCAGCTGCAGGAGAGCGATCAGTCGGTCTCCGAGCGCATCATCGAATTGCAGCAGCAGCGCGACGAGCGCACCGCCGAGGCCGAGCGCGAGCGCGACGCCGAGCGCGAGCGCATCGACCAGCGCCGCGCTGAGCGCCTGAGCGAGTTGACCACCGCCGAGACCGAGATCAAGCGCATCCTGAAGGAAAGCGCCGACAAGGTGTTGATGCAGGATGTCGTCTTCGAGCCGTCTGGCGAGGTCGTGGCGCGCCAGGGCCAGGTGGCGGATGAGGGCATGCGCGATCAGTTCGACCGCATGACCCGCGAGTTCCGCGATCTGGTGGCCAAAGACGCCCAGCGCGAGGTCGATCAGCTCTTCGCCGAGACGGAGCGCACCGTGGAGCGCGCCCAGCTGGAGGCCGAGGGCCAGATCACCGCGCTGCAGGATGATACCGTCAAGCGCGCCAGCGAGCTGCGCGCCGCTAATGAGACCCAGCGCCGCAAGCTGGAGTCGCTCAAGCGCGGCGATCTGCTGCAAGAGGTGGACTATCGCGATCTGAAGGCGTTCGAGTTCGACCTGCGCGACTCCAGCCCCGACCTGCCCGAAATCTTCGAGGCGGGCATGGGCGCGGAGGCGGTGCAGAACCTGCTCGCGGCCATCGATCCCGACGCGCTGGCGGCCAAGATGCGCCAGGAGATCGCCACGACCAGCGGCCAGCGCCGCAAGAAGGCCACCAAGCGCCTGAACGTGGTGGAGGCCTTCCGCAAGTCGGGCAATCTGCCTGAGTGGATGATTATGACGGTGCTGCCGGTGCTGCCGCCCGATCTGCGCCCGATGGTGCAGCTCGATGGTGGCCGCTTCGCCACCAGCGACCTGAATGATCTCTATCGCCGCGTCATCAACCGCAACAACCGCCTCAAGCGGCTGCTGGAGCTGGGCGCGCCGGAGATCATCATCCGCAACGAGAAGCGCATGCTGCAGGAAGCCTGCGACGCGCTGATCGACAACGGACGGCGTGGCCGCGCCGTGGCTGGCTCTGGTAATCACAAGCTCAAGAGCCTCTCGGACATGCTCAAGGGTAAGCAGGGGCGCTTCCGCCAGAACCTGCTCGGCAAGCGCGTGGATTATTCGGGCCGCTCGGTGATCGTGGTCGGCCCCGACCTGAAGCTGCACCAGTGCGGCCTGCCCAAGCGCATGGCGCTGGAGCTGTTCAAGCCGTTCGTGATGCGCAAGCTGGTCGAGCGCGGGCATGCCCATAACATCAAGAGCGCCAAGCGCTTCGTGGAGCGCGTGCGCCCGGAGGTCTGGGATGTCCTCGAAGAGGTCATCACAGGTCATCCGGTGCTGCTGAACCGCGCGCCGACCCTTCACCGCCTGGGCATCCAGGCATTCGAGGCGGTGCTGGTGGAGGGCAGCGCGATCCAGCTGCATCCGCTGGTCTGCTCAGCCTTCAACGCCGACTTCGACGGCGACCAGATGGCGGTGCATGTGCCGCTTTCTGAGCGCGCCCAGGAAGAGGCTCGCACGCTGATGCTCTCGTCCCGCAACATCCTCTCGCCTGCGCATGGTGAGCCGTCGATCGGCGCCTCGCAGGAGATGGTGCTGGGCTGCTACTACATGACGATGGATCATAGGGGCCTGAAAGGTGAGGGACGCATCTTCACCGACGCCAACGAAGCCCAGATGGCCTATGAGATGGGGCTGATCACGCTCCAGTCGCATATCAAGGTGCGGCTGGGCGTCACCGAGGTCTACAACGAGCGCGGCAAGGCGACGCCGTGGGATCCGAACAAGGTCGTCGAGACAACGCTTGGGCGCATCACGTTCAACGAAGTGCTGCCAGAGAGCCTGCGCTTCAAGAACTATGCGATGAACAAGGAGAATCTCCGCGGCATCATCGCAGAGTGCTTCAAGAACGAGGGGCGCCAGGCGACCGCCGACCTCGCCGACGCCATCAAGCGGCTGGGCTTCACCTTCGCGACGCGCGCTGGCTCTAGCATCGCCATCAGCGATGTGGTGGTGCCAGAGGATCGCACGACCATCCTGGCGGAGGCCGATAAGAAGGTACTCAGCCTGGAGGAGAGCTATCAGGACGGCCTGATCACCGACAACGAGCGCTACAAGGAAACGGTCAACATCTGGCTCGACGCCACCGACCAGATCCAGAAGCGCGTGCAGCAGGTGCTCGACCCCTACGGCTCGATCTACACCATCGCGAATTCTGGCGCGACCAAAGCGAAGTTCCAGCAGATTCGCCAGCTCTCCGGCATGCGCGGCCTGATGGCTGATCCATCCGGGCGCATCATGGAGATTCCGGTGCGCGGCAACTTCCGCGACGGCCTGAACGTGATGGAGTACTTCATCTCCAGCCACGGC
>DATBTW010000006.1:0-15514 GCA_036559055.1 Ktedonobacterales bacterium
CTCGTCTTGCAGTCCTCCAACAATAGCTGGAGCGTGACCGACATCGGCGCGGCGATCTATCCCACCGAGGGTGGCGCGCCGCCGATCAGCTCCGCGACGCCCGGCGCCAGCGCGACACCCTCCGCGACCGGCGCGAGCGGCCCGTAGCCGCCGCTGAACGACCACCTGCGATGAAATGACTGGAGCCGCTTCCCGTGCTGTGGGAAGCGGCTCCAGTGTTTGTGTTCGCTGCCGTCAGATGCCGGGAGCGCGCCGCCCATTCAGGCGATGCGCGGCTCCGGCGCCTACCGCCGCTGGCGCGACCAGCTCTTCGAGGCCGCTCAGCAGCTTGCGCGCGTAGCCGAGATGCTCCAGTGCGCCGCGCAGATCAGGCAGGCTGATCTCCGCTGGCGCGACGACCGAGCGCGAATCCACCCGCCGCAGCCGGAACGCTTTGAGCCGATGCGAGCGCAGGATGCGATCCACTACGCCCTCATCCTTGAACTTCAGCACGCGCGCGCCATTCTCCGGGTGCTGGGCCTCGCGGAACTGGCGCGCCCAGTCTCGCAGCGTGTAGAGGACATTCTGCGGCAGGGGCTTTTGATTGTGAGCCTCCAGGAACGCGATCACGTCGTCAATCGAAGCGTCTGAGCCCTGACGGCTCAGCCCGTTATGCAGCGCCTCGCGGGTGAGGGTAAAGCGGCTGACGCGGCCAATCTGCTCCATGCTGGCGAAGCGCGCCAGCCAGTAGAGCGCTGGCATATGCGGCTCCATCAGGATGGCCTGGAAGTTGGGCTGTACGATCAGCGAGCGTGGCGATGGCTGCTGTGACGCGCCAATCTCGCCGTGCAGCGCTTCGTAGCCCAGATCGGTCAGCATGAAAGCGTCAGGATTGACATCGCCATCGTGCGCGGCAGGCGGCGCGTCGCGGTCGTAGCCGAGCGCCACGAATCCCAGTTCGTAGAGTGTGGAGCTGAACATGCCCGTGATGATCTCGCCGTCGGTTTCATCCCAGTGTGTGCGCAGCTCTTCGGCCAGTTTGAATCCCGCCTCGCCAGCGCAGCGCTGCGCTGGCCGCAGCACATAGGGATCGTTGCCCTGTATCGTGGCGCGGAACGACCGGAGCGAATACCAGACGCCTGGCTTGCACTGGCGCAACTGCATGGTGAGCGCCTCGCGCGCCAGTGGCAGCTCCAGGTAAAAGGTATGCCACTCCTGGTACTGTGCGCCGGGAAGGTCGATCCACCAGCGGTCAGTGGGCCAGCGCTTGAAGAGGCGGCGTGCCTGCATTACCAGATCGTGCCGACTCCATGACGTGAGTCGCTCGCCCAGCGCCAGCGACTCACGTCGGCGCGAGGTTGACGGCGGCGCGGCGACCACGCCCAGTTCGTTGGCCTCCTGCTTCAGCATCTCGACGTAGGCCAGCGCGTCGATCTCACGCCCATGTGTGCGATCACTGGCCAGCGAGGGCAGCAGGCGTTGCGCGGCGCGCTTGGGCAGCGAGCCAGCGCGAGTTAGCTCGATCTCCTGCTGAGACGCGGCGGCGGTGAGCGCAGCCAGATCCCACAGGAAGGTTGGGTCGGCGGGCCGGATGGCGCGCGGCGCAGGAACCTCGGTCAGCCCGATCGTGGCCTGCGGGCGCGCCTCGGCCTGCTGGAGATTCCGGAGCGTCTCAAAGGGAATGAACAGCGAGCGTTTGCCTTCGCTGAAGGTGTCGAAGGCCAATGCGTAGTCTTCGAGCGCATGTAGCAAGCTCGCCAGGGCGATGTCGTCTAGCGCGAATCGCCGACGCACCGCGCTCAGCGGCGCTTTGCCACCCTGGGCGCGCAGCCACTCATACGTGTTGCGCAGGAGGCTTGGCACGCGGGCCAGCGCGTAGCGCACCGCCTCGGCCTGCGTCAAATTCTCGGCCATCGCGGCGCGTACTTCGTTGCGTGAATAGTACGACTGCATCGTCAGCCCAAAGCGCCGCCCGATCTGGTCGAGATCGCCCTGGCGATAGGGCATCAGCAAGTCGTCGAGCGTCTTCTCGGAGCGGTCGCCCCCGACGATGAACAGTTCGCGGCCAGTGGTGTAGAGACCAGTCGCTAGCTCGGTCGGGACGTAGGCGATCTGCTTTTCCTCGACTGGCGCGGAGGGATTGCGCGGGGTCGCGTAACCGTAGAAGGTGGCGCGTTGCCCCACCAGCTCGCCGCCCTGCACCCTGGCCTGCTCCAGTTGGATCAGCCCCCAGCCAGCCAGCCGCTCGACGGCGGCCAGCGCGTGTACCGCGTCGATGTGGCTGCGGTCGGGTACCTGGTCGACGAGTTGCCAATTGCGCGCTGAAGGTCCAACGATGCAGAAGAGCACGCGACGCTCATCGTCGCTCAGGCGCTCCCACACGAACCGGGATGCCACCGAGTCGCGCATCGCCCGCTCGAGGCGTTGGCGCGCGTCGACATCATCATGTTCCGGTGGCTCCGCGCCCCACCAGGGAGCAAGCTCCTGCAACGATGCAAATGGAAGCTCCCCAAGGATCGCGTACAGGCTCTTCATCGTCGGCATCCTCCGAACTGCGCGTCGAGCAGCGCGCTCACTGCGGTGTGAGGTCTGCGACGCGGCGCGTCTTCCCAGGAGTGACAGGATTCCTCAGCGCAAAGCGATTGCCTGGTACTTAGGTGGACATCTCGCCGTAGTCAGGCTGGCCCGGGTTGGCGCCTCCTCCGTGTGTGCGAAGGCTCTGGCGATGGCGGCGCTATGGACACCACGCGCGCAGAGATGACGTGAGCTGACGTTAGCGCTCTGGCGTTGGCACGAGCTTGGGCAGACCGCCCAGGCCCTCCACATAGCGAATGACGGCGCGCGTGATCTGGCTGGGAGTCGAGGCGCCCGCCGTGATGGCGATACGGCGCTTGCCAGCGATCATCTCGGGCGTGAGGTCATCAACGGATTCGATGCGAATGGAAGGACAACCCGCCAGTTCCTCCGCCACCTGAGCGAGCCGATTGGTGTTATTGCTGCGTGGGTCGCCGACCACGATGGTCAACTCGGCGCCTTTAGCTTGCGTGGCGACCGCTTCCTGCCGGAGCTGGGTCGCCATGCAGATCTCGTTGTATACCTCCGCCTGGGGAAAGCGCCGCATCAGCTCTTCTGTCAATCGTGCGGTATCCCACTGGCTCAGTGTGGTTTGCGTGGTGATGAGCAGACGGCTGGCCGTGCGGATATGCGGCGGGATGTCGGGTATGTCGTCCTCAGTTTCAATGAGCGCGACATGGTCGGGCGCCTCGCCGATGACCCCCTCTGGTTCGGGATGCCCCTTCTTCCCGATGTAGATCACCTCGTAGCCTTGCGCGACGAATTTGCGCACGAGGTCGTGCGTCTTGGTGACATCGGGGCAGGTGGCGTCGATCACATGCAGGCCACGCTCGCGGGCGCGCTCTTTCACCAGAGGACTGACGCCGTGCGCAGTGAAGATGACGGTGCCTTCGGTGACTTGTTCGAGGATCGAGGCGCGGTCCGGGCCGTCAAGTGTCGTGACGCCGAGCGACGTCAATTCCTCTACAGCGAACCGATTGTGGACGACCAGGCCAATGATAAAGAGCGGCCGGGGAAGTGACGCATCGTGCGCCGCATTCCGAGCGATATTCATCGCGTCCACCACTCCGTAGCAGTAGCCGCGAGGCGAGATTTTGATAACGTCCATTACGCGCGCATCACCTTTCGCTTGCCAGACCAACGCGAAAGCCGGTCGTGTGTGGCTCTCGCAATCAGGCTGACCGCCCCGGCGATTATTGTGTGACTGCGACTCGGCGTCCAGTGACCGTCGCATGTCGGCGCTTTGCGCGCAGCTCTACAGCCTTGCGGCGCGAAACAGGCGTTCAGCCGCCGACTGATCGAGACGAACGATGGTCGCGACGAATGTCTCGCTCACTGGCTCGGAGGAGTCATTCGTCGATTCAACCGTATCCGTCTGGTCAGGTGCGCTGAGCGCTCGCTGTGCGTTCGACGACACGATCACTGGCTCCATGTGTCTGCTCCTCCAGCCGCCCGCGCGGGGCGTTCGCTCGAAGATGCTCGCCTGGGATAGCTCCCCGACGATGCCTGCCTGCGCACATGGTCGCCGTTGGTACATCGCACTGGCGCTGGGTCAGTTGCCAGCGTCGAGAGCTACGCGCCCTCAAGTCTATTGTACCCCAAACCGCGAGCGACCATGTCACGAATGTGCGCGTTCATCCGGCCACCCTGTCAGCTCGCCGCCTGCCCCCTGCCGGTACGATGGCCCTAGTATAGAGTATCGGCCCGACATTGCACAAGTACGAATGCGGGCTTCCGGCGGGGCTGCGGGGCTGCGGCGCCGCTGGCGCGCAAGTCTGCTATACTCAAGGCGCGATGGGGCACTAGGGGTGATTGGCTGGCTGTCGCAGGTGCGGAGGGATTGTATGGCGTTGAATCTCCAGGGCCACGAGCTGGGCGGCTGTAGGCTCAATCGCGTTGTGGGCGAGGGCGGCATGGGCGAGGTCTATCTCGCCGAGCAACTCAACGCGGGCAATCGGGCGGTGGCCGTCAAAGTGGTGCGCCCGGACGCGCTCTCCGCGGACGCCGAGGATGTCGAAGATATTCGCGAGCGTTTCAAGCGCGAGGTCAGCCTGGCCGCCAACTTCAATAATCCCAACATCCTGCCGGTCTATTACAGCGGCTCGGAGAAGGATTACCTCTACATCGTCATGATGTACGCCGAGGAAGGGTCACTTTCTGACGCCATTCGCGGGCGCTCGCGCCGCACTCTGAGCCTGCCGCTCGATGTCGCCATGACGACGGATATCGTGTCGCAGGTGGCCTCGGCGCTCCAATACATCCATGATCGGGGTGTGGTACACCGCGATGTGAAGCCAGGCAATGTGCTGATCCAGATCGAGTCGAGCGGCCACTGGCGCATGATGCTGGCTGACTTTGGCGTGGCGCGTGGGCCTGACTCGAATACGGCGCGCACGCAGGTTGCTGGCACCTTCACGTACATGGCGCCAGAGCAGTTCGACGGCAAGTTCTCGCCCGCCACCGACCAATATGCGCTGGCGGTCATGACCTATCAATTGCTGGCGGGGCGTCCGCCGTTCGAGGGCGAGTTGGGCGCGCTGACCCGCGCGCACCTGTATGACCCGCCGCCGCCGCTGCGTAAGTTCAATCCCGCCGTGCCACCCCAGATGGAGGCGGCCATTTTGCGAGGACTGGCCAAAGATCCGGCGCAACGTTTCGCGAATGTGACGGCCTTCGCGCGGGCGGTGGAGTCGGGCGCTGATGCGGGCATGGCGCCGGCCGCCCCGCCGCCTGTGACGGAGCGCGCCGCGCCAGTGGCAGCGCCGCAGTGGCCGGGCAGCCCCACAGGCGCCCCGGGCAAGCCGCGCACATCTAGCGGCGGCATGGGGCGGCTGTGGCTGGCGGTGCTGGCGGTGATCTTGCTGCTGACTGCGGTAGTTGGCGGCGGCGTGTATATCAACAACCAGCAGCATCTGGCGGCGGTGGCGACCGAGACAGCGCAAGCCAACGCGACGCTGACTCAGCAGGCGCAGGCGTCCGTCTCGCCATCGACGACAACGGGCGCGACGGCGACGACGAGCGTGACGGTGACGCCGAACGCTCCCACAGCCACCACAGCGCCCTCCACTCCGCCGCCGGGCGTGGGCAGCCAGGTCTTCGCGAATCCGGCGCCCACCTGTGATGGACAATCTAGCCCGACCTGGACACCCGAAGGCGCCAACGTCACCTGCGTGAATGCCACGCACGTCGATCTCTCGTCGCCGAAAGCTGGCACGCTCGCCTGCCTCTCTGCCCAGCAGGTCAGCCAGAACGATGGCTACATGCAGACGACGGTGAACCCGCAGACCGGCAAGGCTGAGGTTGGCGTGCGGCAGGGGGTCGGCAATACGACCACCGGCACGTCGTTCAACATCACGGGCTACTATCTGGCGGTCGATAGTATTCACGGCGCCTACGTGGTCTACTCAGTGGACGCCGCCGGGAACCCTTCCACATTGAAGCAGGGGCAGTTAATCGGGACGCCGCCAGGTACGTTCACCTTTGGGCTGATGTTCCAGGGGACGAGCCTGACGCCATACGTCAATGGACACGCCTATCCATCGGTGACTGACTCGACGTTCACTGGTGGCTGGGTCGCGATCTGCACCGATGGCGCCAGCTCCTTCAACAATGTGCAGCTCTACAAGTTGGGTGCGTGACGGCCCCCAGCCCCTCCCCCGCTTTGCCGGAGAGGGGAGCTACACCAGACGCAGCCCGCACCGCGTTTATCATATGGCCCCCCTCTCAGTATGGGAGAGGAGTTGGGGGGAGGCCACGCCTCGCGCGACATCGCCTGTCCGGCTCCCCCTCTTCTCGCGGGAGAGGGGGCTGGGGGTGAGGTTCCCTGCGACTACTTCGAGACGTTGAAGCGGAACTCGATGATGTCGCCGTCGCGCACGGTGTAGTCTTTGCCTTCCAGACGTACCTGGCCGTGCTCTTTCGCCACCTTCATCGAGCCGCCAGCGCCTAGCAGGTCACCGTAGGAGATGACCTCGGCGCGGATAAAGCCCTTCTCGAAGTCGGTGTGGATCTTGCCAGCGGCGGTCGGCGCTTTGGAGCCGCGCGTCACCGTCCAGGCGCGCACTTCATCCTCGCCTGCGGTGAGAAATGAGATCAGATTGAGCGTCTTGTAGCCGACCTGAATAACGCGGTCGGCGCCGAGCGCGGGCAACCCCAGCGAGGCCAGGTATTCCGCCGCGTCCTCTGGCGGCAACTCCTCCAGCTCGGCTTCCAGGCGCGCGGAGACAGCCACAAGTTCTGCGCCATCCGCCGACGCGCGCCTGGCTAGCGCGGCCACCTGGGCTAGCTCGCCCTCGCTCGCTGGCGCTGCGCCATCGCCCACGCTCGCCAGCAGCGCCGCCGCCGACGCTAGCGTGTCCTCGCCGACGTTCGCCACATACAATCGGGGCTTGATCGTCAGCAGAAATAGCTCGCGCAGGATGACCTCCTCTGGCGCGCTAAACGTCGACTCGGAGGCCGGGCGGCCTTCGTTCAGATGATCGCGCAGGCGCTTGAGGAACTCCAGCTCCTCGTTGAACTTCTTGTCGCCCGACTTGGCCTTGCGTGCGGTCGTCTCGAAGCGTTTGTCAACGGTGGCCAGGTCGGTGATCGCCAGCTCGGCCATCAGGTCGTCCAGGTCACGCACGGGGTTGACGCTGCCAGCGGGATGCGGCGCCTGGGGATTGTCGAAGCAGCGCAGCACGACCGCCAGCGCGTCGGCGTTGCGTATATGCCCGATGAACTCCGCCGATAGCCCCTCGCGTCGCTCATGCTCGCTGGCCTGCCCGATGCCCGCGACATCTACGAACTCGACCGTGGTTGGCACGACCTTGCGCGGATGAAAGATGGCCGCGAGTTTGTCGAGCCGTTCGTCGGGCACCTGCACGACGGCGCGATTCGCCTGCACGGTGCTGGTGGGGTAGCCAGAAATCTGCGCTCCGGCGCGCGTGAGCGCATTGAAGAGCGTCGTCTTTCCAGAGAGTGGAAGGCCGATGATGCCCACGGTGAGTGACATGAAGCGCGCTCCATCGCCTGAGTTCAGGCGCTCTACACAGTCCGCGCCCCAGCGAGTGGCGCGCGTCGTGGCTGAACGGGTTGGGGCGCCGCGTGCGCGCATGGCGACGCGGCAACGCCAGAGTATATCACGCCCGCCGCCATCTCGCCTGAGAACGCGCCGCGCGCTAGAGGTCGCCAGCCTCGCTCGGTCGCTGCGCGCCGGGGAAGGAGGTATGCGCCACCATCGCATCAGAAGCGTCAGGCGCCGCGACCTGGCTGTCGGGGAGCGGAGCCATCTCGCGCAGGTTCTCGTCGGCGGGTGGTTGCGCGGGCGGCTCGCTCGATACCGGAGGATAAGTTCTGCCGAGGTCCTGCGTCGGCGCCGGTGGCGGGGTGAAGCCGCTCGCCGCCGCCCAGCGATTGGCCTGCCAGAACATGTCGGCGCCGCTAGAGGGCGCGCCACTGGTCGGGCCATTGGCTGCCCCGCCATTGAGCGGCTGGAGTCGCGTCGGGTTCAGGCCAGAGGACGGGGTGGGCGCGCGCCAGTGGCTACTGGAAGGATCGTCGCTCATGCTATGGGCGAAGCGCGGCTGAGACGCCTGCCCGCCCTTTTGGATGGCGATGGCATGCGTGACTTCGGCGATGGCTGCTTTGATGTCGGGGCGCACCTCGATGTTGCCGTCGGGGATGCGATCCCAGATGCGGTGAGCGTCTTCAATGTCGCCCTCTCGATAGCAGAGATAGCCCAGCAGCGCGCGCGCGTCGAAGACGCTCAATCGCTGCCAGATCAGTAGCTTTTCGGATGGCTCCTGCAGCGCTTGATCGGTGATGCTGGCGGTGTCGATGCGCCGATAGAGCGGCATGCCAGACAGGCGGAACGGCGCGCCGTGGCACAGAATGAGCCGTCGCGGGGTGGAGGGCTGCACCGTATTGAGCGGCTCCAGGCCGATAAAGAAGGCTTTCGTCCAGGGGCCGGCCTGCCAGACGGCAATCAATATGGCAAGGCCGACCAGACGCCCCAGATAGCGCTCCCAGGTGAAGGGGCCGACAGCGGTGGCCACGCCCAGCACAGCCAGTCCGGCGCCCAGCAGCCACGCCCCGTAGACCAGCCGCTTCTTGTCCACATTGAGCAGGTCGTAGTGGTGGTGCATGGGCGTAGCGAGGAATGGCAGCGGAAACTCCGTATGCGGAAAGCCGCGACTGGAGCCGAAACGCTCGACGAAGAGGAAGCGGCGAAAGAATCGCACCAGAATGCGCGCTGAGATGACCGCTGAGAGGCCCTCCAGCACGAAGGCGCCGCCGATGACCAGCAGTAGCAGCTCCTGACGCCCGACGATGGCGATGACGGCGAGCATGCCGCCCAGCGCCAGTGAGCCGGTGTCGCCCATGATGAGCTTGGCCCAGCGTTTGCCGCGTGGGCGTTGTCCGCCGCGCCAGGACGATGGCCAGTTGAACGGCAGATAGCCCAGCGTCGCGCCCGCCAGCGCCAGCGCGCCGATGATGAGTGGCAGACGTTGTGGGCCGCCTTCATCGAGCAGGATGGCGGCATAGGCGAGGCTGGCGCTGAAGAGCAGGCCGCCTGCCAGACCATCTACGCCATCGCTGAAGTCAACGGCGAGCGCGGTAGAGCTGGCGACGATGATGGTCATGAGGATGAAGAAGACCAGCCAGGCGTGCGGCTGGTTGACGAGCAGCGAGCCGATCAGCGGCGTCTGGGTATAGGGCGGGTAAGCCAGCCTGGTGGTGACTTCCTTGGAGGTGACGAGGCGATTGAGCAGTACAGCGGCGGCGCCAGAGACCAGGATGACGCCGATGCCCTTCTGAAACTCCGAGATGCCGACGCCTTTGTAGACCTTGCGCGCGTCGTCGATGAAGCCGACGACGCCAAAACCCACTGTGACCAGCAGGATGATGTCGAGCAGCATCCATTGATCGGTATTCAGGTTCAGCAGCAGGCCAGCGGCGACGCAGGCGATGACGATGCCCAGCAGCATCGCGACCCCGCCTACCAGCGGCAGTTCGCTCGAGCGCGCGCGAACAACCCTGGGCCGGGCGCGTCCCCGGCGCACCTCGATCTGGAAGGAGTCGCTGCCAGTGGACTGATCGGGCCTGAAATCGCCGGGCTTGCGCTCGCCGCTGCGGAACCACGGAAAGAGACCCAGCGCCAGCAGACAGAAGAATACGCTCGCCAGCAGCGCGATGGCGAAGGCGCCCAGCAGAAAGATTCCCATAAGTGATTCCCCGCTACCGTTCCGCAGGCGCCACGTAGCGTGGCGCGCTGCCCCCATACCACTTAGAACGCCACCCATTTTTGGCAGGTAACGACGGCTGGGAGTGATGATGCCAAACAAGCGACCGATTCATACGGACATCCCTATGCCGAGGTGGAGGGGGCGGCGTCAGTGAAGCCGAGCGCGCTGAGTTCCTCGCGCGCGACCTGACGGTCGTCCCACGGGAGTTTCTCCTTCCCTATGATGAGGCTTTGCTCGTGGCCTTTGCCAGCTAGCAACACTGTATCCCCCTTCCGCGCATGCGCAAAGGCGGCGCCGATTCCCTCGCGTCGGCCCACGATGCACTGGTAGCGCGCGCCCTCTCGCGCGCCCTCGCGCTCTGAGCCAGCCGCGATTTCGCGCAGGATCGACATCGCATCTTCTTCGCGTGGATCTTCATCCGTGATGATGAAGTAATCGGCCAGACGCGCCGCCACAGCGCCCATGACGGGGCGCTTCACCCGGTCGCGGTCGCCCGCTGAGCCAAAGACCGCGATCAACCTGCCGCGTGTCAATGGGCGCAGCACGCTCAGCACTTTCTCCAGGCTGTCCGCAGTGTGCGCGTAATCCACCACGACGCTGAAGGGTTGCCCCATCTCGATGCGCTCCATGCGCCCTGGCACGCCCGGAAAGACCTTCAACGCATACGCGATGCGCTCGACGGGAACACCGAAGAGGTAGCCGACGCTGATGGCAGCCAGACAGTTGGCGACATTGTAGCGTGCGACCAGCGGCGTCTCGACCGTGAAGGTCGCGCCATTGGGCAGGCGCACGTCGAAGCGCGACCCATCGGCGCGCAGCTCCGTCTGCTCGGCGCGCACATCGGCGGGCGCATCTATCGCGTAGCTGAGTATCGGCGCGGCGCAGAAGTCGCGCAGGTAGGCATAGGAGCTGTCGTCGGCGTTCAGCACGCAGGCCTTGGGCGGCGCTGGTGAAATGGCCTTGGTCGCCGCTGGATCAACCGCCTCGCACAGCATCGCCTTGGCGCGCCAGTATGCCTCTTTGGTGCCGTGGAGCTCCAGATGCTCGGAGGTGATGTTGGTGACGACGGCCACGTCATAGGCGACACCGTGGACACGATAGAGCGCCAGTCCGCTGGAGGTCGTCTCCAGCACGGCGCACTGTGCTCTGGAGGCCACCATTCGCGTCAGGAGCTGCTGCACCTCGGGCGCTTCGAGCGTGGTGAAGCGCGAATTGTTCTTGACGCGCTCGGCGCCAGCCTTGAAATCCACCGTGCTCATCAGACCGCAGCGCACGCCGCCCGCTTCGAGGATGGCGTCGATCAGATTGGTGGTGGTGGTCTTGCCATCGGTGCCGGTGACGCCGACGACCGCCAGCCGCTGCGAGGGATAGTCCGCCAGCGCGGCGGCCAGCGCGCCTAGCTCGCGGCGCGAATCCGCTACCCGCGCGTAGACGCGGTCAGAGGGCAAGATGGCGGGCGCCGGGTCCACGCCCACGATCATCCGCGCGCCACGCGCCAGCGCATCCGCGATGAAGGCGTGGCCATCGCTCCACTTGCCGCGAATGGCGACGAAGCAGGCGCCTGGCTCAACCTCAGCGGAGTTATACGCGATGGAGGTGATGTCGCCGTCCGTGGGGCCGGTGACCTCCAGCGCTGGTATGGCGGCAAGCGCGCGGGTGATCTGCACGCGAACTTCTCCCTCAGATGGCTACAGAGTGACAACATACCGCGCTCTACTAACCGACGGCGCGCGTCAGCCTGCCGTGACGGGCAGGTCAGGCAGCAGGAACTCGCCACGCGCGACAACGACAGACTCGCCGCCGACGCGCACCTTACCCACAACGCCATCGCCGCTCTGCTCGACGGTGACGTGCAAGCGGCTGGGACGACCCATCTGGACGCCCTGGGTAATGGTGATGTGCGCGCGCTCATCTTCGAGCGGCGCAAGCTGGTGGCGCACGAGATACACGCCGCAAGGCCCCGCTGCGCTGCCGGTGGCGGCGTCCTCGGTGATGCCGAACTCCTGCACGAACATGCGCGCGTTGACCTGCGAGGCGCCCGAGACACTGGGCGGTGTAAAGAGATACGCGCCGGTCTTGGGGTCGGCTGGATGCAGCGCGGCAGCGATCGCTGGCCCGGAGCGCGCGCGGTCGAGCCCGTCGGCGCTGGCCAGTGGAATGTAGAGGAACGGCACACCCGCCGAGCCAAGCTCGATGGGCAGCTCGGCGCTCAGATCGCTGGCGGTGAGGCCGAGACTGCGGGCCAGCTCCGCGCGGTCGCCGCTCCACGGCTCGAAGGTTGGGATGGGCTGTCCCATCCACGCGAAGCTGAGCCGCGCATCGGCGAAGAGTAGCTCGATGGGCAGCAGGCCAACGCCGGTCTCCAGCAGCATCGGCGTCGCCGTATCGGGCGAGATGCGCCCGGCAGCCGCCAGCGCGAAGGTCGCGCCGATCACCGGATGACCAGCGAAGGGTAGCTCCAGTTTAGGCGTGAAGATGCGCAGGCGCGCAAAGGCACTCGATTCGGCGGCTGGCAGGACGAACACGCATTCCGAGAAGTTCATCTCGCGGGCGATGGCCTGCATCTCCTGAGGCGTGACGTGTTCGGCATCGAAGAAGACGGCAAGCTGGTTGCCGTGGAAGGGTTCACTGGTGAAGACGTCGAGTTGGAGCGAACGCATGCGTCGCATCGAGTCAAGACCTCCGCTCATCGTGTGGCCACACAACGCCACACGGCATCAGAACTAGAGTACACGATGGCGCCGTTGCCTCGCTCGCCTATTAGGACTTTTTCAGCGCCCCCTCCGCTGGCCCCCTCCACCGTTTTGCGGAAGAGGGGGCTATTTACATTTGGTTTTCAGAGGTGCGGTGTAAGGAGCGTCTGTTTCAGCGCCATCAGGGGCGTGAGCGGGCCGACGCCCCCCGGCACAGGCGAGACCGCGCCCGCCACCCGCGACACGTCCTCGAACGCCACGTCGCCGACGATGGAGCCATCGCTGCGCACATTGATGCCGACATCCACCACCGTCGCGCCGGGGCGAATCATGTCGCCCGTCAGCAGATCCGCTTTACCAGCGGCGGAGATGACGATGTCGGCCTGACGTGTCCAGTGGGCGAGGTCGCGGGTGTAAATATGGCTGACTGTGATGGTGGCGTCGCGCGCCAGCAGCATGAAGGCGAGCGGCTTGCCCACCGTGTTGCTGGCGCCCACGATGGCGACGCGCTGGCCTGCCAGCGGGATATCGTAGCGGTCGAGCAACTCGACTACCGCCGCACATGTGGCTGGAACGAAGCTGGGATAGCGTAGGAAGAGGTTGCCCGCGCTGCGCATGCTGATGCCATCCACATCCTTGCGTGGGCTGACCGCCTCGGCGACGACGCGCGGCGAGAGTTGCGGCGGCAGCGGCATCTGCACCAGCAGGCCCTGCGTCTCGTCGTCTTCGTTCAGCGCCTTGATGCCCGCCCGCAGCGCCTCATTCTCGATGTCCTCTGCCAGCGTCACCAGCGAGCCGCGCACGCCGATGTTGGCCGCTTCACGCAGGAGCTGGCGGACGTACACATCCGAGGCTGGCTGCGCGCCGACGCAGATGATGGCCAGTCCGGCGGGACGACCGTGGCGCTCGGCGTAGTCGCTGGCCAGCGCGCGTAGTTCCTGTCGCACGACCGTGGCGATGGCGCGGCCATCGAGCAGCCTGGCTGACATCAGGTAGCCCTCCTCATCGGGCGTCTGGTCGCGGTTACAGACCCTCGACTCCCATGCGCTGGTAGACCAACGCCAGCGTCTCGTCGCGCAGGCGCCGTGCCTCATCGCAGGCGGCCCGCGCCTCCGCGAGCGCTGCGCTGGCCACCTCGCCCGCAGGCAGCAGCGCCACATTGGCCAGCACATTCAGCGCCGCCGCACGGATGGCTGCCTCGCCGATGGTTGCAGCGCAGGCGGCGTCGGAGAGCACCGTCGCATTGCCAATCTCGGCGATCTCGCGTGCCAGCTTCATCACCGCGAGCGAGCGCCGCAGCGTGCGCAGCGGCGGCTGCATGGCCTGCTGGAGGGCGTCGTGAATCGCCGCCTCGCGCGCCTGGCGCTCCGTCTCGCCTGCTCGCGGCAGCGCATATGCGGCAGAGACCGTCTGGAAGGCGGCGCTATCGTCCTCCACCAGCGCCACCAGCGCCTCGCGCGCCTCCTGCGTCTGCTGGATGATGGCCTGCGCCTGCGGCTCGACCGCGCGGTATTTCGCGCGGCCAACGGTGAAGCGCGCCACCATCTCGGCCAGCGCCGCCGCCAGCGCGCCCACCAGCGCGCTCGCAGCGCCACCACCCGGCGTGGGCGCGCTCGAACCGAGCGCCTCGGTGAAGGCTCCGACGCTCTGGCTGCTGATGGACTGATCGACCTGATGGCCGCCCACGCGCTGTCTCCTTCTCTCGGTGCGCGCTCTGCGCTGCGCCAGCGGGCATTGTATCATGAGGGTAGTTGGCGGCGCACGACGGCAAGCGCGGCGCTCAGGGCGAATGGCGAGGAGGCGCAAGTGGCGGCGCAGGAGGAGGCGATCCAGCCGAGTGAGCGCGTCCGCTGGGTTTATGAGCGGCTGGTGGAGCAGTGGGGCATTCCGCCGTGGCAGCCAGACGGCGACGCGCTGGGCGGGCTGATCGCGACGATCCTCTCGCAGCATACTTCCGACCTCAACTCAGAGCGCGCCTATGCGCGGCTGCGGCAGGCGTTCCCGACGTGGGCGGACGTGCGCGACGCGCCTGTGGACGTGGTGGCCGATGCGATTCGCGTGGGCGGGCTGGCGCAGGTGAAGGCTGAGCGCATCCAGCGCGTGCTGCGCGCCATCAGCGAGCAGCGCGATGGCGCGCTCGATCTGGGCTATCTCGCCGCGCTGCCACTGGATGATGCGCTGGCGGATCTGCGCGCGCTACCGGGTGTGGGGCCGAAGACGGCGGCCTGCGTGCTGCTCTTTTCGTTGGGCAGGCCCGCGTTTCCGGTCGATACGCATGTCTGGCGGGTGACCCGGCGCTTCGGGCTGATTGGCCCAAAAGTCACCCCCGAAGCCGCACACCGCGAACTGGAGGAGCAGATTCCGGCGGAATGGCGCCACACCCTGCATCTCAACCTGATTCTGCATGGTCGGCGCATCTGCCATGCGCAGCGTCCGGCGTGTGATCGCTGCGTACTGGCCGAGCGGTGCGACTATACTCAGAGCAGGCGCAGAGAAGCCTGATAGCGCGGTCGAGCGAGCAGGCGCCATGTGTTACATCCCTCCCCGGTAAGCCGTTGGAAACCGAGAGGAGCGACTTTGGCAGCACACATGCGATAAGGGCGTCGCGTGTGTCGGAATGATCCGCACGACAGCAGTGAGGCGGTGGAGCAGAAGCTTCAGCCGCCGCAGGATGCACAGCGAAAACGTCTATGGCAGTCAACAATCCGATGACCTCTAGCGCTCACTGGCGCGTCCCTACGATGGAGACGCTGCGGGAGGAGACGCGGGTCGCGCACGAGCAGCAGACCAGGAAGCAGGCGCTCCAGCACGCCGTCGAGCGAGCGGGCGCCCATGCCGCTGCGGCGGCGCGCTCTGCGGTGCGCGCGCTCTTCTTCGGCGTGCTGGTTGGTGGCGTATTCGCCGCTCCGGCGCTGGTGACGCTGGCGCTGATCGACCTCTTCGCGCCAACGCCGCTGGGCGTTCGACACCTCGCTCCCGCGCTCATCTTTGCCTCGCTGGTCTGGCTGGCGCTCGCCATCTTCGGCGCGCATGCTCAGGCGC
>DATBTW010000007.1:0-1763 GCA_036559055.1 Ktedonobacterales bacterium
GAAGCCGGTGGCGTGGAAGAGCAGCTCCAGCTCGCGCGGGAAGTAGACGCGCATGGCGAACGCGGAACGATAGTCGCGCTGCGAGCCATCGGCCTCGGTCACGCAATAGTCGTACTCCAGCCGCTCCACCTGCGAGGCGGCACAGTAGCGTGTTGCCACGGTGCGGCGCAGGGTGCGGCCATCGCGGCTGACCTCCAGATCGAGCCGGCGCGGCGTGCAGCCATCGCGTCCGGTCGAGAGGCGCGACAGGTCGGGCGCGCCGACATCCACCGCCAGCAGGCCGCCCGCGCGCAGCCAGCGCCGCGCGCCGCGCCAGACGCTAAGCTGCTGGTCGGTCGTGGTGAGGTGGTGCGCGACACCATAGGTCATCAGGACGACATCGAAGGGGAAGGAGCCGACAGTGCGCGCCTGGAGGGCGGCGTCCAGGTCGCGCGCGTCACCCGGCGCCAGTCGCAGCGCCCGCTGCGTCTCCGGCGTCTCGTCGCGCGCGTGCTGCTGGGCGCGGCGCAGCATGGCCGGCTCGATCTCCAGCCCGGTGATGGTGAAGCCCCGCGCCGCGCCGAGCCGCGCCAGCGGCAGCGTCAGCCGCCCGCAGCCACAGCCAATCTCCAGCACGCGTGCGGGACGCTCGCGTTTGAGCAGATCAACCCAGAATGGCAGATCGCCGATGTCGCGTGTGAGTGTCTCCAGCTCGTAATCGTCTGGTCGCAGATAGACCTCTTCGACGGCCATGCGTCCACCTCGCTCTCTCGGCCCCTCCGACTTGCCCAGCGCCCCACACCACATACCCCCACGAACCGTTCCATGTCATCCTTGCTCGATCGGTAGCGCATCCTGGCGCTCGCGCTCAGTATGGCGCAGAGGCGGCGCCAACACAATCCGCTTTTCTACTTGGCCCAGAACCTGTGAATGATCGGTGTGGCGATGTCCAACGGGCAGCTTCAGCCGCCAGCGCACGCTCAGCCCTGCGGCAGCAGCCCTGGCCCCCAGGTGGTCAGCGAGCCGAGGCTATCACTGAAGTAGAAGAGGCGCTTGCCATCGGGCGACCAGCGCATGTATTCGTTGTCGCCAATGCCGGTCTGGTTGACCGCCGCGTGCGCCGTCAGCGTGGCCAGTGTCTTGCCCGTAGCGCAACTGACGATGCTGATGGTCACAGTCGCGTAGTCCTGATCCTGCTGCGGTGTCTTCATGCCAGTGACCTCCGCCAGCAGCTTGCCGTCCGGACTCCATGCCACCGTGCCAGACCCCTGCGTTTGATTCAGTGCGTGGCTGGCGCTTTCCTGGGCCATGCGCTTCAACGCGAGCGCCATCGCCGCATCGCGCACGGGCAGCGCGACCGCATTGTCGAGCTTGAGGGTGGCCAGCGTCTGCGGGCTGGCGGCGGGCATGCCAGCGGGCGTGTTCACCACGCTGGATAGGCCCGCATCGAGCAGGTAGCGGCCATCGGGCGACCACGCGACGAAGGCCGTCTGGAAGAGTGGCACGCCGGGAACGGCGGTATTCGGCTGACCGGTCGCGTCGGATGGATACTGGAAGCTGAGCTGCCCCGGCTGCCAGACGCTAAAACTGGCTCCGCCATCCGGATTGCCCACTGGCGCGATGGGCGGCATCGGCTGGTTCTGCAGCCAGACTGGCAGTAATGGCTGCTGCGGGACGAGCACGCCATCCGTAGACCATGTCCATCCCTGCGCTGGCGCGCCCAGCCCCGCGCTGAAGAAGGTGGCGCCAGGTTGCAGTTGCAAGGTGTCGGGCGCTGGCAAGAT
>DATBTW010000008.1:0-7016 GCA_036559055.1 Ktedonobacterales bacterium
CCTGGATCACCATCATCATCATCACGCGCGAGTTCCTCGTCTCCGGGCTGCGCTCGCTGGCGGCGGCGCAGGGCGTAGTCATCCCCGCCGGGCGCTGGGGCAAGCAGAAGACGCTGCTCACGCTGATCGCGCTGGGCGGCATCCTGCTCTCGATTGGCCTGGGCGGGCACACCGCCTTCCCGCTGGGGCTGAGCACGGGCGGCGCGCCGCAAAGCTTCCCCGACTACCTGCTCGCCATCTCCGACGTCATCCTGCTGCTGGCGGTCATCTGGACGATCTTCTCGGCGGTGGAGTATGTGCGTGGCGCATGGGGGCTGCTGATGGATGTCGCCATGCCGAAATCATCGAACTGAGGCGCGGATCGACGCTCCCTGGGCGCTACTTTGGCTGGGTGATGGGCGTGGCTTTCTCACCCAGTTTGCGCTCATTGCCTGCGCGCAGCCGGTCGATGTTGTCCTTGTGTGAGATGATCACCAGCGCCCCGGCGACCACCACGAAGACGCAGTGCGGCACGCTATCCACATGCGTTATGGTCAGATAGACCTCCGCGACGATTGACATCAGCGCGCCCATCACCGAGCCGAGCGAGACATAGCGCGTCAGGAAAACGGACGGGACGCCCGCGAAGATGGCGAAGACGGTGGCGATGGGCGACATAGTCGTCATCGCGCCAGTGGCGGTCAGCACGCCGCGCCCGCCAGTGAAGCGCAGGTAGATCGAGTAGTTGTGGCCCAGCACCGCCGCCATGCCCGCTGCCGCCTCGGCGCTGTCGCGCAGGTTGGCCCAAGTCTGCGCGCTATAGCCCACATGCGCAATCGGGCCGAAGAAGACGAAGCCCGCCAGCAGTACGGCAGCCACACCCTTCAGCAGATCCACCACCACGACGATGGCGGCGGGGCCAGGGCCGAGTGACCGCAGGATGTTGGTAGCGCCCGTTTTGCCACTCCCCAGCTTGCGCGGATCAGCGCCACCGAAGATGCGGCTGACGATGACGCCCGTCGGGGTCGAGCCGAGCAGATAGCCAACGATGACGGCGCCGATGAAGCGCAAGATGATCTCGGTGATAGACATGGCGTGCGGTCCTCTCCCACTCTCGCGGACGACACTGGCGCGCGCGAGCCTCCACCGCGCGGCGGAACAGAGAGCAATGGCTGATAAAGGCGCATAGCGCCGCGCATGGTGGCACAGGTGAGCATAGGCGAGGCCAGGGCGCGTGTCAAGAAGCGGCGCGCGGCGAGGACACGCTCTCAGCCTTGAAAGGCCGAAGCACGCGACGGGCAGCCACAAATGGCCGAGACATGCGCGTCCGCCTGCGGCGGAGCGGAAGGGCATTTATGCCCTCGTACCATACGTCGGCCTTTCAAGGCCGCGACTCCGCCTCAGACCAATGGCGTAGCAGGCCTGCAGCCGTGGCGCGCGGCGCTGACCACTCGTTGTAGCGTGGGAATGATGTAGGAATGGCGAAGGAGTGGCGCGCGAGTTGCGCAGGAGCCTCGGTGTAGCCCTGGAGGCGACGCAACTTTTCCATTGCTCTGCGCGTCATCTCATCGTATGCTTTCCACAGGAAGCAGATGGAGCTGAGAGAACGGCCTCCCAGTCGTCGTCGAGGAGCGTCTGGCGCACTACCTCCAGGCGATGAGCGCTTCGCCGAACGTCGGCTCATCGCTGATGCGCGACGAGCGTTGAACAGAAATATCGAGCAGAAATGAGCAATCCGAAGCGGCGGAGCCGCTCTGCAAGCTCGCGGGCGCGACGCCGGAGCCAGGCCAGGAATCAGGCCAGAGGCCGGGCGGCGCGTTCCGGTGGATCGCAGACGCGCCCCGTTCAGGCGCCCAGGAACTCGCAGCGCGCTCACGAGCGTGAGCGCGTGTACGCGGGGGTGACCGCAGTCGCTTCGGCGCAACAAGGATGGTTTGACATGATGGGTATGCGCGGGGAGCGCGCCGCGGAGGACGCCCAGGACGGGCGCGGCGGCGCGAATGCCAATCACGCGAATCGTACGAACGGGCGCACGCCGACGAACGGGGCCAACAGGGTCGCCCGCGTCAGCGATGTGCGCGGCGCCAAGGCGCACCCTGGGCCGCGTCGCAAGGGCCACTCGCGCCGTACCGTGCGCTCGGCTGCGGCTGAGCGCAGACGGCAGCAGAACGCGCGTCAGACGCACCCCAATATCGCCGATCTGCCGCGCTCGGCTCCCATCGCGGCGGTCGAGGCGGCGCTGCGCCGTCGCGCCAACCCATCACGCCCGCGTCCCACGCCATCCACGCCACTCGCAGCCCAGCCGGTCAGCGAGCCGGTCAGCGAGCCTGCCGAGCCAACTGCGGCGCCCCGTCCCGCGCGAATCAGTACGCCGCTCTGGCGCCGCCTGAGCGAAGACGCCGCTCGCGGTGTCACCGTCTTCCGACGCACTGGCGCCACAGTCGCAGCGGCGCCAGTGGTAAAGGAGCCGCCCAGCGCGCGCCTGGCGCCACGCGCCGTTGCTCCGGCAGCCGCCAGCGCGGGCGCACTCTCCGCTCCCGTCATTGCGAAGGTTGTCGCCCCGGCGCGCCCGGCCGTTGTGCGGCGCCCGTGGTTGCGCGCACACCTGCTGCGTGTGGTGATCACCGCGCTGATGCTGCTAGCGATCACCGTGGCGCTGATTCCAGCGCCGAGCCTGGCCTATCACAACACGCTAGCGTTGGCCGAGAGCGGAGTAGCGCATCTCAAAACCGCCGAAGCCGACTTCAAGACGCTCTCGGCCAATCCGACCAATCTGGCGACCATCGACGCCGCGCAGCAGCAATTGCAGCTGGCGCACGATGATTTCTTCCAATTGCAGATGCGCCTGGCGCTGGCCAGCCCCGCCGCGCTGATCCCGGGCCTCAGCGGCAAACTTGCCAGCGCGAACAAGCTCGTGCCGCTGGCGGTGGATGGCACGCAGGCAGGGGTGCTGGGCTGCGACGCGCTCAAGACGCTGGTGCGCGGCCTCAAGGATCCGCTGGGAACCTCTGGCGGGCTGACCAGCGCCGATATGAACCAGATCATCAGCGATGTGGATCAGATCACGACGCTCTACGGCCAGATGGAGCCGCGCCTCGCCAGCCTGACGCCCGGCGACCTCTCGCTCGATCCACGGCTTGCGCCGCTGGTCGATCAACTGCGCAGCAAGCTCCCGCAGATCACGCAGATGATCAACGACGTGGACGGCGTGGCGCATGCGCTGCCGCAACTGCTGGGCGTCGGCGCGCCAGCGACTTATCTGGTACTGGTGCTCGACTCCAGCGAGTTGCGCCCCACGGGCGGCTTCATCGGTAACTTCGGCGCGCTGACCCTCGATGGTGGGCGACTGCAACCCGGCTTCCATATCAGCGATATCACGTTGATCGATAGCAGCGTGAAGTTTGCCAGCGCGCCCTACCAGCAGTTCATCCCCATTCCGAGCAAGTATAGCTGGCTCAACGCGGTCTTCATCGACCCGAATGGTAATAGCTGGTCGCTGCGCGACTCGAACCTGGATCCGAACTATCCGACGGCGGCGCAGTACGCGCTCGATCTCTATCCGCTGCTGCTGCCCGACGCGCGGAAGAACCTCGGCGCGCAGCAGAGCTCGCTGCAACTCTATGATCCGGCGCAGAGCGGACAGTTTGCGGGGGTCATCACGCTGAGCCTGGGCATCTTCGAGGAGGCGCTCAAGATCACCGGCCCAATCTCCGTGCCGGAGTTCCACGAGACGGTCACGTCCAGCAATTTCGTCAGCAAGATTCACAGCTATGCGCTGGGCGCCAAAGCTACCGGGCCAGATAACAAGGCATGCGGGCAGACCTCCTGCGCCAAGACCTTCACCAGCGCGGTGGTCAGCGCCTTCATGGCCAAAGTGAAGTCGAACCTGCCACAATATGTCGGCCAGATGGGCAAGCTGCTCTATGCGTCGCTGCGCACGAAGGACGTAGAGGTCTATCTGACGCCGACAGCCGGCGAGCAGATGTTGCGCGATCTTCATCTGAGCGCGGAGGTGGCCGCGCCATCGACCGGCGATACGGTCTACGAGGTCGAGGCCAACGTCGGCGCCAACAAGGACAACTATTTCCTGAAGTACAAGATGGCTGACCAGATCACGCTGGATGGCGCTGGCAACGCAACCCATAAGCTGGCCTGGAGCTACACCTGGCCGAATGACCCGGCGACGCTAAAGGAGACCTTCGCCGCTGGCGGGCCAGACTACTCCTCCTATGTGCGCGTCTTCACGCCGCCGCACGCGAAGTTCATCGCACAGCAGAATCTGGTCGGCTTCGGCACGGGCGGCGAGTTCGAGCGCAAGGTGTTCCACGGCAGTGTGGGCGCGAGCTACGCTTCGACATCCTCCTACGGGCTGAGCTGGAAGGTCCCCAATGTGGTCACCCACGATGGCTCCGGCTATCACTACCATCTGACCTTCCAGCGCGAGGCGGGCATCGTCTGGCCGCTCAACATCGCCGTGACGCTGCCGAAGTGCGCGGTGTTGCAGGGCGATCCCGTCACGAGCGGGCTGACGGCGCAGGATCACGTCGCGGTGGCCAACAACGTCGTCTCCATGACTGGCCCGCTGACGATGGACGCGCAGATCGAGATCAATTACACCTGCTCGCCCTACGCCGGGACTGCCAGCCCAACCAGCGTCACCTCGCACGCTCTGCGCGCCGGGCGCTGGAGCGTGGTGGCCGCGCGCCTCGGCTATGGCAATACGCCCAGCGCCGCCTAGAGCGCGTGCTGGCGATTGAAACCGCGCCTGGGAGGTGGGCGACCTCAGCGCATGGCGGTGGTGTAGACGCTGGAGTGGGCGTAGGGCAGATAGCCCAGCTCGGCGAGCGCGCGCTCCAGCCGCGTGGCGCTCGCGCTGGTGGCGCAGACGGGCTGGCGCTGGCCCTCCAGCGCGAAGCGGGTGGCGCGGGCCACCAGCGCTGTCAGCAGATCATCTGGGCGCGCGGCGAGCGCAGCGGGGGCGCGGCTGGTCAGCGTCGGCTCCAGCAGCTCCCAGACGTGCGGCGACTGCGCGCGCAGCCCCACATAGGCGATGATGACGCCATGCTGTCGCACGACGAAGACGCCGCCGCCGTGCCGCGCTAGCAGCGCGATGGCGAATGGATCGCTCTCGATGGTTTCATCCAGCCGCTCGATCCACTCCTGCCACTGCGTCAGATGGAGCTTCAGGCGTGGCCGTGTGATGTACCACAGCGTCAGATGGGCGTCGCAGGAGGGCGCCAGCGGCTCGGACGCCTGTGCGCTGATCAGCGCATCGAGCGTGGCCAGCGGCTCCGGCGCGAAGAACTGCGCGGGCGGCGTGACCTGCAACAGCGCGCCCACCGCCACGCGCACCTCTGGCGCGAGCGCGGCCACGGCGGCGTCGCCCACGCGCAACTCCCCCGGCGTGGCAACCGGCGCGATGATATGCGCCAGAGTACGCATGCCAAAGAGCAGCGCCATCGGATCGCCCTCGGCGCGGGCGCGCAGACTCGTCCAGCCAGCGCGACGCAGGTCGCTGGGTGAGCAGCCCAGCAATGATGCGAAGTAGTCATCCAGCAGGAGCAGCGCGCGCGCGTCGCTGGTGGAGAGTGATCCTGTGTCTGACATACGCTGCTCTCGCCTCTACGCCATGGCTCTCAGTGCGCCTGGCGCGCCGATAGACTGGGTGGCGCGCTTCGTCGCCCCTGGTCGTCGAATCATTGGAATACTAGCGCGCGCCTGCGCGATGGCGTGGCTATTCGCGGCGCAGGAAGGATGACCAGATCGGCGGATTCGGCTCGTCGTTCGCCGTCTCGCCCGGCGCTTGGAGGCGCTCGACAGGGCGAACATCGCTGGCGTCGTCGGCTGTGTCGCTGGCCGCGCTGAGCCACGATCCCCAGATGGGCGCCGCTTCCGCTGACGCCGGGCGCTCCGCCTCCATCGGCGCCACGTCGGGCGCGCTGGCGGCTGGTCGGCGCCAGATCGGCGGCGCGATGACCAGCGCTGCCTCCGGCGCCAGGCCGAGGACCACAGGCGTGGCTGCCGCTGGCGCCGCTGGCCGGGCGAACGGCGCGTGGTTCCAGATGGGCGCGGGTGTCGTCAGGTTCGGCGTCGGGGCGAGCGCGGAGCTGGCCGCCGCCTGGGCGCGCCACTCGGCGGTAATGGCGCTGATGGGGCGCAGCATCGGCGGCGCAGGCTGCGGGCGCTCGAAGATGTCTGGATTGAAGAGGCTGGACAGCGGCGCATCATCTTCACCCTCGGCGTGGCGCGTGGGTGTGGACGCTGGTGTGGATGATGGCGGAGTGGGCGCGCTCAGCGAGACAGGGCCAGGATGCAGGCGGCGAGCGGGGGTGGTGGGCGGCGCGGGCGCGCCATAGGCGGGGGGAGCGGCGGGTCGGCGGCTGACGGGCGCTGGCGTGGGGACAGGATGCGCAGCGCCACGGGCAATCTTGCGCATGGTGATGACGGAGACAACGCCACCGACGATGACTGCAATGGCCTCGCCCAGCCCGCCAAAAAACAGATGCTGCTGACTCACCAGCAGAACGGCTGAGGCCGTCGCGCTCTGCCACATGGGGATCTCTCCTCTCCGCCAAGGCAAGCGGACATTTTCCACACAGAGAGTATGCCGTATCGGGCCGCCCCGCGTCTATCCTCAGCGGCGATTGGGCCAGACGGCTGGTCTACTACCGCTTTGTACCACATGACGAATGTAGGGTGGCGGCAGTATCGCTGAGCTATTGTGCGGGGCTGTCTCGCGTTCACCTGAGATAAGGCCGCCCCGCGCTTGTCGGCCTTGCGGCGCGAGCGCGGGGCGGCCTGTTGCGGTGGGACGATGATCCGCTGGCTGGCTGAGCTACAGCAGGATCGCCATCGGCTGCTCCAGCAGTTGCTTGAGCTGCTGCAAGAAGCGCGCCGCGGCCACGCCATCCAGCGCGCGGTGGTCAGATGAGAGCGTCATCTTCATCTGATCCTGCACGACGACCTGGCGGTCGGGCGTGGCGACCGGCGTCGGGATGATGGAGCCGACGGCAAGGATGGCGGACTCCGGCGGATTG
>DATBTW010000009.1:0-18840 GCA_036559055.1 Ktedonobacterales bacterium
CGAGATGCTGGTGGGGCAAGCCGCCATCGACGTGGAGGGTGCGGCCATCAGCGAGGAGACGATGGCACTCTGCCAGCGCGTGGATGCCATCCTCTTTGGCGCGGTCGGCGGTACAGGTGTCGGCGACCCAAACTCGAAGACTGAGCCGATGTATTCGCTGTTTCGCCTGCGCCGCGATTTGGAGCTATTCGCCAATGTGCGCCCGGTGCGGCCACTGCCCGCCCTGCTCGGCGCCTCCACGCTGAAGCGCGCCACGCTGCGCAAGGTCGATCTGCTGGTCGTGCGCGAATTGACCGGCGGCCTGTACTATGGCAAGCCCAGCGAGATTCGCGAGGGGCCAGCGGGGCTGTCGGCGGTGGATACGATGGTCTACACTGAGGCCGAGATCGAGCGCATCGCTCGTTACGCCTTCGAGCTGGCGCGCGACCGCCGCAAGCAGGTGACCTCGGTGGACAAAGCCAACGTGCTGAGCTGCTCGCGGCTGTGGCGGCGCGTCGTGGATCGCGTCCACGCCGACTATCCCGATGTGGCCCTGCGCCACATGCTGGTGGACGCCTGCTCGATGGCGCTGATCCGCAATCCGCGTGAATTCGATGTCGTCGTGACGGAGAACATGTTTGGCGACATCTTGACCGATGAAGCCTCGATGCTGACTGGATCGCTGGGGATGCTGCCCTCGGCCAGCCTTGGCGCGCGGCGCACGCAGCATGGCCAGTTCGGCCTCTTCGAGCCAATTCACGGCTCGGCGCCCGACATCGCGGGCCAGGGCAAGGCGAATCCGCTGGCCGCCATCCTGACCGTCGCGCTGCTGCTACGCTACTCGCTGGGCCTGAAGCGCGCGGCGGCGGCGGTGGAGCGCGCTGTGCGGCAGGTGGTGACGGCTGGCCTGCGCACCGCCGACATCGCCGCAGTAGGCGAGCCTACCGTTCCGACCCGCGCGATGGGCGATGCGGTCGTGGCCGCCATCCTGGGCGAGTAAACGCAGGCGACCGGCGCGCACGAGAAAGGGGTACGAGCATGGCAGAAGCAGAATTGACACTGACGCTCGCGCCAGAGCGATTCGCGGTGTGTCGCCTCGCGCCCGATGCGCCGATCCCGCCGCTGCCACTGGGGCGCTCGCTGCTCGCCCTGGCGCTGACGTCCGATGAACTCTCGCTCGTGCTACCAGAGGACTCTGCGCCAGAGGGCGCGACCATCGAAGGCGGGTGGCGCGCGCTGCGGGTCGCTGGCCCGCTCGATTTCGGGCTGACGGGCGTACTGGCATCGCTGGCGCAGCCGCTGGCGGACGCCAGACTCAGTCTCTTCGCTATCTCGACCTTCGACACCGACTATCTGCTCGTGCGCGATGCGACTCTGAGCGAGGCGCTGGCCGCCCTGCGCGCCGCTGGCCACCACATCGCCTGACACGAGAAGCGTCGCCGTGTAGCTCCCTTCTCCGGCACAGCGGGACGCAAACTCGGAGTTGGGATCATCGTCGAGCAGATAGCCGTTGCCCCTGTAGCGCTCCGCTCCCGCGCAGTGGGGGAGGGGCTGGGCGTGGGGCCATCACCCCATCTTGGCACGCGGCGACGGGCCGAGGCGCGCGAGTGAAACGGTGATACGCTGGGACTCCTTCTCCAGCTCCGCCATGCGGTCGCGGCGCTTGCGATTGAGCGGTTCTTGAATGGCGGCGAGCTGCCCCAACTCCGCCTGGACGGCCTCCAGCCGTCGCCGCAGCAGGTGATCGCGCGCATCCCAGATCAGCGCGCCACGCTCGCGCCCAGCAGACATGATGACGCCTCCCGAACAGGTCAGAGAGAGGTCGGCCGCCTCGTCAGCGGAACGCGCTCAGAGCGCGCCCGACTGACTGCGTCTGACCAGGTCGCCGATAGTGCTGAGCAGGAACTCATCCTGGTACGGCTTGACGATGTAAGCGTTCGCGCCAAGCTGCGTGGCGCGCTGCTGATGCCGCGCCGCCGCGCGCGAGGTCAGCACGATCAGCGGCAGGTTGCGATACTGCGGATCGCTGCGCAGGGTCGCCATCAACTCGTAGCCGTCCATGCGTGGCATCTCGATGTCGAGCAGCACGGCGGAAGGCCGCTGGCGAGCGATCACGTCCAGCGCTTCCACACCATCGCGGGCGGTCTGCGTCTCCCAGCCGTGCGCCTTCAGCATGCCGCCGACGACGCGCCGCACGCTGGGGCTATCATCCACCACCAGCAGGTACGATTCGCGCGCGCTCTCTGGCGCGTCGAGCCGCCCGCTGTCCGTCATGGCGCGCGACGCGACCACGAAGTCGCGCTGGCCCAGCGTCGAAGCGGTTGGCAGACCTGAGGCGGTTGGGGGCGAAGGCGGCGCGGCCCACGGTGGCGGTGTCAGCGGCGCATTGGGCAGGGCCGATGTTGGCACGGCATCCAGCGATGGCGCGCCAGAGCCGACGGGGAATCCCCATTGGCTGCTGCTGGCGGAGGCCTCCATGCCAGGCCCGCTAAACGGCGCCGACGGCGCGCTCGGCCCGCCAAACGGGAACGGCGGCGTGATCGGCGCATCCACTGGCGCCACAAATGGCGTCGATGGAGCCGCAGCGGGCCGCGACGACAGCGCCCCTGATGGGATGCGACTGAACGGCGATGGCGCAACAGTACGCTGACCCGGTACTGGCAGCGTCAGCGTCTCCGCGATGGGATGCGCGAGCAGCTCCAGCAAATCGAGGATGATGACGACCTGCCCATTGCCCAGCGCCGTCGCGCCCGCGACCCCGCGCACATCGCGCAGATGCGCGCCCAGCGGCTTCGCCACGATCTCCTGCTGGCTGACAATGCCGTCTACCACCAGCGCCACTTTGCGTCGGCCCGCATTCAGGATGAGCAGCGATGAGCGCTCGTCCAGCGGGGCGGCAGGCGCGTTCAGGTAGGTCGAGAGGCGCGCCAGCGCGTAGCGCTCGCTGCGCACCATCACCGCAGGCGTCGGATCGCTCACCCGCTCGTAGTAGTCCAGGCGGCCAATCTGATCGACTACCGCCATCGGAATCGCGTAGGTGTGGTTTCCGGCCTTCACCAGCACGGCACGCGCGATTTGCAGGCTGATTGGGAACTTGAGGGTAAAGACGGAGCCAGACCCCACCGTCGAATCGACATCGACGGATCCCTTCAGGCGGGCGGCGGCGTCGCGCACCACATCAAGGCCGACGCCTCGGCCAGCCTCCTCGGTCAGCGTTTCCGCTGTCGAGACGCCTGGCTGGAAGATCAGATTGAGCGCCTCGTGGTCGCTCAGGTTGGCATAGCCGTCGATCCAGCCCTTCGTGATAGCGGTCTGGCGCACCCGCTGGGGGTCGATACCCGCGCCATCGTCGCGCACGTCGATGACAACCTGATTGCCCTCGTAGGCGGCGGCCAGCGTGATCCTGCCCGCGCGCGGCTTGCCACGGGCCTCGCGCTGATCGGGTCGCTCGATGCCGTGATTGACCGCGTTGCGCACCAGATGCAACAGCGGTCCTTCCACCTCTTCGATGACCTTGCGATCAACCTCGGTATCGCCGCCCTCGACGAAGAATTCTACCTCTTTGCCCTCTTTTAGCGCCGAGGCGCGTGTGGCGCGATAGAGGCGTGGTACGAGCGAGCTGACTGGCACCAGCCGAAGCTTGAGCAGGCGATCCTGCACCTCGGAGCTGATGCGCGTCTCGCGCGCGAACGACATCTGAATCTCGCGGATGAGCGATTCCATCTCGTGATCGAGCGTCAGCACATCGGTGACGGCCTCGCTGAGGATCTTGGAGAGGCGATGAAACTCGGTGTAGCGATCCATCTCCAGCTCGTGGAATTCGCTCAGATGCCCCGGCAGATTCGCGCCATTGGTCCCCTGCCCACCGGTCGGTCGCTGGCTGCTCCAGGGGAAGCGGAAGCCGCCACCCGCAGGCGCAGCCCCCGGCGCCTGCAAGCCACTCTGCCCGCTCGGCAGCATGAAGGTCTCGAACTGCGTTTCGAGCTGGCTACCGACCTCACGCAGTCGCTCGCTCGCCTGGGTCGAATCGCCCACCAGCTGATAGATGCGCCCGATGCGCTCCTCGAAGATTGAGCGATTGACCAGCAGGTCGCCGAAGAGCGTCACCAGCTCGTCGAGCTTGCTCAGCTTGACCCGGACACTCAGATCCTCTTTGCCGCGGATAGTCGCGGCGTCGTCGGGGTCTCCGCCCAGATCGATTGCCACGGTCTCCGCCGTCTGCTCCTCCGGGCCAGTGTCGAGCAGATTGACCATCGGCGGCGTGCCGGTCAGCGTGGCGTAGCGGTCGATGAGCGCCTGCGCCGCCTCGCGCTGCTGCTGAATGGTCAGCGAGCCGGTGATGAGCCGGTCGAGCGTCTCAGCGGTATCGAAGACCAGGCTCAACTCATCGGGCGAGAGGGGTCGCCCATGCTCAGCGAGCTGATCGAGCAGGTCTTCCGAGGCGTGGGCGAGGCTCTGCACGGGGACGAAGCCCATCATGCCAGCGGCGCCCTTGAGGGTGTGCATGGCGCGGCGCACCGTCTGGATGCTGTTCATGTCGCCGGGTGAGCGTTCTAGATCGGCGATGCCGCTGGTGATGGTTTGCAGATGCTCCTGCGCTTCTTCGCGGAAGACCTCCAGCGTCTCTGGTGACTGCTCGTTGGTCACCCGCACCTGGCGCGCGGCGCGCGACTGTGGGCGCACTTCCACTCCGCCACCAGCGACCGACACCGAGCTATCGCCCATGCCTGGCCCCAGCGCCGAGAACATCATCTGGCGGCGAATCTGGACTTCTAGCTCTTGCCGGATGCGCTGCTCCTCGTCGCGCCGTACCTCGGCGGCGATCTCCTGGCGCACCTCATCTTCCAGTGAGCGGCGCAGGTCCTCGCGCACGCCGCGCTCCATCTCGGCGCGCTGCCCCGGCGCCAGCGCATCCACGGCGGGCAGGCTGGCGCTGGGCGAGGAGGGCGACCACGTCACCTGCGCCACCGTCGCGCTAAAACCGCCATTCGCCGATGGGTTGACTACGCCGAACGACGAGGTCAACCCAGCCAGCGTATCGAGCGTAGCGCGGAACTGCCGCAACGTCTCGTCGATCTGCTCTTGCGAGAGCGTCAGATTGCGGCCAGAGGTATTGAGCAGCGCGATCAGCTTCTTCAGGCGGGTGGTCGTCACCCAGATGACCGAGAGTGGCAGATAGCCGCGCACGGTTTCGGGGCTGCGGCGCAAATCCAGCCCCATCTGCTGGCCGACCCACTCCTCCAGCCGATCCACGGCGTCGTGCGAGCCATCCAGAAAGCTCTGCAACTCGACGCGCTCGTTGTCCATCGCCTGGGCAGCGTCGCGCAGCATAGCGACCGTATTGCGCAGCGCCATCACCTGACGCTGCACGTCGTCGCTATCACCCCGCAATTCTTCGAGCGCTGCCGTGGCCCCGCCAGGCGCCGGGCGTGGCGGCTGCGGTGGCTGCGTGGACATCGAGGAGGCCCAGTCGCGCGCCGCCAGCGCCGCATCAGTGGGCTGACCACCGCCCAGCATCCCCATCTGCCCGGCCCGCTGCGGCGCCCCTGCCGACGACTGGCCAAACGCCGCCTGCTGCTGCGGCGTCACGATGGGCGTAGCTCCCGTCGGCAAGTCCGAGACCGAGGGCGCCCACGCGCCAGCGGACGGCGCTACGCCCGGCATGCTCTGCGCCATCCCCGGCATGGCGCCAGGCTGAGAGTCCCCGGAAGGCGCGCCATTCGGCCCAAAAGCCGCCAGCCAGTCTGGCAGCGGCGAAGACGGCCCCCTCCCGTTCGCGGCGCTCGCGTCCCAGGGCGGAGCGCCAGCGCCCATCGGCGCGATGGATGGCGGCGTGGGAGCCGCTGCGCTCGCGGAGCCACGGTAGGCTTCCTGATCCTGCGTGTCCTCGGCCACGATCTGCTTGTCGTCACCGCCGGATCGAATCAACTGCGCCACGCGAGCCAGCCGCCCACACGAGCGCCGCAGCAATGCGATGGTCGCCTGATCCAGCGCAGCCCGGCGCTCCAGCGCATCGTCGAGGGTGGCCTCCATGCTCTTCGCGATCTGCGCCAGGCCAGTGAACTCCATCATGGCAGCGGAGCCGTAGATGGTGTGCGTGTGGCGATAGGCTTCCTCGATGGCAGTTTCGTCATCGGGAGTCTGCTGTAGTTGGTCGAGATGCGCCTCGATCTCAGGAATGTAGGCGTCTACCTCGTCGAGGAAACTCCCGAGAATCGCCGACTTGTCGAAATTGTCTGCCATGATGTCCGCACCCGTCCTGCTCGACTGCACTCACCTGCAACGATAGCGCGCCGCCCTCCCCGAGATCGGCGCGCCGGGATCAGTCGCTACCCGCGATCTGGTGGAAACGGGTAGTTTCCTAACGGGTTGGAATTATACTGCTCGCCCGAATACCCGTTCTGACCGTTCTGACCGTACCCGTTCTGACCGTTCTGACCATAATTGGTCTGCTCGAAACCGCCCATCGGGAAGTCTGGGGCAGGCGGCGCTTCAGTCCAGGCCGCATCGTAGGCGCCGATGTCAAAGGCATTGCGCGGCTCGACATAGGACGCCGAGATGGGGCCAGCGGGCAGCGCCGGGAAGGCCTCGGGGCCAGGATACCAGCCGGGCTGGTCGGCCTGCCCCATCGGCGCCTGCCCCATGGGGGCCATTGGCTGATCGCCCTGCGGCATCCCCGCGACCTCCGCGAGTTGCTCTGGTAGCCGGAACGCCGCGACCGATGCGCGCAGTTGCTCGGCCAGCTCGGCCAGATAGCTCACGGCGGTCATGGTGTCCTGGGTGGTCGCGTTGGTCTGGCGCGTCACTTCGGCGATCTGCCCCATCGCCACCGCTACCGTCTCGGCGACCTGTCGGCGGGCATCCGCGCCGTGAGCGATATCGTTGATCATCTGCGCCTGGCGATCCACCGCGCCATAGATGCGTTGCAGCGCGCGGCCCGCCTCATCGGCCAGCCGTGAACCCTCGATCACGTCCTGGGTGCTTTCTTCCATGGCGACGACCGCTTCATACGTGTCGCCCTGAATCGTCTTCACGATGGCGCCCACGCGCTTGGTCGCCTCGGCCACGCGCTCGGCCAGGATGCGAATCTCGTCGGCGACGACATGGAAGCCACGCCCGTGCTCGCCCGCCATCGCCGATTGAATGGCGGCGTTGAGAGCGAGCAAGTTGGTCTGCTCGGCGATGTCTTCGATCAGGCGCACGATCTCGCTGACCTCTTGCGCGCGCTCGCCCAGACGCTTGACCTTCTTGGACGTTTCCTGCACGTTCTCGCGGATGTGCGCCATGCCCTCGGTCGTCTTCACCACCGACACCTGGCCATCGCGCGAGCTTTGAATCGCCTCACTGGCGGCGGCGGCGGCTTGCAGCGCATTCGTCGCCGAGAGCTGCACGAAGTCAGCCAACTGCGCCACACGTTCGGAGACCAGCGAGATCTGCCGCGCCTGCGCCCCCGAGGATTGCGCCACTTCCGCCGAGCGGTCGATCAGGCGGCGCGTCGCGGTCGTGACCTGGTTGGTGGTCGCCTGCACACGCCCGACGACCTTCGCCAGTTCCTCGATCATGAAGTTGAAGGAGTCGGCCAGCACGCCCAGTGTGTCCGGCGTCACCTCCGCCTGTACGCGCAGGTCACCATCACCAACGGCGCTGACCTCGGTGAGCAGCTTCTCGATCTGCGCCTGGAGCACCACCGCATCGGGCGCCTCGATCTGCGCCGCATTTGAATTACCCGGCGCGGCGAGGCTCGCGCCCGCCACCAGACGGTTGATGGTCCCGGCCAGCTTGGAGAAATCGTCCTCGCCGACCACCTCAGCGCGCACGTTGCGGTTGCCGCTGAGCGCCTGGCGCGAGACGTCGTTCAGCCCGGCGACGTAGTCGCGCGTGACGGAGCGGATGCGCGTGACCGCCACCAGCACCGCCATCAGGCTGAGCGCGGCGGCGGCCAGGGTCACGGTCCACATCAGCGTCTGGGGATCCACCGAGCCGAAGGGCTGGTAAATGGCAAACCACCCAACAAATGCCGTCGCCACCACGGGAACCACGCAGGCCAGCATGGTCAGCAGATTAAATTGAGCGCTCAAACTCGAACCTGAGCGCGACGGAGCTTCCATATGGGCGGTGGCCTCCTCGATTTTCTCTGGTCTGTGGCCAGGCGCGCCGCAAGCGAAAGCTAGCTGGCAGCGCGAGCGTTCGGAGTTGTGGCGCGGCGTTCATGCGCAACCACGGACAAGGCGAGAAATGATGGCAATAGTGTATGCTATTCTGCCAAGTCTCGCCTATACTTCATGACCAACGGCGCTCTGTGCTTGCTCCGCGCCTCCGCTGCGCCACTCAGTCAGCGCGGTAGCGGTGCATCTGGTCGCTGAACAGCAATCGCTCTGGGTCCAGCGCCATGACCAGGCGACCATCCACCTGGGCGACTCCATCCAGGAAAGGTTGCGCCCAGCCCGGCGCGCCGCGTGCATCATCACGCACGATCAACTCGCCCATCGTGCGAATCTCGGTGACGACATCGACCACCAGGCCAATCATCATCTCGCGCCTGCTCACAGCCAGCAGGCGGCTTCGCGAGCTGACGCCAATCGATGGCAGCCCCAGGAATCCGCGCATGTCCACCACTGAGATGACCGAACCCCACATCTGTGTGACACCCAGCACCCACGGCTGCACATTGGGAACGGGCGTCACATCGAAGGCGCGCTCGACGCCCTGTACCGCCTCGGAGGGCAGCGCGCACTCCACATCGCCCAGCAGAAAGAGGATGTGCTGGGCGGCCACCGCTGTCGGCAGCGCGCCCGCCGGGCTGAGCATCATCATGCGCTGGAGCGTGGCGATCTGCCCCGGATCCGTCGCGCCGAGGTTGCGCGCGAGCTGCTCCACTGACTCTGCCGTCAGCGCGCCACCGGGGAGTTGTCCCTGGTTGATGGCGGCCAGCGCCTGTCGCATGAGGTCGGAGACCTGGGCGCGCTCGCTGTCCGTTGGCATACCCTGCGGACGGAATGCGCCTCGCGGATCGTTCATGCGTCCTCCATACGTGCGCCCCGTCGCTTAGTGCGCAGGGCCATCGCCGACGCCACGCCAGAACCCAGCGTGGCGCTGGTCGTAGGCGACACACTGGCTAGAGCGCGACTAGATGCCGATGCCGATCAGCGCGCGAACGCTCGTCAGCAGCTCTTCCTTGTCGAAGGGCTTGGTGATATACAGGTCGGCGCCCTGTTGCAGTCCCCACTTCTTATCGAGCGGCGTATTCTTGCCACTGATCAGGATGATCGGAATGTGGCGGCTGGCCTCATTCTGCTTCAGCTTGCGGCAGACCTGGAAGCCACTCTGCTTGTTGCGTAGCACGACGTCGAGCACAACGCACTGTGGTCGCTCAGAGCCGACCATCTCCAGCGCTTCGTCGCCGTCTGTGGTGGTCACGACTTCGTAGCCGCTCTCACGCAACGGCGTAGCGATCAATGTCAGATCGGTCCAGCTATCGTCTACGACCAGAACTTTTGGCGCGGGCATGGTGCAATACTCCCTTTACACATGTCTGCGCTGGGTGGCCACACGCCGGATCCTCACGGGGCAGACAGTGATGTGCTGTTCTATTGGTTTGAACGTATGACGCGGCTGGGGTCGCGCTTGGCCCCAAATTGCGCCACACGGGCTAGCCGATTCGCATGCCCGCCAAACGATCATTCCAGTCTTCGTCTCGTTTTCGCCTTCTGCTAGCCCTGATATACTCCTCGGCGGTAGCGCATGTTGCGCATACTCTCGCGTCGCGCGGCGCGCTCGCGGGCGCCGGGGGCATCAAGGTAGCGGCGCACTGTCTGCACCAACTCAGTAGAGTCGAAGGGCTTGGTCATGTACTCGGTCGAGCCGGCCAGCTTGCCGCGCATCTTGTCGAAGATACCATCCTTGCCGCTCAACATGATGATCGGCATGTCGCGGTACTCCGGATTGCTGCGCACGAGATGACAGATGTTGTAGCCATCCATGCGCGGAAGCATGATATCGAGCAGGATGAGATCGGGCTGTGTATCAGAGACGGCGGCTAATGCGCTCAGCCCATCCCCCGCCGTGAACACCCGAATACGCTCGCGTTGCAGCGTCAACTGCACGATTTTTCGCACCGTGGGGCTATCATCCACCACCAGTACTACTGGCTCCGCCACCGGACTCAACCTCCTCGGCGGTCAACGTGTCGTTGAACGCCCTGCGCGCTTGCCTTGCCTGTCCTCAAGCGACGCTTGCACGCAAGCTGTCATCCCACTATTCACGCTCTGTTGACGCTATGGCTACACACCCCATGCGCGCTTGATGCGCTTGATGCGCTTGTCACATGGGGCGCTGACTTCATCTCGGCTCACGACGCATCGCCTGGCCGCAGCGATCACTCAGCCGATCTCAGCCGATCTCAGCCGATGACCGCAGTGTACCATTGATGCAGTCGTCCCATTTCATAGTCTAACTCACGCAGGAATCCAATCCAAAGTTCATCAAACTTTCTGCCACCGCGCGCGGCGCCAAGCTCCTCAGCGCAGACCATCTCGTACAGCTCGCGCATGGCGGCGTGCATCATCCGCGCCGCGTCCCAATAACAACTGATGAGTTCCTGTCCACGCACGACGTGGTCGAGCGTCTTAACGTCGTCGTAGATCAGGCGCCCCTTCTCCACACGCATCAACTGATCCATGCGCGGGTAGCCTGCCTGCAACGTCTCGACCATTGGCCCGGCCACGCGATCGATATAGCGCGCCGCGTCCGCCGGATTGGCGTTCTCGCCGCGCGAGCGCAGACCCCGCGCAAAGCGCGCATGGTGCGTCAGCAGCCCGTTGATGAAATCGCCCATCACCTCGGTGAGCGCCAGCATGAGCTGCTCTGGCGCGCTGCGGGCGATCTTTTGGAGCTGTGCGCGCGACTGCGTTAGCAACGCGAACATGCTGCGCTCTAGCTCCTGATCGAGCCGCTCGTCGACCATCAGCACGAGACCATGATCGAGGAGCCGCGTCATCCACGCGCCAGCTATCGCCTCAGGCATCAGCAGGCCATAGGCGATGGCGTAGAGTGGGCGGTGTTCATCGGAGAGGGTATAGACCCACATCCCCTCGTTGCTCAGACCGTTCAGTCGTGGATCATCGCCACTGGGGACGGCTTTGCGCACGCGCACATTGCGCTGGGCGGGCCGGGTGCTCATGTGATCGCGCTCGTCGGCCATGCGCAACGCCTCTAGCACGACATGATCGACATTCAGGGGCTGGCCCGCGCTGGGGGTATACATGCCGCCGGTGCGCCGCACATGCGACGTCTCGCGCACGAACTCGAAGCGGCCACGATCCCAGCGCACAGCGCGGCAGAGCGCCTGCACCACGACATATTCGCGCCGCTTCAACTCCTCGTCGGCGACCATATCGCCCGTGTTGACGAGATACTGGATCACACTGGACAGGTCGCGGCGGGCATCCTGTGGAATGAGCATGATCTGCTCGGGGCCGAGTCGCCCCATCGCGCGGAACAGGTCGAGCAGATCTGGGGCGGGAGCGCCGGGTTCTTCGAGGCTGACGATGGCGCCGTCTTGCAGGCTAATGCGCAGCCGCTCTGAGCCAGACTGCACAGCAAGGATGCCTGTCTTGCCTCCCAGCGCCAGCATCTTCAGCGTGGACTGTAAGGTGAGCGTCTCGAGGTCGCCATCGAGAACGCGACTTTGCGAACCACCCTGGTAATCGTAGTCCATCGCGTGCTCCCTGTACATCGCACACTCATTCCGCCTGCGTCATCCTCGCGTCTTGCGAGCGCAGATGATGGGGACGCCCCCAGAGCGCCAGACGGAGCTGTCTCGCCCTGGCGTCGCGGATGCGCAAGCTCTGCGTCGAACCTGTGTCCGCCATGTTCTCGCTCGGTCAGCGGGGAGCCTGCGCTGAACCATTCAGGCGGAAGTCTGGCCTATTGTATCACACCCATCCACCAGCACAAGAGAGATTGGCCACCCATCAGCGCACGTCTGATTGTACACGCAACATGGCGAGAACGGATTGAACGATTGCGCTCACATCAGCGTTGGATTGTCGCTCGGCGCCTCGCCGCGTCGCTTCGCGCCCGCGCGACGGGCGCGCTGGCCGCCGCTCAGGGCCGTCTCTACGAAGAGCGCACGGTGATGTGGCGATGGCCCTAGCGCTCGCAGCGCCGCCAGATGCTCCGCCGAGCCGTAGCCCGCGTTGCGCTCCCAGCCATAGCCGCTGTGCTCCCGCGCCAGTTCCGCCATCAGATGATCGCGGTAGACCTTGGCGATGATCGAGGCCGCCGAGACTGCGGGCGCCTGCGCGTCGGCCTTCACCAAGCAGCGCACTCGCGCGATCCGGTCAGCAGGCACGGTCGGCTTGATCTTGCCATCTACCACGTAATCGTCGGCATCGATCTGGCCGATGAGCCGCCCGAAGACATCGCGATTGGCCCAGCCGATGCCGCGTGTGTCGATGACGCTGACTGGCGCCACCGCCAGCGCGATGACCAGCGCATGCTCGCGCAACGCCCGCGCCACCGCCTCGCGTTTACCACGCGGCGTCGCTTTAGAATCGCGCAGAAACGGCGCGAGCGCGCCCAACCGCTCCCGGATATCCTCCGGCAGGATCACCGCTGCCGCCACCAGCGGCCCGGCCAGCGCGCCGCGCCCCACTTCGTCCAGCCCACAGCGGCGCGCCGCGACGACAGGCGGCGCCGAGAGCAGCGTCGCCTGGCTGAGAGCGACCTGTGTGACCCCCGTGGGTTCATCATCCATCTGGCTGACCCTCTTCGGTCAGAAAGGCGACCATCTCGGCATTGACGCTAGTGGGCGCCTGCTGATTGAGCCAGTGTCCGGCGTCGGGGTAGCGCACGCAGCGCAAGTCGCGGACCCACCGGTCGAGGCCATCCAGCAGCTCGACGCCCAGATACGGATCCTGCTCGCCCCAGAGCACGAGCGTAGGCGCCGCGATGACACGCGCCACGCCGACCGCCGCTGGGCCACGCCGTGCAAGCTGGCGATAGTAGCTCAGCGCCGCCGTCAGCGCGCCGGGGCGAGCTATCGCCGCGACGAAGCGCTGGATGTCCACATCGCCGAGCCATGCGCGGTCGGGGTCGGCGGAGCGCAGTGTCCGCCAGATGGCGCCGAAGTGGTCGGCGGCCAGGGCGCGCTCCGCCAGCCCGACGAACTGGAAGTAGCCGATATATGCGCTGCGTCGCACCTGGCGGAGGCGCCGTAGTTCACGCGCCATCGGGCCAGGATGCGGCGCATTCAGCACGATCAGACGGCGCACGTAGTCTGGCTCGCGCATAGCAAATACCCACGCCAGCGCGCCGCCCCAGTCGTGGCCTACGATATCCGCCTGGCGCTCGCCCAGCGCCTCGATCACACAGCGGATGTCGGTGGTCAGCGTGGCGAGGTCGTAGCCATCGGCGGGTTTGGCTGACAGGTTATAGCCGCGCATGTCCAGTGCGACGACGCGCCGCACGCGGGCCAGTTCAGGAATGTTGGCTCGCCACGAGTACCAGAACTCCGGGAAGCCATGCAGCAGCACGACGAGCGGCCCCTGCCCCGCTGAGACATAGTGCAGGCGCTGACCGTTGGCCGTGAGATAGCCCTCGACGCAGCCGATCGGCAGCGCGAAGCGTTCACGCGCCTCGCCCGCCTCTGCCTGGTCGATCAACTGGCTATGGGATAACTGCGCACTATCTCTACTCACGCACGTCATCGTACAACACGGTGCTGAGATAGCGCTCGCCCGCCGACGGGAAGATGGCGACGATGATCTTGCCATCGTTCTCCGGAAGCGCGGCCAATCGCGCCGCCGCCCAGGCCGCCGCGCCCGAGCTGATGCCCGTCAGCAAGCCCTCTTCCTGGGCCAGCCGCCGCGCCATCTGGATCGCATCATCGTCCGACACCTGGATGATCTCGTCGATCAGTTTGGTGTCCAGCACTGCTGGGACGAAGCCCGCGCCGATCCCCTGAATCTTGGTCGGGCCGGCTGGCCCACCGGAGAGCACCGCCGAGGTCGTCGGCTCGACGGCGATCATCTTGACACCCGGCTTGCGCTGCTTCAGCACTTCGCCCACACCCGTCAGCGTGCCGCCCGTGCCGATGCCCGACACGACCAGATCGACCAGGCCATCGGTGTCGCGCCAGATCTCTTCGGCGGTCGTCTCGCGGTGAATCTTCGGGTTGGCGGGATTCTCGAATTGCTGCGGCATCCAGGCGTCCGGCGTCTGGGCGACCAGCTCATTCGCTTTCTCGATGGCGGCGGGCATGCGGCCAGCGGCGGGCGTCAGCACAATCTCGGCCCCCAGCCGCCGCAGCACCATCTGCCGCTCCTTGCTGACGGTCTCCGGCATCACCAGGATGCAGTGGTAGCCACGCGCGGCGGCCACCCAGGCGATGCCGATGCCCGTATTGCCGCTGGTCGGCTCGATGATGACGCCGCCGAGCTTCAGGATGCCGCGTTGCTCGGCGTCAGCGATCATCGCGACGGCGATGCGATCCTTCACGCTGTAGCCTGGCTGGAACGATTCCATCTTGGCCAGCACCGTCGCTCCGCCCGGCGTAACTTTGTTCAAGCGAACCAGCGGGGTATTGCCAATCAATCCAGTTGCGTCATTGGCCCAGTGTGGCATCGGCGCACTCCTTCATCTCATCGACGACCCGAACGCAAAGGTTGGTGAGGCCAGCGCTCGCCCTCCGCAGCGCCGCGCCCAGACGAAACGCCAGCCTCCGCAGATAGTACAGCAACCGTATCAACTTCATCAACAAATGTGGACAGGACGGCAAGCAGCGCATCCATCAAGTGCGGTATGCTGCGCGGAGGCATTCCGCGCACGCAGCACGGTCGCCTCTGTTAAGAGGCATCAGCGCATGGAGGAAACGAATGTCGGATGACGTGAGCCTGCGGCCCGTCGAGGACAGCGACCTGTCCATCTTCTTCGAGCAAGAGCAAGACCCAGACGCGCGTCACATGGCCGCATTTACCACCGCCGATCCGACGAATCGCACCGCGTTTCTGGCGCACTGGAAGCGCGTCCGCTCAGATGACACCATGGCGCCGCGGACGATCATCTGGGATGGGCAGGTGGCAGGTCATCTGGGGAGCTGGATCGAAGCCGAGGGCGGCGCCGACCCCACACGCGAGCTGGGCTACTGGCTCGGCAAGCCATTCTGGGGCAAGGGGATCGCAACACGCGCGCTGACGCTCTTCCTGCGCGAGTTGCCAATGCGCCCGCTCTACGCCCACGCCGCCAAAGATAATCTCGGCTCGATCCGCGTACTGGAGAAGTGCGGCTTCATCATAATCGGCGAGGACATGTATTATGCGCACGCGCGCGGCGCGGAGATTCCGGAGGTCAGGCTCCGCCTGGACGCCGCCTCGCCCGCATAGCGTTGTGGTGTGGTCGCCATCGCCGACCGACTGTAACTTGCGACCTGGCGCCTCGTGGAGCGCGTCGCCAGCGCGCGTCAGTAACGATGACCGTTGATGTCGTTTTCCAGGAGAATATCGCCATGTCTACCGCCTCCACTCTGCCACGCTGGGATGTCTCGACCATCTTCCCCAGCCTCGAATCACCCGCCTTCGCTGAGGCCTTCGATGCGGTTGTGCGGCAGGTAGATGAGCTGGCGACGACCTTCGACAGCCTGGGGATCGAGCGACCCGCCGTGCCGCTCGCCACGGACGCGACGATCATCGCAGCGGTCGAGCGCGCCATCGCGACGCTGAACGAGGCGCTGGCGCCCTATCGCACGCTCAGCTCGTATATCTACTCTTTCGTCGCCACGGACTCGCGCAATACGCTGGCCCAAGCGCGGCAGAGCGAGCTACAGCGCCAGAGCGTGCGGCTGGCGCAGCTGCGCACGCGCTTCACCGCCTGGATCGGCGCGCTAGATGTCGAGGCGATCATCACACAGTCGCCGCTGGCACAGGCGCACGTCTTCACCCTGCGCGAGGCGCAGATGCTGGCCGCGCATCAGATGTCGCCCGCCGAAGAGGAGCTAGCCAGTGAGCTGAATGTGAGCGGCGGCGCGGCCTGGGCCAAGCTGCACAGCACCATCACCTCGCAGATCAGTGCCACTGTCACGCTGGACGGCGAGCCACACGAGATGACGATGAGCATGCTGCGCAACCTGGCCTTCAACCACGACCGCGCCATTCGCCACGCGGGGTACGAGGCTGAGTTGACCGCGTGGGAGCGCAACGCCGCGCCACTGGCCGCCGCGCTCAACAGCATCAAGGGGCAGGTGAATACGCTCAGCCGCAAGCGCGGCTGGCCCTCCGCGCTCGACGCCGCGCTGCTGGACGCGCGCATCGACCGAGCCACGCTCGACGCCATGCTGACCGCCGCGCGCGAATCCTTTCCCGATTGGCGGCGCTATCTGCGCGCCAAGGCGCAGGCGCTGGGCGTGGAGCGGCTGGCATGGTACGACCTCTTCGCGCCGGTCGGCGGCAGTGGTCGCCCGTGGACTTTCGCCGAGGGCGCCGACTTCGTCACGCAGCGCTTCGGCGCGTACTCGCCCAGGCTGAGCGCCTTCGCCGCGCGCGCCTTCGAGCAGCGCTGGATCGACGCCGAGCCGCGCCCTGGCAAGGAGGATGGCGCCTTCTGCATGCCCATCTGGCGCGATGAGTCACGCGTGCTGGCCAACTTCAAGCCTTCGTTCGATGGCGTCAGCACCATCGCGCACGAGCTTGGGCATGGCTACCACAACATGCTGATCTCCACGCGCGCCATGCTCCAGCGCGAGACGCCCATGACGCTGGCCGAGACCGCCAGCATCTTCTGCGAGACGATCATCCAGCACGCCGCGCTGGCCGATGCCCAGCCCAGCGAGCAAATCGAGCTGCTCGAAGCCGCGCTCCAGGGGCAATGTCAGGTGGTGGTGGACATTACCAGCCGCTTCCTCTTCGAGCAGGCCGTCTTCGAGCGGCGGCGCGAGCGCGAGCTGTCGATTCAGGAGATCTGCGACCTGATGCTCCAGGCGCAGCGCGATACCTACGGCGACGGCCTGGACGATGCGGCGCTGCACCCGTACATGTGGGCGGTGAAATCGCACTACTACAGTCCCAGCCGCTCGTATTACAACTTTCCCTACATGTTCGGGTTGCTATTCGGGCTGGGACTGTACGCGCGCTACCAGCAAGACCCCGCTGGATTCCGCGAGCGCTACGACGACCTGCTCGCCTCCACCGGCATGGGCGACGCCGCCACGCTGGCCGCCCGTTTCGGCATCGACACGCGCGCGGTGGAGTTCTGGCGCGCCAGCCTGGATGTCATGCGCGCCGACATCGCACGCTTCGAGGCGCTGGCTGGCAGAGATCGCGCCTAGACGCGCATTCATGCGGTCAGCGCCGTCTCGCGGCGTTCCGCGCCACGTCCGGTCATCGCCATACGCAGGATGGCCTTCTGGATGTGCAGGCGGTTCTCGGCCTGCGCGAAAACGCGCGCGTGCGAGCCATCGATCACATCGTCGGTGATCTCCTCGCCGCGGTGCGCGGGCAGTGGATGCAGCACGATAGCGTGGGGCGCGGCCACCGCAAGCAGCGCGCTATTGACCTGATAGCCCGCGAAGACTAGTTTGCGCGCCTCCGCTTCGTTCTCCTGGCCCATGCTGGCCCACACGTCGGTGTAGATGGCATCAGCGCCCGCCGCCGCCTCGAACGGATCGCAGAACAGCGCGATGTCGCCGCCTGCCTGGGACGCCTCACGCTGGGCGTTGGCCAGTGTGGCGGGCTGGGGCGCATAGCCCGGCGGGGTCGCGATACGTACCTGCATGCCAGCCTTGGCGGCAGCCTGCGCCAGTGAGAGCGCGCAGTTGTTGCCATCACCGATGTAGGCCAGGGTCTTGCCCTGCGCACCGCCCAGTTGCTCCTCGATGGTATAGACATCTGTCAGCCCCTGGCAGGGATGATGGGTATCGGTCAGTCCGTTGATCACCGGAACCGACGACCAGCGCGCCACCTCATCCACCAGCGCCTGGCTGAACGTGCGCATGACGATGGCATGCACATATGAGCTGAGCACCCGCGCGACATCCCTGGCCGCCTCGCGCTTGCCCAGGCCAACCTCCTGCCAGGAGAGATAGAGGCTGCTGGCGCCCAACTCGCGCGCCGCCACCTCGAACGAGACGCGCGTGCGCAGCGAAGGCTTCTCGAAGAGCAGCGCGATGGTGCGACCCGCCAGCGGTTGCGCAGGTGGCGCGCCACTGGCGCGACCCAGCTTCAGCAGCCGCGCCTGGGTGAACATGTCCTGCATCTCCGCCGCAGAGACATCATCGAGCGAGAGCAGATGATACATCGCGAGCCATGCCTTTCTCTGGTCGCGCCGCCTGCCATCGCAGTGCGGCGCATATCAGGCTCAGGAAGCCGTCGAACCCGCAGGCTCCAGCGGCGGATTGACCGCGCCGCCCGTGAGCTGTGCCATCGCCTGGCCTCCCGACTGGGCAGCGAGCAACTGCGTCTGCGCCTGCGTCTTGACGGGCAGCCCCCATAGCGCGATGAAACCCAGCGCCGCGTCGTGGTTGAAGGCGTCCCCGCGTTCGTAGGTCGCCAGCGCATGCTGATAAAGCGAGTGCGGCGCGCGGCGGCCAACCACCGTCGCCTGCCCCTGATGCAGCTTCAGTCGCGCCTCACCCGTCACGAAACGCTGCGAGCTGCGGATGAACGCCAGCAGGTCGGTGTGCAGCGCGGTGAACCACTGGCCGTTGTAGATCAGCCGCGCATACTCGCTGGCCAGCATCTCCTTCATGCGCGCCTGGTCGCGGCTGAGCGTAAGCGATTCGACGGCTTTGTGCGCGGCAAGCAGCGTCGTCGCCGCAGGCGCCTCGTACACCTCGCGCGACTTGATGCCCACCAGGCGGTTCTCGATCAT
>DATBTW010000010.1:0-16467 GCA_036559055.1 Ktedonobacterales bacterium
ATGTCATCATCCAGCGTGCTCAGGTAAGCCAGCGTTTCGCATCCAGCCAGCTCGCTAAATGCACTCTCAAGTCGCCGCGCCAGCCGCAACCCTTCCTCAGTAATCGCCAAACTTTCCGTTACGAGGGTCGGGTCGGCTGCTACGAGATTAAACCCAATCCACACAAACTGGTAGGTCATGACCGCTTCATCGCCCGACTGCCGCGCAGCCACGATCGCCTGCCGCAGCAGCGCGACATGTTCGGCGGCGTCAGGTTCCTCGATAGGATGGGCGGAGCGCGTCAGGTCCACATCACCCAAGCTCCAGAGCGCCAGCGCTTCCGTGGCGCGATCTCCCACAGCGCGCGCGAGCAATTCATGTGATCGGGTCGCGGCCACGCCAGTCTCACTCATATTAGCAGCGTACTCCACGACCCAGGCGAGCGCCCAGCGCCGCGCCCACTCCCGACGTGACTCGCCAGCTGGCGCCTCGGAACCGCGCGGTGTCTCATCGTCTATCTGTAGCATGCGCGTCAGCCAGCGATAGCCTTCCTGGGCATGCCCGCGCACAAACCAGTACTGCGCCGCTCCGATCACCAGCCGCAGCCCCAGCTCGGCCTCGCCGCGCTCGGCCGCCCAGGCCAGCGCGGCGTGCAGGTTGTGCGATTCTGCCCCCATCTGCGCCAGCCAGTCGGCGTGCCCGTTGGCCAGCAGCGGGCCGTAGCGCTCGCTGAGCCGCAGGCAGGCGAGCAGAGCCGCGCGGCGCAGCGTCTCGGCCTCGCCCGACGCCTCCAGCTGCTCCAGCGCATACTCGCGGACGACGTGCAGCATGCCGTAGCGTGGCTGGCCATGCTCCTCGCGCCGCTGTACCAGGCTCTGATCCATCAGCGCCGCCAGCCCCGACAGCACATCCAGATCAAGCGGCTGAGCGCCCTCTGGCGACAGGCAGACCGCTTCGACCGCCTCCAGCGTGGCGCCGCCCGCGAAAACCGCCAGCCGCCGAAACAGGATGCGCTCGTCGTCGGTGAGCAGCTCCTCGCTCCAGGCGATGGTGGCGCGCATGGTGCGGTGATGTTCCTCCGCGTCGCGCGGGCCGTCGCTCAGCAGCGGTAGCGAGCGCTCCAGTCGGGTGAGCAGCGCGTCGAGCGGCAGAAACTTGACGCGCGCGGCGGCCAGCTCCAGCGCCAGCGGCAGGCCATCCAGCCGCGAGCAGATCTCCGCGACGACCGGCGCCGACGAGAGCGTCACCGCGAAATCCGAGACGGCGGCCTGCGCGCGCTCGCTGAAGAGCCGGATGGAGGCGAAGGGGGCCAGCCGTTCCGGGGTGGGCGGAGGGCCATCGGTCGCGGGAACGGGCAGCGCCGCCAGCGCATATTCGCGCTCGCCACGCAGCCGCAGCGGCGCGCGGCTCGTCACCAACATGCGCACACCTGGCGCGCGCTGGCGCAGCGCCGCCAGATCGCCCGCCGCCGCCGCGACATGCTCGAAGTTATCGAGCGCCAGCAGCAGGCGCTTATCGCTCAGATACTCGCCCAGCGCCTCGGCGACCGAGCGCATGCCATGCGGGCGCAGCCCCAGCTCGTGCGCGATGGTCGCCAGTACCAGCGCAGGATCACCCAGGCGCGAGAGGCGCACGAACCAGACGCCATCCGGGAAGAGGTCGTTGGCGCCCGTCAGTTCGGCGGCCACTTGCAGACCCAGATGCGTCTTGCCGACGCCCGGCGGCCCCGTCACCGTCACCAGCCAGGCGCCCTCGCGCAGCAGGCGCGTCACCTCGGCGATCTCGCGCGAGCGCCCCAGCAGCAGCGTCGGCTGTATCGGCAGGTTGTGGGCATGGCGGTCGAGCGCGCGCGGCGGCGGAAAGACATGCGGCAGGTCTTCCACCACGAGTTGCCAGAGCCGCTCAGGGGCGCGCAGGTCTTTGAGGCGATGCTCGCCCAGATCGCGCAGCTCGGTGGCATTGGGCAGGCCATCCAGCGCGCCACGCGCCAGCTCGGCGGTCGCGGTGGAGAGCAGAATCTGCCCGCCGTGCGCCGCCGCCCCGATGCGCGCGGCGCGATGCACGTCGAAGCCGACATAGTGGCCCGCGACCAGCAGCGGGCTGCCGGTGTGCAGGCCCATCCGCACGCGCACGGGGATATCCAGCGGCCAGCGCTCAGCGGCCAGCGCGCGCTGCGCCTGGACGGCAGCGGCCAGCGCATCGCGAGCGGCGCCGAACACGGCGAAGAAGCTGTCACCCTGCGTATCGACCTCGCGCCCATGGCGCCCCGCGAAGGCGGCGCGCAGGATGCGCTGGCTGGCGTCGAGCGCCTCGGCGTAGCGGTCGCCCAGCCGCTGGAGGATCTGCGTGCTGTGTTCGATGTCGGTGAAGAGGAACGTCACCGTGCCGGTGGGCAGCAGCGCGTGGCGGCTGGATGAGGTGGCGGCCAGCAGGTGCTCGGAGGGCTGAAAAGGCGCCTCGGTGGACTGGTAGCGCGGCTCGATGGTGGGAGGACGCCGCGCCGCCGCCAGGAATGCCGCGCGCTCTTCGACGCTCAGGTCGAGCGCGCCAGCCAGCAGCGTGACGGTATCGCGGCGTGGGGCGGTGCGGGCGCCACGCTCCAGATCGTTGATGCCGCGCGTGGAGAGACCCGCTCGCTCGGCCAACTCGGCCTGGGTCAGCCGCCGCGCCAGCCGGTAGCGCCGCAGCAGCTCGCCGAATGTCGGCTGCGCGGTAGATACCGCAGCGGATTGGTTGTCCGAGCGACCATCCGAACGACCGTCCGATGGCGTCTCCCGCATACTCCGCCTCCGCTCGCGGGCGGGCCGCCGGGAACACCGCTCAGACTCTCTGCTGCTCTTCCCTGCGCAACTCCTGATGCTGACCGCGCGCACTGTTCACCGCGGTTCAGCGATGTCCTCGGAAGGCGCGCACGCCCGCAGCCCCTCCACCCGGGCTGGTGATGCGCGCTTCAGAGTATGGCGCGCGGCCAGCGCTTGTCAAATCGGGGCGCATGGCGGCTGGGGCGGGCGCGAGCGAACGCCGCCTACTTCGCGTAGGCGCTGCTGGGGACGGGCTGCACGAACGTCACCTCCAGCGCGCTATTGACCATACGCGCGACGGTGGCGTCGAGCGGAGCCAGCACGGTCGGCAGAGCGATGTTGCGCTTGAAATTGCCGACCTCCACGATCAGATCGTCGCCCTTCTTGACCATCTCCACCTTGCCCATCTCGATGTGTGGCAGCGGCAGCCGCAGGATGTACTGCTCGCCGCGCTTGACAAGCTCCTGGGTCTGCCCCTGGAAGAAGATCTGCGTGGGATCCTGCTCGCCCCAGATGTCCGCCGCGAGCTGCGCCAGCGCCTCCAGGCCGATCACCTCGCGCGCGCGATAGGGCGCGTCCCACACGGGCAGCGGCGCGAAGGTCTGGTGAATCTGCTGGTAATAGCCACGCTGCTGCGCCACCATCTCATCCATCAGCGAGGACTGCGCGGGCTGCGTCTGTGGCGCTGGATCGGCCACCCCCGGCAGGATGCGGTTGCAGAGCACGCTGTCGATGGGGTAGCCGTAGAGTGTCAGATACGTCTCCGCCCGCAGCGCCTCCTTGATGACCATCTTCTCTGGGTTGACCACCAGGCGATAGCTGCTGACGCTGTTGTCGGTCAGGGTCGCCTTGAGCGCCGCCACCTGCACATTCAGCTTGTCGAGTTGCTCGAAGAGGTTGACCCCTGGCAGGAAGCTCTTCAGCAGCGGCTTGGCGGCGTTGAAGGCGACGTTGCGCCAGCCATTGGCGCGGTTGACATACCACAGGAAGGTCTCGGGCATGCTCAGCAGTCGCACCGTCTCGCCAGTGGGGGCGGCGTCCACCACCACCACATCGAAGTTCCCCTCGCGCGCCTGCCGGTGGATGTTGAGCAGCGCCACGATCTCATCCATGCCGGGGATCAGCGCCATCTCCTCAGCCGCCACCTCATTGGCGCCATTCTTCTTGAGCGTGTTGGTGATGTAGTCCTGCACTTTGCTCCAGCCGTTGCGCATCTCCTCCAGCACGTTGATCTCCTGCGCCCAGAGGTTCGGCCCGATCTGCTGCGGCTCGGCGGTCAGCGTGCGGTCGAGGGCATCGGCCAGACTGTGCGCCAGATCAGTGCTGACGACCAACGTGCGCTTGCCAAGCTGCGCCGAGCGCGCGGCGGTCGCGGCGGAGAGGGTCGTCTTGCCGACGCCACCCTTGCCCAGGTAGAGGATCAATCGCATGCGAGGGGAACCTTTCCTACTCAGCCGATCACGCGGCGGGAGCGCCACGCCAGCCAGACCAAGCCAGACCAAGCCAGATGCGGCACGAGAAATAGCCGGATAAACAAACGGACGAGCGATGGCGCCCGCAGATAGTGTGCGCGTCAGCCGCGACATCACATTCTACGCGAGCGCCCCGCGCGGGTTGTACACTGCCTCCATCCGTTCGCAGTCGTCCGGGGCGGGGTCAGGAGCACTGGCAGGCAAACCCGCAGCTACGGACCTGCGGCCACAAAGGCCGCCTGTGCGGGCTGGGAGACGGCTCCGCTCCTATGGCCCTGCGCGGGCAGGCTTCACGTCGGCGTTAGCCAACCTGAGGCGCGGGTTCAGCCGCCAGCCGACGTGGCGTGCATGCTCCTTGATTTTGGCGCGCGCGCTGCGGCATGATCTGACGGCAACGGTTTGTATAATAGTTGCATAGTGTTTGTCGCAGCGCCACCGGGCGCGCACGGCTGGTCATCCACTTGCGTCGCTGCGCGCTGAAACCAGTCGGAAACACCCTGAGTGCGCAGTGGAACAGGAGGGCTACCCGATGCTCGCGCATGGCGACGACGCTGCCTGCTCTCCGCCCGCGATGGCGGAGACACGCGCCACGCTCCGCCTGCCACGCCAGCCATCGCAGGCAGACCAGCGCCGCGCAGTGACGGCTGGCGCGCTGGATGAGCGGCTGACGCCTGCCGACGCGCCGCTCAGCGCTGTCTATGCCTATTGCCAGCGTATCACGCGCGAGATTGCACGCACCTTCTATTATGGCTCGCTCTTCCTGCCCGCCGAGAAGCGCCGCGCCGCGTGGGCGGTCTACGCCTTCTGCCGCATCGCCGACGACATCGCCGACGAGCGCGACCTCTACCCCGATCCGCTCGCCGCGCTCCAGCGCTGGCGCCTGGCGCTGCTCGACGCCTACGCTGGCCGCCCGCGCGGGCCGGTCATGCGCGCCTGGGCCGACACACTCACCCGCTACCCGATTCCCTTGCAGCCCGCGCTCGATCTGCTCGGCGGGGTCGAGATGGACATCGCGGGGGCCAGCTTCGCGCGCTTCGACGACCTGCGACTCTACTGCTTCCGGGTGGCTGGCACGGTCGGGCTGCTGATGGCGCCGGTGCTGGGCTATCGCGCGGAGGCGGATGCCGAGTCTGCGGTGGCGCGGGCGGCGGTTGACCTGGGCATCGCCATGCAGCTCACCAACATCCTGCGCGACCTCGCCGAAGACGCCGCGCACGGGCGCGTCTATCTGCCCGCCGACGAGCTGGCGGCGTTTGGCTATAGCCGCGCCGAGCTGGAGCGCAGCGCCATCACGCCCGCCTACTTCCGGCTGATGCGCTACCAGATCGCGCGGGCGGAGGAGTATTACACACGCGGGCTGCGCGGCGTGCGCCTGCTCGATCCCGACGCGCGGCTGGCCATCACGCTGAGCGGCTCGCTCTATCGCGCCATCTTGCGACGCATCGCCCAGCGCCCGCAGGATGTCTTCGCGCGGCGCATCCACCTCTCGACCCCCGCCAAGCTGGCGATGCTCCCCGGCGCCTGGCTGCAAACGCACACGGGCGCGCTGGGCTGAGCTTCCGGCTGAGACGGCCTCTCCATTGCCCAACTCTCACTGCCCAACTCTCACTGCCCAACTCTCCCTGCCCAAGTCTCCCACCGCCAGGTAGCCCAAAGGGGCTTGTGCATATCTCTGTGGATAACTTCGTGGATAACTCGCCCAGATTCGTGGAAAGGGGTGGATAAGCCGTTGGTGGCGATGGTGTCAGGGCTGAGGCGCCACGGCGAAGGTGAAAACAAGCCCCTCCAGCCGAGCAAAAGCCAGGGGGCGTTCACCGAGTTATCCACATATCCACCAGCGGTGGACGGCTGGTGGACAGCGCCACATTGCGAAATCTGGATGGCTCAGGTACCCTCAACCGTGCGGCTTCGTTTGTTCTCTTCGCGTCCCCGCGCTCCGGCGCTGGCGCTGAGGCTGGCGAGCGCGACGAGAAAACAGCGCCCGGCGCGTGCTATACTGCTAGAATAGACGTTCTAGCGCACACGCCCAGCGCCGACGGCACAGACGATACGGGACGATACGGAGACGCTGCCCGGGAGGTTGCTCCCGGCTCCCGGTGGGTTCTGGCGGATTCTGGAGGATTGTGGCGATGGCGATGTCAGCGGAGAAGCTGCTGCCGCAGAATGTCGAAGCGGAAGCGAGCGTGCTGGGCAGCCTGCTGATCGATCCAGACGCGATGGCGCAGATCGCGGACTTCCTGCGCCCAGAGGACTTCTATCGCGAGGCGCACCGCGTCATCTATCAGGCCATCTCCGACCTCTACGAGACGGGCGCTCCCGCCGACCTCATCACCCTGACCGATGAGTTGCAGCGCAGCAACAAGCTGGAGGAGATAGGCGGCGCCAGCTATGTCAGCTCGCTGGCCAATCAGGTGCCAACCAGCGCCAACATCGAGAGCTACGCGCGCATCGTCGAGCGCACCGCCATCCTGCGCCGGCTGATCCATGCGGCGGGGCAGATCGCAGGCATCGCCTACAACGAGCCAGACGCCAACGTGGCGCTGGATCAGGCCGAGAAGCTCATCTTCGATGTATCGCAGCGCATCTCGCACGAAGAGTTCCAGCACATCCGCGATACGCTGATGGCCTACCTCGACAAGCTCGGCCAGTTGCAATCGCGCAAGGGCGACATCGTCGGCGTGGCCACCGGCTTCGCCGACCTCGACAAGATAACCGGCGGCCTCCAGCGCTCCGATCTCGTCATTCTGGCAGCCCGGCCGGCAGTGGGAAAATGCCTCACCGCCCATACGCTAATCGATGATCCGCAGACCGGCGCGCGCCTCACCATTGAGGAGTGCGTACAGCGTCGACTGCCAGCGGTCTTCGGCCTCTCCGAAGATGGCGCCATCCGCCCCACCACTGTCTCGGACTGGGTGGACAGCGGCGTCCAGCCATGTTACCGCGTTCGCACGCGCACGGGCCGCATGGTCGAGGTGACCGGGCATCATCCCTTCCTGACCGTCCAGGGCTGGGTTCCACTGCATGATCTCGCTGTAGGCGCTGCCATCGCTGTGCCGTGCGCGGTACCCGCATTTGGCTCTAACGACTCATGGGACGCCGCGCTCGTGCGCCTACTCGCCTATTTCATCGCCGAGGGTGGCCTGACCGACTCGTCGCCGGAGTTTACCAACACCGTTCCTGAGATCACCGAAGATTTCCAGCGCATCGTCGCGGATCACTTTCCCGAAGTTGCCATCCGTCAGGATAAGATCACCTATGTCACCGCGCGCCCGCGCCAGCCCGGTGTGGCGCAGCGTCCCAACCCCATCACCACATGGCTGCGCGAACTGGGCTTGTGGGGCAAGCTCGCCAAAGAGAAGGCCTTTCCCGCATGTGTCTGGGAATGGAATAAGCCGCGCCTCGCCGAGTTCCTGCGCACGCTGATGAGTTGCGATGGCTCGATCTATCCAGTAGCGGGTGATCCACGCATCGAGTTTACTGTTGCGGCGCCACAGCTAGCGGTGGATGTCCACCATGCGTTCATCCGCTTCGGTCTAGTGGCCAAGCGCTATCAGACGACGACGGGCGCCTGGCGTGTCGAGATCACAAGTCCAGAGTCCATTCAACGCTATCAGGAGCAGATTGGCTGGTTTGGCGAAAAGACGATGCGATTTGTCCAGCCGCGTGCGGGGAGACGTTTGCGTGCGCATCCTGGCAACGCTGGTCATGCGCCGCGCGAGATCTGGCCTATCGTGCGCGCCTCTGTCGCATACCAGGGTCTCTCGATGATCGAACTGGCGCGCCGTAGCGGCGAGACCATGCGCAGCGGCAAATATGCGGGCTACAACCCGCATACCAATCGCCGGCTTCCGCGTCACCGCCTGGCACGCTATGGTGAGATTCTAGGTGATGCGCATCTACAACGCTGTGGCAGCCCAGCGGTCTACTGGGATGAGATCACCGCCATCGAGCCAATCGGCGACCAGCAGGTCTACGACCTGACTGTGCCAGACGGCTCCAACTTCGTCGCGCAGGATATCATCGTCCACAACACGGCGCTTGCTCTCTCCGTCGCCCACAATGCCGCGCTGCGCTTCAAGCATGGCGTCGCCATCTTCAGCCTGGAGATGAGCGCCGAGCAGCTCATCGCGCGCTTCCTCTCGATGGATGCGGGCGTCGATCAGCAGAAGCTGCGCACGGGTTTCATCGACGACGAGGAGTGGGAGCGCATCAGCCAGTCGGTGGTCAATCTCTCCGAGGCCAATATCTACATCGACGATACCCCCGGCATCTCGCTGATGGAGATGCGCAGCAAGGCGCGCCGCCTGATGATGGAGCGCGGCTTCGACCTCATCATCGTGGACTACCTCCAGTTGATGCAGGGGACGGTCAACAGCAATGGCCGCAGCAACGAGAACCGTGTGCAGGAGATCTCGGCCATCAGCCGCGGACTGAAAGAGCTGGCCCGCGAACTGGAGACGCCGGTGCTGGCGCTCTCGCAGCTCTCGCGCGCGGTGGAAAGCCGCACCGACAAGCGCCCGCAGCTCAGCGACCTGCGAGAGTCGGGCTGCGTGACGGGTGATACGCCTGTCTATCTACCCGATGAGGGGCGATATGCGCCGATCGCGTCGCTGGTGGGGCGCGCTAGCGTGCGAGCGCTGGCGCTCAACCCGACGACGTGGAAGCTGGAGCCTGCGGTCATCACTAATGCCTTCGCGACCGGACACAAACCTGTCTTCCGGCTGACCACGCGCCTCGGTCGCAGCGTGCGCGCGACCGCCAATCATCGCTTCCTGACCATCGCGGGCTGGCGTCGCCTGGATGAACTCACCGCTGGCGTCCGTATCGCCGTGCCGCGCACGCTGTCTGGGCCATCTGAGGCGACGATGAGCGACGAAGAGCTGGCGCTGCTCGGCCATATGATCGGCGACGGCTGCGCGCTGCCCCACCACGTCATCCAGTACACGAGCGCAGACATCACGCTCGCTGAAGAAGTAGCGCGTCTCGCGTTAGCAGTTTTCGGCGCTGCGGTGGCGCCTCGGATTTCTCAGGAGCGCGGCTGGTATCAGGTCTATCTGACGGCGAGTGAGCGCCTGACCCACGGCAAGCGCAACCCCATCGCGGCCTGGCTCGATGACCTCGGCATCTTCGGCCTGCGCTCGTATGAGAAGCGCGTGCCAGAGAAGGTCTTTGCGCAGCCCGCCGCTGGCATCGCACGCTTCCTGCGCCACCTGTGGGCGACCGATGGGTGTGTACATATGGGAACTGGCATCAATCGGATCCCGCGTATCTACTACGCCTCCAGCAGCGAGCGCCTTGGTCGTGACGTGCAGAGTTTGCTACTTCGGTTGGGCATCAATGCTAGGATAAAACGTGTTTCTCAGCAGTCCAAGGGGCGAGACCAGTTCCACGTCGTAGTGAGTGGCAAACCAGATGTGGAAGCATTCTTAGCACAAGTAGGAGGTCTCGGGGTCGCAAAGGCGCGCCACGAAGTGACTATCGCACGTGAACTGTCTCTCGTAGATGCTAACACCAACCGAGACATCATCCCCCGTGACGTCTGGCAAGCGCAGGCATTGCCCGCACTGCGATCAAGTGGACTAACCCACCGTGGATTCCAAGCTGCGCTGGGTCAGGAGTACTGCGGCTCGAAGCTCTATCAGCAAAACGTGAGCAGAGAGCGGGCGATGCGCATCGCAGCGGTTACAAACTGCGCGGAACTTCAGTTGCTGGCCACAAGTGATGTGTACTGGGATGAAGTCCTCTCCATCGAGCCAGATGGCGAGGAGGATGTCTACGACCTGACGGTGGAGGGCCATCACAACTTCGTAGCGGCGGACATAACTTTACATAACTCCATCGAGCAAGACGCGGATATTGTCATGTTCATCTATCGCGATGATGTGTACAACCAGGAGAGCGAGCGCAAGAACATCGCCGACATCATCATCGCCAAGCACCGTAACGGCCCGGTGGGGCTGGTCAGCCTCTATTTCCAGGGCGCCCAGACCCGCTACCGCGACCTTGAACTGCGCCAGGTCGAGCCAGACTATTGAGAGGAGGAGACCCCATGCCGCCAGCATTCGCCGGGTTTCCTCCCGGCCCGAATCCCTACACGCCGCTGCCCGACGCCTTCTTCACCTCGGCGCTGCCAGAGCTGGAAGACGTCAACGAGGTCAAGGTCACGCTACACCTCTTCTGGCTGCTCTATCAGAAGGTGGGCGAGCCGCGTTGCGCCAGTGACCGCGAGTTGCTGGCCGACCCGCTGCTGCGACGCGCGCTGCGGCGGCGTGGCGATCCGCGCCCCTACGAGGAGCGGCTGCGCGCCGCGCTGGAGGGGGCACGGGCGCGTGGCCTGCTGCTGCGGGTGCGCGTCCGTATTGATGACGAGATTGTCACCTGGTATTTCTTCAACACCGAGCGCAGCCGCGCAGCCGTCGCCGAACTGTTGCAAGGTGTCGCCTCGCCAGAGATCCTGCTGGAGGTCGAGGGGCCGATTGCCAACGCGACCGCTGGCGACGAGCTGGATGACGGAGCGCACAGCTTCTCGGTCGAGATCGAGCGACCCAACATCTTCACCCTCTACGAGCAGAACATCGGCTTGCTGGCCCCACTGGTGGCCGAGGAGCTGCGCGACGCGGGCGAGCGCTACCCCTGGGATTGGATCGAAGCGGCGTTCCGCGAGGCCACCCAGCAGAACAAACGCAAGTGGAGCTACATCCGCGCGATACTGAAGCGGTGGGAGATAGACGGGAAGGGAGGCGCCCCGTATGGAACGCATGGGCGATATTCTCGCTAGGAACGCCCGACGGGGAACCGGCGCCGCGCGCCGTGGGCGGCCCAGCGCAGGCGCGCAGGGCCAGCCGAGCGCCGCGCCTCAGCCGACGCAGCAGACCGTTCAGGCGGGGCAGCAGGCGCCCGCGCCGACGCACGCCGCGCCCAGGCGCACGCCGCGCATCACGCCGGGGCTGGCTGCGGGGGTCGCGCGCGCGCCCATCACCGCGCCACTGGCTCGCCGGACGCCACGCCCCGCGCTGCCTGCCGCGCCTGCGGCCACTATGGCCAGCGCGCCCGACGTCGCCCAGCGAACTGGCCCCGCCGCTGACACGCTCGATAGCGAGCGCATTCTGGAGCTGCCCAGCCAGCGCGCCCGCGTGACCACCCCACTCGCCTCCGCTGTGTCGGCGATGGCGCCGCGCCGCGCCACGACCCCTGCGCAGCAGCGCCGCATGAGTGGCGGCATGAGTGGCGGCATGAGTGGCGGCATGAGCGCTGGCTCCAGCGGCATGCTCTCGCTGGCCGAGGCCACCCAGGGCTACGCGCGTGCCCTGCGCCCCATGCGGGCCACCAGCGGGCCAGCCAGGAACTCAGCCAACGCAGCGACCACTGGCCGCGCGACCCTCGCCCAGCAGCAGCGCCACGACGACGATGACGGTGACGGCGCCTGCCCGCACTGCCACGGCGCGGGCTATGTGCGGCTCGACGTGCCGGTGGGCGATCCCTCCTTCGGTCAGGCCGTCGCGTGCGTCTGCAAAGAGCAACAGATGGAGGATCGCCGCATGTCCGATCTGCGGCGCATGTCCAGCCTGGACGCCTTCCGCGACAAGACCTTCACCACCTTCGATACTTCGCTGCCCGGCGTGCGCGAGGCGCTGGAGGTCGCGCAGCGCTACGCCGAGGATCCGCAGGGCTGGCTGGTGCTGAGCGGTGGCTACGGCGTGGGCAAGACGCATCTGGCCGCCGCCATCGCCCACGAGCGGCTCGCCAGCGGCCAATCGGTCTTCTTCAGCATCGTGCCTGATCTGCTCGACCATCTGCGCGCCGCCTTCGCGCCCAGTAGCGAGATGCCCTACGACGAACTGTTCGACAAGGTGCGCGAGGCCGGTGTGCTCGTGCTGGATGACCTCGGCGCCGAGAACGCGACCGCCTGGGCCACCGAGAAGCTCTTCCAGATCATCAATTATCGCTACAACTACCACATGCCAACCGTCGTCACCACCAACCACCGTCTGCTCGCGCATATGGATGAGCGCATCCGCTCGCGGCTCTCCGATCGCAGCTTCGTGCGCAATGTCGCCATCGACTCCACCGACTATCGCGAGCGACGCGCCGGGCGCGCGCGACCCGCCAGCCAGTCTGGCGCATCGGGAACGACCGGCGCCACGCGCGGGTCGCGCAACGCCTACCAGCGCTGAGCCGCCCCAGCGCGCGTGTGACGCTGAAGAGCCGTCCCTTCTCCAACTGGAGGGGACGGCTCTTCAGACGAAGTTGGGCTGCGACCTATATTTCGGCGGCCTGCTGGCGCATGTGATACTCGTGGATGCCCTTCTTGAGCGTGCCCAGCGCCACCGTCGCGCAGGTGGGGCGCGCCATTACCACCTCGCGCCCCAGATCATCGATCAGCGACTCGAAGGTGAGTTGCTCGATCTCATCCAGCGTCATGCCCTCGGTCAACTCCGTCACATAGGACGCGGCGGCCATGCTGATCGTGCAGCCCTGCCCCTCGAATGAGACGCGCTCAACATGGCCATCGGGCGAAATCTTGGCGTACATCTCCACGGTATCGGCGCAACCCGGATTGCCGCCCGACAGATGGACATCGGCGTCAGACATCGGCCCGCGATTGCGTGGATGCTGATAATGATCCACAAGAAATTCGATGGCTTCCTGGCGGTCTATCGTCATAGGTCACTCGCCTCGCTTTCGCGTCGCGTCTGGATTATGTTTGGGTCGTGGTTGGGTCACTATCATCGGCGCGCTACTGGGCGCCTATTCACGTTAGAGTATACCGCGCGCGGGCGACCGGCTGCCGAGAGCAGTCACTACCTCACGCTGGAGCGCCCGCCTCATCGTCAGCCTCAGCGTCGGTCTCATCGGTCTCGTTCTGTTCGCGCAGGCGACGCGCCAGGATGGCGCGATGGCGCGTATCGGCGTAGTCGAACGGCGCGCGCTCCTGCTCGACGCTCTGGATGTCGTCGTCCCACCAGACGAAGGGGGCGCCGATGGCCGCCAGCAGCGCCGCGAGATCAGCGGGCAGCGTATAGATGGCGCCCAGCTCCAGATCGAGCGCGTACTGCTGCGAGATCGCGCGCAGCCGCTCAACCAGCGCGGCTCTGGCGCGCTCGTCGTCGGTCTCATTGGCCTCTGCGCGCAGGTCGGCCAGCGCCTGCGATGCTGCCCGCCAGCGCCGCTCCAGCTCGCCGGGAGCGAAGACGGAGCGCGAGCGCCGCCAGCGCTCCCGCGCCTCGTCATCGTCGCGCTCCGCTGGCGCGACGAGATCCCACGCCAGGCGGCGCTGGCAATACGCAATCGCCTGGACGAAGCCATCGACGATGACATAGCGCACGCCCGCGTCGGGCGCATCAGATGACCACGTCAGCGTCTCCAGCACACAGGACTGTGGGCCAAGCTGGCGGCTGGGTGATGTTCCAGCGTCTGCGCCCCGGGCCGCCGCCATATCCCCACCTCCCCACATCATCAGGCCAACTATCCAGCAATCATCTGACCATCATCTGATGCGCAGCGGCATGTCATGCGGCGTGCGCACATCGCATCGCGCTCGTCTCCGCAGGCCCCTCGCAGACTGCGACTGCCTTGTCGTCGCCGCGAATGGTGAGGCGTGACTCAAGAACTGCCACAGAGCAAGTATATCACTGACGTTCGGGCGCGCACTGCGTAGAATGGCGGGGATATGGCAGGCGCCGTCAGGGCGCGTATGGGCCAGCGTAGTAGAAGATGAGATAGTCATCCTGGGTGGCGGAGGTATAGCCTGCGCAGCGCGGCTCACCCGTGGCGATGCACGCCGCCACCTGCGCCGGAACCTGCGCGCCTTCCTCGCCACGCGCCAGATCGAAGACCCACGCCGGATGCGCCGCCGCCGCTGTGCGCCGCACCGCTGGCGGATAGCGGTTGAAGCCCGGCTGGAAGGCGTTCTGCGGATCGATGACGGCGCAATTGACCTGCTGCTGAGAGCTGAAAACCAGGCGCACGCAGGTCCAGTAGCCCGCGTAGAACTCCGCGCTGTGATGCGCCTGGAGGAACGCCACCAGCCGCGCGTCACGCTGGCCCATCGGCTGGCCGTAGGTCTGGCGGTCGGCTGTCGCGGCCAGGGCATGCGCCGCGCTGGCCCCCTGCAAGATGAAGAGCAGCACCAGCAGGGCCACCCCCAGCGGAGCCACCAGCGCCACCCCCAGCCGCTCGCTCCCCGCGCTGCGGCTGCGCCAGATCGCCGCGCAGGCTGCCACCAGCGGTGCGATCATCAGCGGCGCACAGATGTAGAGGCCGATCAGGTAGCGCGCCGACGACGCCGGGAAGGTGTACGACGTGCGGCTGGCGGTGTATTGCAGCAGGGTCAGCGCGCCGCCCAGCGCCAGCATCAGCCGCCCCCACCAGCGCGCGTCCAGCGGTGGCAGGGCGGGCGCGTCGGGTCGCCGCTGCGCCACGACCAGCGGGATCACGCGGCGCATCGCGCAGGCCAGCGGCGCCGCCGTCCACAACCACAGCCCGATGGCGACCAGCGCGAAGGGCAGCGTAAACGCCAGCTCCTGCGCCAGCTGGTCGGGCGTGACACTCACACCCTGCTGCGGCCAGACCGCGCAGCCAGGGCAGACCCCACCGCTGCCCAGCGCCTGTGGCAGCCCCACCAGCAGCATCGCGCCGATCTGCCAGCCAACCAGCGCGAGTCGCTGGCCCAGCCCTGGCGCCGCCGCGCCATTGTGCGCCTGCGCCAGCGCCGCCGCATGGCGCAGCGTCTGCCCGTGGCTGCTGATATTCGCCACGATGAAGGGCGCGGCGCCGATGAGGAAGCCCACCATGCCCAGCGCCGCCTCGCCCAGCGCGCGCTTCAGGCGTAGCGCGCCCGCACGCAGGTCGCGCAGGCCCAGGCAGGCCAGCGCCAGCAGCGCGGCGACCAGATACGGCAGAAAGAGGAAGTCGCTCCACAGCCCCAGCCCGGCCGCCAGCCCAAAGGCCAGATCGAGCGCCAGCGTGGCCAGCAGCGCACGTCGCCAGCGCGTCTGGTCAGCGCGCAGCCGCAGGTAAGCCAGCCAGACGACCAGCGCGCCAAAGAGTAGCGTCTCCTGCGCGCCCGCGCCGGCCTGCAACTCGCGCAGCAGCGCCCACTCTGGCCCCAGCGCCAGCAGCGCCACGCTCAGCAGCGCCACCGCAGGCGACCAGACCGCCCGCGCCAGCGCATACACCGCCAGCAGAAACGCCACCATCTCCAGCGTCGTCGCCACGCGCAGCGCCAGTGGCGTCGGCCCCAGCAGCGCATCCAGCGGCGCGGCCAGATAGGCTTGCAGCGCGCCGATGTAGTCCTGCGCGTAGGTGAAGATGGGGCGCGAGCCACGCAGCGCCACGTCGCTGCCCATCAGCCCCATCGTGGCTTCATCACTGTTGAGGATCGGCCAGCCGCGCGCCGCCAGCGTCAGCCGCAGCCCCACCGCCAACGCGATGAGCGCGGCCAACGCCGCCCACTCGCGCCAGGCTGGTCGCCGCGCCGGATGTGGCGCGCCCGCTGTCGGCTGGGATGGATGGGATGTGTCAGAAGCCGCTGCTTGGGCTGGTTCGAGGGTCATGCTCACTATCTACTGATCTCGACGCTGGAATGTGAACCATGCTACCATGCGGGGCATGAGTAGAGCAACGACGAAACCCGATCTGGGCGCCTGGCGGCGCCAGCGAGCGTGGGAGCTGCATCAAGCGGGCTGGTGGAGTAAAGATATCGCCGCCGCGTTGGGAGTCAGCCGTGCGGCGGTGAGCCAATGGCTCAAGCGTGGCCGTGAAGGCGGCGAGGAGGCCTTGCGGACCCGGCCGAGCCCCGGCGCGACCCCCACGGCTGAGCGCCGAGCAGCGGGCCCAGATTCCGGGCTTACTGGCGCGCGGAGCAGAGGCCTATGGCTTTGGCGGCGACGTGTGGACGGCTGACCGGATCGTGGAGGTGCTCTGGCACACCTTCGGCGTGCGCTATCACCGCGACCATGTCAGTCGTCTGCTCTGACAGCTCGGCTGGAGCCGGCGGCAGCCCATCGAGCGGGCCACCCAGCGCAACGAGCCGGCGATTCAGCAATGGTACGAGGAGCGCTGGCCGGCCATCAAAAAAAAGCGACCGACGAAGGATACACCATCGTCTGGGTAGACGAGTCCGGCTTTTATCTGCTGCCACTGGCAGTACGCACCTGGGCGCCACGCGGGAAGACGCCCGTGCTGCGGGTCAAGCTGACGCGGGATCATCTGTC
>DATBTW010000011.1:0-32675 GCA_036559055.1 Ktedonobacterales bacterium
CGTTGGATTCATCTCCGGGGCAATTGGCGGCACGCTGGGGACGCTGACAGGTGGCGTCACACCGCCCCCGCCTGACCCGGAGGCCGAGACGCCGATGATTATCGAGTAACGCGCCCGACGCTGGAGCGATGGCGGAAGGACGACCCATGCCAGAGCCAATCATCACCCGCGAGCGTGCCGCGACGCTGATGGCGCAGGTCTACGCGCTGGTGCGCGCCTGCCCCACGGGTCGCGTCACCACCTATGGCGCCATCGGCGGGGCGCTGGGCTATCCGCGAGGGGCGCGCATGATCGGCTGGATCATGAACGAGACGCCCAAAGGCGCCAGCGTGCCAGCACAGCGCGTCGTCAGCGCGAAGGGCGAGCTCACCGGCAGTTGGGCGTTTGGGCAGAAGGGCCGCATGCGCCAACTGCTCGAAGCCGAGGGGGCGCCGTTCACCGAGGCGGGCGCCGTCGATATGAAGCGCGCCGCCTGGGATCCACGCCGCGACCTGACCCCCGAGGCCCTGGAGGCGCTGGTGAGCGGCGCTGCCAGTGAGCAGATCGAGCCATCCGACAACCTGATGCGCTTGCTGCGCGACGACCCCGCCTCCCCGTTCCGCATCACCCGCGACGAGCAGCCGTAGACGCCCGCTACTTCTCGTCCAGCCGCGCGCCGTTAGTGGCAGCCACTTCGGCCAGGAAACGTCCGCTTTCTTTGATGTGGCGGTCGAGCGTGGTGTAATCGACGTAGACCACGCCGAAGCGCGGCTCGAAGCCGTGCGCCCACTCGAAGTTATCAAGGAAGCTCCAGACGAAAAAGCCTTCGATGGGAGCGCCCGCCGCGATGGCCTCGCGCGTGGCATCGAAGTGAAGCTGGAGGTAGCGCGTGCGGTCGGGGTCATGCACGACGCCGTCGGGGGTGAGCGTGTCCGGATAGGCGGCGCCGTTCTCGGTCACATAGATGCGCGGCGGCTGGTAGGTCTTATGAATCTCGATCAGCAGATCGCGCAACCCCTGGGGGTAGACCTCCCAGCCCATCACGGTCTGCGGCCCGCTGACGGGCACGACCTCCGGCAGCATCGCTCCGGCGCGGATGCGGTTGCGGGTGTAGTAGTTGAGGCCGAGGAAGTCGGTCGGCGTGGCGATGGTTGCCATGTCATCGGAGTGGATCAGGTCTTCCGGCGCGCCCAGCATGCGCAGGACCGTCTCGATCTCCTCTGGATAGCGCTGGTGATAGAGCGCTTCCAGATACATCTCCTGCCAGGCGCCATTAAACAGACGCGTCGCCATCACATCATCTTCGCGGTCGGTGGCTGGCTCGTTGTGAGCGATATTCAGCGTGGCGCCGATGTCAATCGGGCGCGGGGCGTCAGCGCGCATCGCCTGAACCGCCAGCCCATGCGCGAGCAGCTCATGGTGAGCGACGGGCAGCAGCAAGCCAGTGTTCTGCTCGCCGGGGGCCATCTCGCCGAGCACATGGCCCAGTGTGGCTGTGACGCTCGGCTCGTTGTTGGTGATCCAGTGGCTGACACGGTCGCCGAAGCGCCGCGCCATTACGCCTGCGTACTCAGCGAAAGCCTTGGCGGTGTCGCGGTTGGGCCAGCCGCCCTTGTCTTGCAGCGCCTGCGGCAGATCCCAGTGATAGAGCGTCGCGAATGGCTCGATGCCGCGTGCCAGCATGCCATCGATCAGGCGCGAATAGAAGTCCAGCCCGGCCTCGTTGAGCTTGCCATAGCCGGTGGGGAAGATGCGCGGCCACGAGACGGAGAAGCGATAGGCATTGAGGTTGAGGCGCTGCATCAGGTCGAGGTCGGCCTGCCAGCGATGGTAGTGGTCGTCGGCGACATCGCCCGTCTCGCCGCGCGCGATCTTGCCCGGCGTATGGGTGAAGCGATCCCAGATAGATTCGCCTTTGCCATCCTCGCGTGGGGCGCCTTCGATCTGATAGGCGGCTGTGGCCGTCCCCCAATAGAATCCGGATGGGAAGCCGCTGGCTCCGGTGGCCTGCTTTGCGTCGGCGTCACTCATCGTCTCCTCCGCTCCTGATTGCGCTCGACTCCAGGCGCGCTCGCCCTCACCGTCAGCCTATCACACGCGGCTGGAGCGCGCCGCGACTTCCTCTTTGCCGCGCACCAGCGAGGCGAAGACGCCGATGACGGCGACGGCGGCGCAGGCCAGGAAGGTGGCGTGGAAGGCGCTGACGAACGTCTGCTGCATCGGCGTCAGAAAGCCCGGCGGGAAGGAGTGAAATGCCTGTCCGGTGTAGATGCGATGGAGTTGCGCGCCTGCCAGCGCGCCACCCAGGCTGGTGAAGATAGCGCCCGCCAGCGCCACGCTGGTGCTCTGGCCGATCACGCGCCCCGTCGCCAAGAAGCCGGACGCCACGCCCTGCGCCGCGCCGGGGGCCGACCCCATCAGCGCGCTATTGTTGGGCGACTGGAAGAGTGCCTGTCCGAAGCCTATCACCACCAGCCGCCAGATGATGTCGCCGACGGAGCTGTCGGCCTGAAGCTGGCTGATGAAGACCAGCCCGAGGCAGGCGATGGCCAGCCCCGTCGCCGCCAGCCAGCGCGTGCCGATGCGGTCAGCCAGCCGCCCGCTGAACGGCGCGAAGACGGCGATGGTCAGCGGCAGCGGCGTGAGCAGCAGCCCCGATTCGATCAGCGAGAAGCCACGAAGCTGTTCCAGATAGAAGGGCATCATGAAGCTGACGGCGAAGAGCGCGAGGAAGCTGAGTGTCAGGCTGAGGTTGGCGGAGGCGAAGACGCGATTGCGGAAGAGGCTCAGTTGCACGATGGGGCTGGGCACGATTCGCTCGACGAAGACCAGCGCCACCAGCGCCACCGCGCCGATCACAAGCGACGCGATCAGCCGCCACGAGGTCCAGCCCCACTCCTGCCCAAATGACAACCCCAGTGTGATGGCCGCCAGCCCGATCGTCAGCAGCAGCGCCCCGGCGGGATCGAAGCGCCCGCGACCTCTGCGCGGTGGCTCGTGCAGCAGGCGCACAGTGGCGATGACCCCGATGATGCCCAGCGGCACGTTGACATAGAAGATCCAGCGCCAGCTCAGGTATTGCGTGATGAAGCCGCCCAGCGTCGGGCCAACACTGACGCCTAGCGCCACCACCAGCGCGTTCATGCCCAGCACGCGCCCGCGCTCGTTGGCGGGAAAGGCGCCCGTGAGCATGGCCGCGCTGACGGCGAAGAGCAGCGAGCCGCCGACCGCCTGGAAGCCGCGTGCGGCGATCAGGAAGCCGAGCGTAGGCGATGCGCCGCTGAGCGCCGAGCCGAGGGTGAAGACGACCAGCCCGGTCGCCCAGATCACCTTGCGTCCGGTGATGTCGGCCAGGCGGCCAATCGTCAGCAGGGTTGCGGCGATGACGACCAGATAGACGATCACCACCCACTCGACCGCGCCACTCAGCGGCACACCAAAGAAGGTGGCGATGGTGGGCAGGCTGATATTTACGATGGAGGAGTCCACCGTGGACATGAAGACGCCGATGGCGATGATGGCAAAGACGACCCATTTATTGGTCGTGGCGCTCGCGTCGGCGGGAGCGACGCCGCCGGGCTGGCCGTTCTGAGCGGACCGCTCAGGGCGAAAGGATTTATTGGCCGCGCTGGGCGAAGTTGGCTGTTTCATGCAGGCTGGCTCTATCCTGGATTGATTGCTTGCTCTGTGATAGCGACGCTCCGGCGCCGAATGAGAAGCATGGTACTGATGTTTAGAACGATAGCGTATGCCGTGAGAGCCATGCTATACTTGCGGTCAAGGTAGCGGTCAACCCACGTTCGCCGCACGAGTCGCCGCGTCGCCGCATTGGTTTCCAGTCAGCGCTCCACCCCAGGCGGAGAAACGCGCCACAGGCCCCGTCCGACTCAGACGAATCGCCAAAGACTGCATGGCTGTCCCCGTTGTCTCTGAAGACGTGTTGTGAAGGAGGCCTCTGTCATGCCCAGCCGTCGATATGAGCGAGATACCTGGGAAGATCAGGCTGGCGACGCCGACTACGGCGAGTACGAGCAGTACGATGACGAGTACGCGGGCGACTATGACGCCGATGCGGGCGGCGAGCGCGGCTTGATCCTGCAGACCGAGCAATCGCTGGTGGGTATCTCTTCGACGGTGACGCAGCACGGCGCGCCGCTGCTCTCCTACACGCGCACGATGAACCGCTTCTATACCAATCGCCGCCAGAAGCTGAGCCTGGGCCGCTTTGCCTGCGAGGTTTGCGGCGAGCGCATCCGCCTGTGGGCGTGGGAGACGCCCAACGGCAATCGCACGCACGACGGCTGTTACGAGCGCCTCGCCTGGACGTGGACCAATCTCTACGCCCAGCAGCAGCAGCTCGCTTCACGCGGTGAGTTCGAATAGCGCGCCGCTTCGTTGCTCCGCATGTTCCACGACGCCCGCGCGAGCGCCACAGCAGATGGCGTGCGCGGGCGTCGTGCTGCGTGTTTGGGAATGCTCTCTGCCTTGTGAGGCGCTCTCGGCCCTGAAAGGCCGGAGCACGCGCCCGCGTTGGCCGCGCCCGCGTTGGCAGGATGTTTGCTGGCTATGCCAGCCGCAGGGGACGTGGTACAATAGCCTGGATTCGGCCCGCGCCGAATGGTTCCCGATTCGACCAACACGATCTGGCGCCAGCAATCGCCAAACGTCGATAGAAAGCTCACGGCATGTTCAAGAAAGTGCTGATCGCCAATCGCGGCGAAATTGCGTTGCGCGTCATCCGCGCCTGCCGCGAGATGGGTATCACGGCGGTCATCGCGTACTCTGAAGCAGATCGTGACTCGCTGCCCGTCCGCATGGCGGATGAGCGCATCTGCATCGGCCCCGGCCCCGGCAGCAAGAGCTACCTGCACATCCCTAATATCATCAGCGCGGCGCTGCTGACGGGCTGCGAGGCCATCCACCCCGGCTACGGCTTCCTCTCCGAGAACGCCAGCTTCGCCGAGATCTGCGTCGATGTGGGCGTTGTCTTCATCGGGCCGCCCCCTGCGGCGATGGTGCAGATGGGCGACAAAGTGCAGGCGCGCATCGCGATGGAGCGCGAGGGGCTGCCGATGCTCCCCGGCACGGATGTGCTGCGTTCGCTGGGCGAGGGCGAGGAAGCTGCGGAGCGCATCGGCTTCCCGCTGATGCTGAAGGCGGCGGCTGGCGGCGGCGGGCGCGGCATTCGCCTGGTGCGCAAGCCTGAGGAGTTTGCGCACGTCTTCACCACGGCGCAGAGCGAGGTGCGCGAGGCGTTCCACGACGACGGCCTGTATGTCGAGAAGTATCTGGGCCGCGCACGGCATGTGGAGGTGCAGGTCTTCTGCGATAACTATGGCAATGGCGTCTATCTGGGCGAGCGCAACTGCTCCACGCAGCGCCGCCACCAGAAGCTGGTGGAAGAGTCGCCCAGCCCGCTGCTGCCCGATGCGCTGCGCCGCGAGATGGGCGAGCGCTCGATCACCGCGGCGGTGGCAATTGGCTATCGCGGCGCGGGCACGATGGAATACCTCGTCGATGAGGACAACCACTTCTATTTCATGGAGATGAATACGCGGCTCCAGGTCGAGCATCCCGTGACAGAGCTGGTGACGGGGCTGGACCTCGTGCGCGAGCAGTTGCTGGTGGCCTCTGGCGAGCGGCTGAGCGTGACGCAGTCCGATATTCGCCCCAACGGCCACGCCATCGAGTTCCGCATCACCGCCGAGGACCCCGCGTATGACTTCCGTCCGCAGACTGGCGTGATCGAAGAATATCTGCCGCCCAGCGGCCCTGGCGTGCGCGTCGATTCGCACCTCTACCGGGGCTACGAAGTGCCGCCGCACTATGATTCGCTGCTCTCCAAGCTCATCGTCTGGGCGCCGACGCGCGAGCAGGCTATCGCACGCGGCAAGCGCGCCCTCGAAGAATACGTGCTGGAGGGCCTGCCGACGACGATACCATTCCACCTCAGCCTGCTGGAGAACGAGACGTTCAAGCGCGGCGAGGTGTATACGAATTTCCTGGCCGAGCACAGCGAGAAGTTCGCGCTGAAGCGCTAACGCGCCTCGGCCCCGCCTTGCAAGGGAGATCAGAGGGGAGATTTCATGAGCAGCCGTGTGGTGGTGACGGGCATAGGATTGGTCAGTGCGGTCGGCAACGATACCGCGACGACCTGGCGCGCCCTGTGTGAGGGCAAGCCGGGCGGCCAACTGGTCACCAGCTTCGATACGACGGCCTTCGACACGAAATTCGCCGCCGTCGTCAACGACTTCGACGCCACGCAGTATATGGACCGCAAGGAAGTGCGGCGTAACGACCGCTTCGTCCACTTTGCGATGGGCGCCGCGAAGCAGGCGCTGGATGATTCGGGCTTCGCGATCACCGAGGAGAACGCCGAAGACGTCGGCGTGGTGATCGGCTCTGGCGTCGGTGGTATGAACACCGCCCACGAGCAGTTCAGGGTGCTGTTTGACAAGGGACCAGACCGCATCAGCCCGTTCTTCATCACTATGTTCATCACCGACATTGCTTCGGGCTTCGTCTCGCTGACGGTTGGCGCGCGTGGGCCAAACTTCGCGACCGTCTCGGCCTGTGCGTCGGGAGCCAACGCGATTGGCGAGGCCGCCGAGATGATCCGCCGGGGCGACGCGGTGGCGATGCTGGCGGGCGGCGCCGAAGCGGGCATCACGCCGATCGGGCTGGCCGCGTTTGGCAACATGAAGGCGCTCTCGCGACGCAATGATGATCCCGCCGGGGCCAGCCGTCCGTTTGATAAAGAGCGCGATGGATTCGTGATGGGCGATGGCGCAGGCGTGCTGTTGCTGGAAGACGAGGAGCATGCGCGCAAGCGTGGCGCTCGCATCTATGCGGAGCTGGTGGGCTATGGCAGCACGGCGGACGCCTACCACATCACCGAGCCAGCGCCGCAGGGCGCGGGCCTGGCGCGCGCCATCACTCGTGCGCTGAAGAAGGCCGAACTGCCCGCCGATGCGGCGCAGTATATCAATGCGCACGGCACAGCGACCTATCTCAACGACCTGAACGAGACTGAGGCGATCAAGACAGTCTTCGGCGACCATGCGAAGAAGCTGGCGATCAGCTCGACCAAGTCGATGGTTGGGCACACGCTGGGCGCGGCGGGCGGCATCGAGGCGGGTGTGACGGCGCTGACGCTCTATCATGGGGTCATCACACCGACCATCAACTACACGACGCCCGACCCACTACTCGACCTCGATTTCACGCCCAACACGGCGCGCGAGGCCAAGGTGGAGGTGGCGCTCTCGAATTCGATGGGCTTTGGCGGCCATAACGCTGTGCTGATCCTGCGCCGGTACAACGGCTAGCAAGCGGCGGCGAAAGACGAACGATGACGCGCGGCGGCGGCAAGTACGCCTGCTGCGCGCTGGCATAGAGGAGGCGGCCTACGGAACGGCAATCGCTGGTGAGCCGGGTCAAGGCTCTGGCTGAGGCGCTGGAAGGCAGCGATGTCAGTGAGCTGGACCTGACCGAGAATGGCTTGCGCATTCTGATTCGGCGGCAAACCGACACGGTGATGCTGGCGCCGCTTCCCGTCAGCGCGCAGCGCGCCCGCGCCAATGGCGCCCCACGCCGCAAGGCGCTGGCTCGCCGCAGCGAGGTGGAGACGCCTGCGGTCGAGCCGGGAATCGCCGTGGTCGCGCCGCTGACAGGTGTCTTCTATGTCTCGCCATCGCCCGCTTCGGCGGCCTTTGTCGAGGTGGGACAGCCGGTGCAGGCCGGGCAGGTCGTCTGCATCGTCGAGGCGATGAAGGTCTTCAACGAGATCAGGTCTGAGGTGAGCGGCACGGTGCTCTCCATCACCGCGAAGGATGGCCAGCTCGTGCAGAAAGGCGAAGCGCTGATTCGTGTCCAGGCGTCCTGATTCCATCACGACGGAGCCGCCGCACGAGTCTGGCGCAGAGACGCCTGCGCTCGGCGGCGGCCTGCGCAGCTGGGCGCCAGCGTGGCTCTCGCCCTGGCTGACACAGCGGCGCATCGCCTGGGGGCTGGTCGGGCTGATGGCGCTCGCCTTCGCCTTTCTGGTCGGCTACCACGCCATCTTCCGCCACCTGGAGTTCCACACCGACGCCTTCGATCTGGGCAACATGGATCAGGCGGTGTGGAATACCCTGCATGGCCACCCCTTCCGCTTCACCAATCGCGGCGCCGACGACTTCGGGCCGCCGACGCGGCTGAGCATCCATGTCGAGCCGATCTTGCTGCCGCTCTCGCTACTCTACCTCATCCACGCTGGCCCCGAGACGCTGCTGGCCACGCAGACCATCGCGCTGGCGCTGGGGGCGCTCCCGCTCTTCGCACTGAGCCTGCGCCGCCTGCCGCAGCTCCCCTTCGTCGGTGTGGGGCTGGTCTTCGCCTATTTGCTCAGCCCCTTCACCGTCAGCGAGGCGCTGTGGGATTTCCACGCCGTGACACTGGCCACGCCGCTGCTGCTCTTCGCGTTGTGGGCGCTGGATAGTCGCCGCTATCGCTGGTTTCTGGCGGCGGCCATCCTGGCAATCGCGACCAAGGAGGATGTCGGCCTTTCGGTCGCGGTGGTGGCGCTGCTGCTGGCGGTAGCGCGGCCAGAGAAGCGGCGCTATGGGCTGCTGGTGGCGCTTGGCGCACTGCTGTGGGTAGCGATCTGCTTCAAGCTGATTCTGCCACACTATAATGTTGGCGTGGCGGGCGGCAACAACTACTGGTATCGCTACAGCTGGCTGGGCCGCACCCCGCTGGAGGCGCTGGTCAACGCCATCACGAAGCCGTGGATCGTGCTGGGCTATCTGCTGGTTCCCGGTCGGCTCGGCTATCTCGCCATCGTCCTGCGCTCGGCGGGTGGGCTGGGGCTGCTGGCCCCGCCGCTGCTGCTGGCGGCGCTGCCTGATCTGGCGGTCAACCTGCTCAGCTCGCACACCGAGCAGTACAGCGGCTTCTTCCAGTACAACGCTATCATCCTGCCCTACCTGCTGGGCGCGGCGGTCTATGGCGCGGCGGCGCTCACGCGCGCCCGTCAGCGCGCGGCCAGCGAGCCAGATACGCAGCGGCTGGAGGCGGCGGCCAGCGCGGCGCGCGGGAGCATGCGTGGCGTGTGGGTGGATGGCTGGCATGGCGCGCTCGGCGGGCTGGCGCGCTTCGGGCGAGCGGTTGGCGCGCTGTGGGCGGCGCTTTTAGAGTGTATCCCGATTCCAGCGCGCTTCATGCAGCCGCTGCTGGTCGTGTGGCTGATCGCCTTCAGCCTGTGGAATATCTCGACGGTGGGGAAGCTCCCGCCGTTCTGGGCGGCGGGCAACCCGCCCTCGGCGGCGCTGACGGCGCGCATGTCAGCGGTCAATGCGTTGCTGGCGCGGATTCCTGCCGACGCCTCGGTCTGCGCCACCGATACGCTCGATCCGCATCTGAGCGACCGCTACGATCTCTATCTGGCGCCCGATACGCTCTGCTATCAGGCGCAGTACGTGGCGATGGATCTGCCCAACGCCATCGCCAATGTGCGCGCGGGCGATACGAAGATGCTCCAGCGCATGCAGGCGTCAGGCCACTATGTGATGGTGGGCGAGACACATCAGGTCATCGTGCTGCGGCGGACGGGCGCGCCACTGACTCCCTGAGGCTCCCCTCTTGGCAACTGAGATGGCAGAAAGGCGGATACACGAGATGGCGAAGATCTGTATCGGCTCCATCGTGCTGCGCGTGGACGATCTGGAGCGCCAGAAAGCATTCTGGACGGCGGCGCTGGACTATGTACCCCGCGAGGGGGATGATGACGACTTCGCGCTGCTGCGCCCGCGCGATGGCGTCGGACCAAACCTTTCGCTCGACCAGATGCGCTCAGCGGTTCACATCCCGCCGCGCATCCATCTCGACCTCTACACCGACGATCAGGCGGGCGAGGTGCAGCGGCTGCTCGCGCTGGGCGCCACCGAGGTGCACTGGAGCAAGCGCCCGCCCGACGCCGATTACGTCATCCTCGCCGATCCGGAGGGCAACCGCTTCTGCGTGATCGACACGACGATGTAACGGGCGAGGCGGCCGCTCGGCTGCTGGCGACTAAAGTCGCGCCTGGGAGGCGGCCTGCGGGCCGCCGCGAAACCCGCCTGCGCGGGTTCTCGGATCCGAGTTCGCGTAGGCGGACTTTGTGGCGGCAGCAGCCGCCTCCCAGGCGCGGTTTTAACCGCCGGACCGTCCCGCGCCTCCCAATATCCTGGGCCACAGCCTCAGTCGTTGAGCCAGCGGGAGCCGCTGGAGCCTCGGTCGCGGCCATCCTGCGGGATGTCAAAGGCGTTGTGAGGTTTGGGCGGTTGCGGTGGCTGCTGCGTGGGGTGACGGCCACTGGAGCTGGCCGCCTGCCACTGCGCCCGCTGCACGCCGCTGGCGTCAGGCTGCTGCGGGTTGCGCGCCGCTGGATGCTTGCCAGCCGCGCCCTGATTGAAGAGCGTGCGATACTGGCCCGTCTGCCCATAGTGGCCGGATTGGCCCGGCTGGCTCGCATCGGGGCGGATGGCACGCCGCTGCGCCGAGTCTCCGGGCGCGGCGCGATACTGGCCGGAGTCGCGGCGCACGGCCTGCTGGCCGCCGGTGAAGTGCGAGCCGCCTGGCATGGGCTGCGGCGTGATACGCGGCTCCTGCGATGTCCAGCGGCGTTGCGCCTCCAGCACATTCGTGGCGAAGGGATCGTTTTGGGGAGCGCGGGCGGCGAGCGGCGAGCTGGATGATGGCGCGACCAGCGCCCGCAGGTCGCCCATGGCGCTCTCCGTCTGCGCTAGCGCCTCGTCGAGCATCTGGTCGAACTCATCAGAGGCGTCGAGGTCGGCGAAGAGATCAGCTACCGCGATGTCCACGTCGTTCAGGCGCGAGCCGATGCGCGCCGCCACCACGGCGTTCTCGCGCGCCAGTCGCATTGCCGTGGCCGGATCGACCGGCGCGCCGGGATGCGAGACGCCCGCCCACACATCGGATGTCGCCTCCTGCAGCGCTACCCGTTCGGAAGCCAGCGAGCCCATCAGCCGCTCCAGGTGGTCGCGTCCGGCGTCGATGCGGCGTCCCACCCACTCGCGCTGCTCGCGCTGCGTCGAATAGTGAGCCTGCGTGGCAGTCAGCACATCGATAGCGGCGCGTAGGCGGCCATCCGCCAGCGACGTCTGGGCGGCCTGCTCGCGGCCATTCAGCATCAGACCGATGGCCACTGTGACCAGCGCCAGCAGCGCGCCCGCCATCGCCAGAATGACGGTGTATTCGAGCGTCACATGCTGCATCGCGCTCACTGGCGTCAGCGCGATGACCGCGCCCACGCACGCGCCTGCGCCATCCATCAGCGGCGCGGCGCCCGCCACGTAGTCTACTCCGCCGACGGCCAGCGAGCCAGCGGTGGGGCTGCTGGCGTTGGCGCAGGCGTTGGCCGGCAGCGAGCCGCCCAGCGTGACGCCCATGCCGCTCGCCTGTGTCATGCTCGACGCGATGACAACGAAGCCACTCGGTTGGCGCTGAGCGATCAGCGTATCTACTCCGACCAGCGTGCGAAGCTGTTTGGCCTCGGCGTTGTTGTTGTTGAGCGTGGTCACGTTGGCTGGGAGCGCGCTGGCGAGCTGTCCATTGGTCAGCGTGAGGTCGCCCATGTTGGCGCGGATTGCGCCGCGCGCCGCCTGCGCCGCCACCCCCACCTGCGCCAGCGCGTCGCGCTGGGCCTGCTGGCTCATCCCCAGGTAGGCCAAGCTGGTGAGGGCGAGGGCGCAGAGCATCGGGCCGACGATCAGCAGGGTGAGCGACCGCGAGCGCGTGCGGCTCGGCGCCTGCGTCGAGCGCGACGAACGCGCGGCGCGAGCGGCGCGAGCTTTGGCGGCGGGCATGGGCATCCTCCGGGGGCTGGGCGGCTGGGTCGGGCGCGCTGGCCCGAGATAGGCGCAATGTCCCTTCATTGTAGTTGAGTCGGTCGGCGCGTACACAGGATGTTGGACTATTGGGGCGCCGCTGGGCTATGAGAGCGGCGCGACGAGGAGTATAATCAACGCTGGCGTCTGCTCGATGGCGAGCGACGCCTGGACACGCCTGAGGGCGCAGCTCGACGCTGAGGCGCATGAGGAGACGCAGGTAGCGATGCTAAAAGAGAGCATGTTGTTTCTGGCGCGGCAAGACGCCATCCGCCAGTTGGCTCAGACCAACCCCATCGGCCAGCGGGTGGCTCGCCGCTTTGTGGCGGGTGAGACGCTCGATCTGGCGATTCCGGTGGCGCACACGCTCAATCACCAGCGCATCAGTGTCTCGCTCGATCACCTCGGCGAAAATACGTCTGACCAGCGCGAGGCCAGCGCCGCCGCCGATGACTACGTGAGCATCGTGGAGCGCATCCATGCGGAGGGCGTCGAGGGCAACATCTCCGTCAAACTGACCGCGCTGGGGCTGGACATCTCCGAGCAGCTCTGCCGCGACAACCTCGCGCGCGTGCTGGAGCGCGCTCAGCGCTATGGCATGTTCGTGCGTGTGGATATGGAAAGCTCCGCGTATACGCAGCGCACCATTGATCTGGTAATCGACATGCATCACACCTTCGAGAATGTCGGAACGGTCGTGCAGACGGCGCTGTTTCGCACGCCAGATGACGTGGAGCGCCTGCTGACGGAGCGCGTGCGCATGAGGCTGGTCAAGGGCGCCTATCTGGAGCCGCCCGCGATTGCCTATGAGCGCAAGGCCGACGTGGATAGCGCTTACCAGCGGCTGCTGCTGCCCCTGCTGGAGCGCGGCGTGTATCCGGCCATCGCCACGCACGATGAACACATGATCAACGCCGCCATCCGCATCGCCCAGGAGCGCGACGTTCCACGGGCGCGCTTCGAGTTCCAGATGCTCTATGGCATCAGGCGCGATTTGCAGGAGCGGCTAGCCACAGCGGGCTACAATGTGCGCGTCTACGTCCCCTACGGCTCGCAGTGGTATCCATACCTCACGCGGCGCATGGCCGAGCGCCCCGCCAACCTGATGTTCATCCTCAGCAACGCGCTACGCGGCTGAACGAGTTCCTGGCGTGGAGCGCTCTCGGCCTTCAAAGGCCGGAGCACGCGGACGCGGCATGAATGCCGCGCGTCGGACGCTAGTTGCGCGGCATCCCACAGGGGTATTGATGCCCCTTTGGAATGCCGCGTGTCGGCCATTCATGGGCGCGACCTCGCCAGAAAACTCGCATCTGGCCTGTGACTGGTCCTGGATTCTTGTCGCGCTCGCGCTGTGTATCATACCCTGAGTAAAAGATGACGATAGCAGCGCGTAGTGGATGGACAACCGCGCCGCAGCCAGTGATGAGGTGAGCGCGCATGACATCGGCCCCACAATGGCCACCGCGCCCGGCAGGCTCCGGTGTGAGCGGATCACTCCGCACGGACGACAGCGGCCATGCGCCAGCCGGGCAGGCGGCGCCGCCGTCGATGCCGCTGCCCGTGGTGAAGGGGTATCCTGACCTGCCCGGCATCACGGCCTTCTGTCTGGAGGCGCTCGATGGCGCGCTGGCGCTGGTGCGGGCGGATGGTGGCGAGGTGGCGGCGCTGAATGCCGCTGGCACGGCGATGGTCACGCGCGCCCGCCGCAAGCGACCGCCGCGTCTGCCAGGCTTCGGGGCGCCCTCGCGCAATTCCCAGCCGATTCCGCCGCAGGCGTCCTATGACGTGGCCGATCCCATCGATAGCCAGGTGACGCAGTTGTTGCCCTCGGCGCAGCTCGCGCGTACGTATGCGCCCGATCAAGGGTTGGTTGGCAAAGTCTGGAAGCGCCGCGAGCCGATGCAGGCGCGCCTGGACGCCAATACCGCTGGGGCCGCCAGCACCCTGCTGCTGGAACCGGAGGCGCATCAGCATCTGGCCGTCCCGATCTTTCGGCCCAGCACACTCGATCACCTGAGTGGGCGCGGGCCGGTCATCGGCGTGCTGCGCGTCTTCAATCGCGATGAACTCTGGTCGTACACCAACAACGACCGTATCATGCTGGAGCTGCATGCTGATCGGCTGGGGCGCGCGCTGGCGCTGCTCGATACCAGCAGCGATTCCGTGCGGCGCGGCGACCTGGTTGGAGCGCTACGCGATTTGAGCGGCGTCGGGCCAACCAGCCGTGATCTCTACACGCGCGTCTCCGAGATCGCCATGCGCCAGATGAATGCCCTGACCTTCGCCGCGCTCACGGCGCTCCCCTATCGCGATGGCGAGACGCCGAGGGTCAATGTGGAGCTGGCGCTGCGGGCGGGCGCGCCACAGGCTGGTGGCATGCTGCCGCTGAGCGATCTGCCGGAGTGGCTCCAGCGCGCCTTTCTCCCAGAGTTGGTGAACGAGGCGTCGCCGCAGGGCGGCGCGCCGACTGCGATGGCTGCGCTCGGCTGGACGCATGAGGCTATTCCACGCTCGGCGCTGGCCGCTCCGCTCATCACCGGTGGACAGGTGAAAGGCGTTTTCGTCATCACCTCGCCTCAGCCTGACGCCTTCAACACCGACACGGCGGCGCTCTTCGAGGCGCTGACGCTGGCCGCGACCACCTTCGTCGAGAATGCTCACCTCGTCGAGGAGGCGCACCAATCGGTCAAGCGGCTGTACGATCAGCGCCAGCAACTCTCGGCCCTCAACAATGCCGCGCAGATGCTCAGTACCTCGCTCGATGTGCAGGCGACCGTGATGGCGTTGGCCGAGCAAGCGTCGCTGCTGACCAGCGCGCCGATCTGTGCGGTTTTTCTGCGCGAGGAGCGCTCAGATGATCTCATCTGCCGCGCGGCCTATCCCAAGGAGCTGGAGGGTCGGGCGGCGCTGCTCGATGCGCGCGTGCCGCTCTCGTGGCGGGAGTTGGGCGAGGCGCTGACCAATGAGCAATTCGTCATCGTTGAGGGGCTGGCGCAGGATGCAGGCGAGCCAGACTCCGCCACCGCCAGGATCGCGCGGTTGGGCGTGACGTCGCTGGTGGCGGCCACCATTACCCACCAGCATCACCAATTGGGCGCGCTGGTCATCTGCACGCCCAATCAGCCGCGCCCGTATAACGCTGAACAGATCGGGCCGCTGCAGGGGCTGGCGAGCCAGGCCGCCATCGCCATCAGCAATGCGCGCGCCCACGCCCAGTTGAACGACGCCTACGAGCAGTTGCAGGAACTCGACCGCCTGAAAGATGACTTCATTCTGACCGTCTCGCACGAGTTCCGCACGCCGCTAACCGCCATCGAAGGCTATGTGACGCTCATCAATAAGCATGGCCACAAGCTCGATCAGGAGAAGCTGCAGCAATTCGCCAGCGAGATTCATCAGGCGACGATGCAACTCGCAGGGATGATCAGCATGCTGGCCGACGCCAACCGCCTCAGCTCGCAGCCGTTGCGCGTGGCGCCGCGCCCGCTCGATCTGCGGGTGGTCGCCAGCGATGCGATTGGCGCACAGGCGCCCGACGCCAAGGAGCGCATTCAGTTGCGTATGGCCGACGATCTGTGGGTCAACGGCGACGACGAGCGGCTGCCGCTGGTCTTCTCGAACCTCATCAGCAACGCGGTGAAGTACGCCGGGTCGGGCAAGGCTTGCCGCGTGCTGGCGCGCACGACGACGCGCTCGACGCTGGCGGCGGAGGGGCGCAAGCTCACTGCGGCGCCTGTGGGCGACGACGCGCAGGAATGGGTGGTGGTGACGGTGGAGGACGATGGCCCCGGCATCTCGCCGGAGGATCAGGCCAAGCTTTTCCAGAAGTTCGTGCGACTCTCGCAGTCGCTGGTGACGCCCGTGCGCGGCACTGGCCTGGGCCTCTGGATCTGCCGCCAATACGTCGAGGCGATGGGCGGAGACATCTGGGTGGAGAGCGGCGTGGGGCAGGGCGCGCGCTTCAGCTTCTGCCTCCCGCGCATCGCGGCGCCCGCCGCTGGGTGATGATGGCCCACCAATCTTGTATTTCAGCATGAGGCTGGCTATACAAGACCGCTCAATCACAGTACAATGACTTCCAGGGATATCAGGCTGCCTGGAGCGGCTGGCTGTGCGCATTCGCGACGTGCGACAGGGTTCTATGGGAGGGAAAACGGATGGCCCACTCGCCTACGATACTCATCGTGGATGATGATCCACACATTCGGAAGATGCTGGTCGAGGTTCTGACGCTGGAAGGCTACCCGACCGAGACGGCCACCAACGGGCAGGAGGCCCTGGACATGCTCTCGCCCAGCGCGCCACGCATCATCCTGCTCGACCTGCTGATGCCTGTGCTGGATGGGCGCGGGGTCATGCAGTCGCTCGTTAGCGATCCCACGGCGCGCGCGGCGCACAAGGTCATTCTGGTCTCGGCGTTCGGCAATCTGGAAGCGGCGCGCGATCTGGCGGTCGATGGCACGCTGCCGAAGCCCTTTACCGTGGTGCAACTGATGAGCGTGATGGAGCCGCTGGCCCGCAGCATCGCGTGACGCTGCGGACGTTGAGGTACGGCGCGCTGGCGATAGGCGGGAGAGGATTACTCGCCGCTGGGGGCGCTCGGCGCGCTGTCGCTGGTTGGCGCGATCTCTGGCGCGCGTGGCGCTGGCTGTGCGGGCGCTGGCGGGATGTCGATGGCTGGCGCCGCCTGCGCGCCCCGGAAGATGCGCTGCGTGATGCGGCGCATCGCCGCATTGCGAGCGCCCAGCCCGCCAGCGCCAGCCCCGGCGATGGCCAGCGCCAGCCCTTGTAGCAGCCGCGAGAACACGAACGAGCCAGCGTTCGCGGCGGTCAGGCTACCCTCGCCGATGGTGTGGCCCAGCGCGGCGATATAGATCGATGTGAAGAACCAGTAGGCCACGAGCGTCAGCATGCCACTGTAGATGGCGTCGCGGCGTGGACCGGGCGTGACGAACATCGCCACGAGCGGCGCGCTGGCCAGCGCGGGCTTCGGGTCGGCGTTGGAGGGGCCAAGCTGCGCCTCGATGCGGTATCCGGCGAGGTACGCCAGCACAAAGGCGGCGGCCAGCGCGATCAGCGCCAGCAGGCCGCGAACGAAGAGCGCGGTGGCCAGCGTCGTCGCGTCGATATGCGAGGGGATGGGCGCCAGGAACGCGCCCACGATCAATGCCAGAATGCCCTCGACGGCGGCGATCACCGCCATGGTGAGCGCCAGACGCTGGCTGTACTCGTGCATGCTCTTCGGCCCTCTTCGATCCGTAAATGATTTGCTCATCCGCTGCGGATCCACTGTCACGCCCACATCCACATCGGCGCCGTCACGACAAACTCATCTGGCGCCCGTCTAGCCGTCGGCATCCACGATCATCGGATTGCGGATGATCGGCGCTTTCGCCGTGCGCTGCGAGACGGATTGCGAGTTCACACCGCCCATGCGCGGCGCATCGGGGGCCGCTCCGCCTTCCAGCTCGATCAGGCTCTGGCGCAGGCTATCCACATCATGCATGAAGCAGGCCACCGAGCTTGCCGCTGAACCTTTGTCGCGCGCATTCTCGAAGCGCCGCGCCATCGTCTCGCCCGCCGCGTGGGCCGCCTCACTGGAGCTGGCCCACGAATCCTGATAGATCTCGTCCCAGCCATTCCAGCGACCGCGCAGGGGCTTCCAGCCGAGCTGGCTATCGCTGACCGCGCGCCACTTCTCTTCGGTGAAGCCCATCCAGTCGCCGATCAGGCGGCTGTAGGTCGCCAGCATCTCTTGCAGCTCTTCGCCCTGCTGCGAGAGGCGCTCGCTGAATTGCCCGCCGCGACCGTAAGGCCCATAGCGATCCTCATCCATATCGGGATAGAGGTCACCGCCGCCGCCGTACTGCTGGCCATACGCGGGCGCGCCGATGCCCGCGCCGCCGAAGTAGCCCGGCGCGCCCAGACCCGCGACGCCCGGCTGACCCTCATGCAGTCCGCCTTCTTCGGTGGCGAACATGTCGGGGCGCAGGCCGCCGATGATGATCTCTTCGGTACCGAGCGCATCGAGCAGGCGCCACGCCAGCCGGGGATTGCGGAAGACCCACCACGCCTTGCGCGAGAGATAGACGAAGGAGAAGAAGAAGTTGACGAGCAGCCAGATCAGTGCCTTCACGGCGATCCAGTTCAGCAGGCCGAACACCACCCATTGCCAGGCCGCGCCGCTGTTGCCCTCGATGATCGTCAGGATGATCGCGACGACCAGGCTGGGATCACGTACCGGATTGAGGAGGCCGAGGATCTTCGACACCGTCCCCTTGTTTGCCGCGCGACCCGCCTTCGCCATAGGTGTTCCTCCGCTCCCGCGTGGAAGTTGATTCCGTGTTGATGCTGATCACTGGTCGCTCTGCCGGGGACGACGCCCACTGCTAGCCAGACGACGGATCAGCGCGCTCCCAGCGCGATGACTCCATAGCCTCTTCTGCCGCACAGCGAACGAGCTAGCGCTTCAGGCGACGATTGTAGCATGGCGCGAGGCCGCATGCAATCTAGCCCTGACCGATACCCTACCCTTCGCAAGGCCGAGCGACCGAGAGGTATGCCTTTACCAAGCTCATGCTGGCTTGACATTAGCACATCGCCCTGCCCATGTTAGGATAAAAGTACCGAGAATGCCCGCCTGCTCTGGGCGCGAGGCCATGCCGCCCGACGACGACCAGCCCAGCGCCCGATGACCGCTAGAAGGAGCGCACGATGGAGCCAATCAATCTGTTCGACTATGAGCCGCTGGCGCGTGAGCGCATTGACCCCGTCGCGTGGGACTACTACCAGAGCGGCGCGAACGACGAGGTGACGCTGCGCGAGAATCGCGTCGCTCTCGAGCGCATCCGCCTGCGCCCGCGCGTGCTGGTCGGCGTGGGCGCGTGCGACACGCGGCTGACGCTGCTGGGCGAGTCGTTGCGCACGCCGATTCTGGTCGCGCCGATGGCCTATCAGCGGCTGGCGCATGACGATGGCGAGGCGGCGATGGCGCGTGGCGCGGGCGTGGCAGGCGCGGCGATGTGTGTCAGCACGATGTCCACCGTCTCACTCGAAGACGTGGCGCAGGCGGCGAGCGCGCCGCTGTGGTTCCAGCTCTACGTCTACCGCGACCGCAGTGTCACGGAGTCGCTGGTGCGGCGAGCCGAACGGGCGGGCTATCGCGCGCTGGTGGTGACGGTGGATATGCCCGCCGTCGGGCGACGCGAGGCCGACCTGCGCAACGGCTTCGGCCTGCCGCCGCATCTGAGCCTGGCCAACTTCGCGGGCGCGCTGGCGGAGGAGGGTCGGGTGGCGCCGGGCGCCTCGGCGCTCTCGATCTACGCCTCGCATCAGCTTGATCCCAATCTCACCTGGGAGAGCATCGAATGGCTGCGTTCCATCACGTCGCTGCCCGTGCTGCTGAAGGGCGTCCTGACGGCGGAGGATGGCGCGCTGGCGGTGGCGCATGGCGTGGCCGGGGTGATCGTCTCGAATCACGGTGGACGCCAGCTCGATGGCGTCGCGCCAACCATCGAGGCGCTGCCAGAGGTGGCGCAGGCGGTCGCCGGGCGCTGCGTCATCCTGATGGACGGCGGCGTGCGACGTGGAACCGACGTGCTGAAGGCGCTGGCGCTGGGGGCGCAGGCCGTGCTGGTGGGGCGACCGCTGCTGTGGGCGCTGGCGGTGGATGGCTCGGCGGGGGTGGAGCGCGCGCTGACGCTGCTCCACGCGGAGCTGGAGCTGGCGATGGCGCTGGCGGGCCGCCCGACGCTGGCTAGCATCGATCGCGCGCTGGTTCGGCTGCCGTGAGCGGGTCGAGCGTTGGGCTTCAGCGCGCCTCGTCAGCGTTCTCATCGAAGAGGCCGGGGATAGGCTCGACGCGCATCACGCCAGCCGCCAGATCGACCTGCTTGATGAAGGCTTTGACGGCGGGCAACATATGCTCTATGCCCTGCGCATCGCGCACGACGTAGGTGTCGTGCGGCCCCATGCTGAGAATCTCGGTGATGACGCCCAGTGACGCGCCGTTGACGTGCTCCACGCGCAGCCCAACGACATCGTGCTGGAAGAACTGATCCTGCGCGAGTGCCGCCAGGGCATCGGCAGGGACAGCCAGCGTGCGTCCGCGCAGCCGCTCTGCGTCATTGGCCGTCTCGATGCCGCTGAGGCCGAGCACATGTGAGCCGGGGCGCAGACGCGCTTTGGTGATGGTGTGGGGGATGTGGTCGTCGCCGAGGTAGAGCGTGGCGCCGATGGCGAAGCGTTCGGCGAAGTCGGAGAACGGGCGCACCTTGACCTCGCCGCGCACGCCAAAGACTCCGACGATCTCCCCGACCACCACCCAACCGCCTGTTGAGGCGGGGGAATCAGACCTCTCAGGCATCGGGCGCCTGTGGGCCGCGATCGTCGATCTCCAGGCCGATGTGCTGCTTGCCGCTGAGGTTGCCCGAGGCGCGCATCAGTGAGCGAATGGCCTTGGCCACGCGCCCCTGGCGACCGATGACCTTGCCCAGGTCGCCCTCGCTGACGCGCAAACCGATCACGGTCGCGTAGCGATCATTGCGAATCTCACGCACAATGACCGCATCCGGATCGTCTACCAGATTGCGCGCGATGAATTCGACAAGCTCACGCATAGAGATCTCCGCCTGTCTTCGCCTGCTGTGCCAGCGGAAGACGCGCTACTTCTTGGCCTCCGCCTTGGCCTCCGCCGCATGCTCGGCGCGGGTCAGCACGCCAGCGCGCTCCAGCAGCGACCGCACGGAATCGGTTGGCTGCGCGCCCTTGCTCAGCCAGTGCTTGGCGCGCTCGGCATCCACATTGATAGTGGATGGCTCAGTCAGGGGATTGTACCAGCCAATATTCTCGATGATGCGTCCGTCGCGCGGCGAATGCGCGTCCGCCACGACGACACGATAGCTCGGCGCGCCCTTCATGCCAACACGCATGAGGCGAATCTTGACCATAGAGTGAATGTACCTCCGCCAGCGAATACCGCTTGTAAGCTCTTTGCTCGAATCGTGCTTCGGGCATCCTGACAGGAGCGGACGCCGGGCAAGCCTAACCAGCATAACATGGCGCCAGCGCCGTTGTCAACGGCGCTGGACGGTTGTCGCGCGGCTTCTGCGCTCCGAAAATTAGTCATCGGTAGGCGCGAGTTGGCCCGCGCTTTCCAGCCCCGCGACAGAGGGCGCCTCCGTCGCTTCCAGCGCCTGCTTCTCGCCAGCATCCCGCTTGCCGCCGAGCCAGGCGACCACGCCCAGCGCAAACGCGGCGACGACCATCGGCAGCCCCAGGATTTGCAGCCCCAGTTGCGGCCACGGTTCGCTCTCGAAGAGTGATTCATGCGTGAATGTGCTGTGGGTAAACTGCTGCGCGGAGAAGTACATCACGAGCGTGGCGGTGAGCATGATGTAGCCAAGATAGAGCAACAGGCGGGTATGCCGTGGCAGGCGCTCGTCGTCGCGATTGGTGAACGATTCGCCCGACATGAGCAGATCCCATCCCAGCGCGATCAGCACGATCAGCGCCGCCGCCCAGCTCAGCGGATGGTCGGCTGAACTCTTGCTCAGCTCGATGGCACGGTCGTAGAGCAGCAACATCAGCCAGACGAAGAGCAGCCCGACGTTGAGCCGGAGCGCCAGCCGGACCAGATCGATCCAGCGCGCATCACCACGGCGACGCACGGCGACGTAGATCACGAAAGCGAGCGTGGCGATGGCGACGGCCTGAAGCAGCGAGCCAACATCCAGCCCGGTGAACCAGACCGACGTATATGGCAGCCCCAGCGCTTGCAGCATATTCGGCAGTTGCTGTGCGCCCACCAGCAGGCCCAGCGCCGCGACGAAGGCGCCCGCCGTCTGCCACGCGCGCTCATGTTTCGCGCCGCGGCGGATCATCCAGTAGCCGAGCGCCAGCCCCAGCAGCAGCGGCAGCAGCCCGAGGAAGAGCGCGGCGATGCGCTGAATGACGGCGCCTGTGTCGCCCTTACTCACGTCGGGGACTTTTGCCAGGAGGTCGGGTCGCCATGCCGACGCCATCTCATCGAACACGGGAAAGTTGACGCTCTGAGATGCAGTGGTTGTAAGCCCGATGATGGCCCAGTCGCGTCCATCGAGCGCGCGCGACCATGCCTCGCCAACCAGCGTCAGCGTCTTGCCGGTGGGATCGGTCAGGGTATAGCGCAGCTCGCGCCACGAGCCGGAGCCGCCGACATCCTGTACGGAGAGGACGCTGCCAGAAGTGGTGAACTCGGCATTCAGCAGGGCTGAGAGCGTCTGAGACGCGGTATCAGCGTTGGCTGCGGAATCCTGGTGCGCGGCCACGAAGGCGGCCCCCGGAAACGTCTGATCCAGACCGTTGAACGACGCGAGCATGTCGCCCCGGCTCTGGGTAAACGATTGCTTCCAATCGGCAGGGTAGGGCACACTGAAGCTGGGCGTCGTCCCAACAGGGGGGGTGTAGATGGCGTAGTCGGCGATGGTCACGTTCGTGACGCTCGGCGTGTGGGCGGCGGCATACGCGATAGAGCACCAGGCGAGCGCAAAATAGCCCAGCGAGGCCAGCAGCAGCGCCAGCCCCCCGACCTTCAGCGGCGCATCGATTGCCGCTCGCCCCCAGCGCAGCACGGCGAACAGGGCCAGCCCCACCAGCGTCGCCAGCAACAGATCGCCGCCATAGGCCAGCGCGAAGCCGCGAATTGTCGTGATGGTGGGGCGCGTGAAATAGGCGATGGTTGCCGCGACGATCACCGTCAGGCCGAGTGTCAGCCAGTTGGAGCGGCGGGCGCTAACAGCGCGGGTCGCGCTGGCGAGGCCCGATGCCAGCAGTTCGCCCAGCTCCGCGAAGTCTGAGCCAGCCAGAAACAGGAAGGGTACCAGCGCGAATGACAGCGTCTGGAGTTGTGTTCCGATGGTCAACTGAAACAACAGATTGTTCGATCCCTGCATCCAGCCCGTCGTGGCGAGCAGAGCGAGATAGAGCGCCGCCAGCGCCAGCAGCAGGATCGCCAGCGTTCTGGCGGGCAGCAGCGGCCCGCCGACCCAGCGCAGGCGCGCGCGCAGCGGAGCCAGTCGCCGGAGGATCGTCGTGCGCAGGCGATGGTACAGATCGCGCTTCTCGGCGCCCCAGGTCGGGTCGGCCAGCGCGACGGTGATCATGGCGCCCCACAGCCAGATCAGCGCCACCACAACCATGCGCACAGACGTGAAGGACGCCGGAGCGATGGGCAGGATGATGAACGCGCTGAAGATGGCCAGCGCCAGCAATCGCAGGGGCCAGCGCATCAGCAGGGCGCCGGTCATCAGGAACGCGATGGCCAAAATCGCAAAGACGATGGAGATCCAGAAATAGGGCTGAGCCATCTCGACATCGCGGCCAGACTGCAATCCCAGATTGATCTGGCGGAATCCGACGCCGTGCAGTGCGACGATCAGCCCGGCGGCCAGCAACTGCGCGATGGCCACGCCTGTGATGAGCCGCAGCGGCGGGCGCATGCTCGGCCAGGAGATGAGTCGTTCCTTCAGCGAGCGCCAGAAGCCCTCGCTCTCTTCATCGTCGCGCGCCGCATCAGCGGACATTTCGTCGTTGGAAATCGTCACCGCTGTGACAGCGGCTCCCTGCTCCCATGCATCCACAGCCATGCCTCCCCGTTCCAACCCAACATTCATCCACCCCTACCACCGATTCAATTATCCGCACATGTCAAGCCCATCGTGTCGCGACACGCCACGCCGACACGATGGGCTGCCTGGGGCCAGGCTGGGATGGGCTTGTGAGTCTAGATTTTTTCGAGGCGCGCGTAGGCCAGATCGAGCGTCTTGCGGCCCGCGCTGTCGAAGAGGACATCGACGGTGGTGACGTCGGCTGTGGCGTTCACCTTCATGACGAGGCCGCGCCCGAACAGGCGGTGTTGCACCTTGTCGCCAGGGGCAAGGTCAGCCGCCGCGAGCGGCGCAGGCGCCTCCGCAGGCGCCGCATCAGTAGACGGCGCAGGTGGCGGCGCGGGCATGGCAACGGGTGGCCGGGGCGGCGGGCTGGCGGCGAAGGCGCCCCAGCCGCCCGAACCAGCGGGCTGCTCGCGGCGGCGCGTCTCGCCAGTGCTGGCGGAGACGCCACCACGCGGGGCACGCTCATGCGTCACCCGCAGCAGATCGGCGGGAATCTCCTCCAAAAAGCGCGATGGCTCCTGGTAGTTGACGCCGCCGTAGTAGGAGCGGCGATAGGCGCGCACGAGGTAGAGGCGCAGCATAGCGCGCGTAATGCCGACGTAGGCCAGCCGACGCTCCTCCTCCAGCTCCTTCTGCTGGTCGAGCGAGCGCGAGTGCGGCAAGATGCCCTCCTCCAGCCCGACCAGGAAGACGACGGGAAACTCCAACCCTTTGGCCGCGTGCAGGGTGATGAGCGTGACAGCGTCTTTATCCTGCTCCTGCTCCAGATGGCCATTCTCGCCCGTCTGCGTGGTGTCGGAGCCGCCCACCAACGCCACCTGCTCCAGAAAGAGGGCCAGCGGCGTCAGGTCCTCGTCCGGCTCGATGGCCTCATAGTCCTCGGCCACGCGCCGCAACTCCAGTACGTTCTGCCAGCGTTCCTCCCCCTCGTCCGTGCCATCGCGCAACTCGGCAGCATAGCCGCTCTGCGCCAGCAGGAAGTCGATCAGGATGGGCAGCGGCTGTTGCTGGGCCAGCGTGCGCAGGTTGGTCATCAGGTCGGCGAACGACGTGAGCGCCTTGCGAGCCGCCGTCGCTAGCGTCGGATGACGGTTGAGCTGGGCCAGCGCCTCGAATGGCGTCAGGCGTTCGGCGCGCGCCCAGTTCAAGAACTCGGCCAGCGTCTTTGCGCCGATCTTGCGCGTTGGCACATTGATGATGCGCTCCAGCGCCACCTGATCGGTGGGATTGTAGAGCAGGCGCAGGTAAGCCAGCACATCGCGAATCTCTTTGCGGTCATAGAACTTGCGGCTGCCCACCACCACATAGGGGACGCCTGTGCGGATGAACTGCTCCTCCAGCGCGCGTGACTGCGCATTGGTGCGGTACATGACGGCGACATCGCGCAACCGAGCGTCGTTGCGCGAGACGAGGCGCCGCACCTCATGCACGACGTAGGCGCCTTCCTCCTCCTCGTTGTAAGCCTCGTGCAGCGTGATCTTCTCGCCGCCGGAGCGCTCGGTCCAGAGCTGCTTGTCGGCGCGGCCCACGTTGCGGCGCACCACGCTATGCGCGGCGTCGAGGATGACCTGGGTGGAGCGATAGTTCTGCTCTAGCTTGACCGTTTTGGCGCGCGGGAAGTCGCGCTGGAAGTCCTGCACGACCTGTGGAATCGCGCCGCGCCAGCCGTAGATGGAGTTATGCGTGACGATGCCATTGGCGATGAAATTGTGCGTGGCCGCGATGTCCAGGTCGTAGACGGGCGCATCGAGTGTGACCTGCTCGACCTTCGTCACGACATCATAGCCGCCCTGCGCATCGAACATCACCATGCCGGGGCGCACCGCCGCCGCCGGAGTGAGTGGCAGCGAGTTGGTTGCGCCGGGTTCCTCGTTGGCGCCCAGGCGTGCGGTGAAGGTCGTCTCCACATCGATCACTTGCCCGATGCGTCCGGCCAGCGCCAGCAGCGCGCCCATATCGGTGTTCGCTGACTCGAAGCGCCAGCTTGCGGAGCCAGCCTTCGCCGCGCGCACGCTCAAGCCGATCTCTTCGAGCGCGCTCCGAGCCTGCGGATCATTTCCGACCAGCGAGATGCGGTGCATCGGCGTGGCGCCGCGTTGGTCGCCGCAAAGGGTGATGATGAGCCGCTGTGTTGGAGACGGCGCCCGTTCCGCACTACGCCTGGTGGCCGAGAGCGCCAACAGTGATGTAGCGGGCCGATGCGACGTGGCAGGCGCCGCACACATCGGGACGGGCGCGAGACCGCGCCTCGACGGAGCAGGCAGCATGCGGGGCGCGTACATCCTCACAGCGCGTTGTGCTGGTCTCCGTGGCCGTAGTGTTCGATAGCCCGCGAAGTGGGTGTGCTCTGGCGTGCTGATGAGCGTGCGACCTGAGCGCAGCGTGATGCTGACGCCGTCGCTGCGCTCGCGGCGCGCAGTCGCGAGGACGCGCGCAGGTTGGAAATAGCCGCTGCCATAAGCTGACATGACCATGGCGCCCACTGCGACCTCTTCGATAGGGCGCTCGGAGCCGTCGGCCATCTGGATGCGCGTGCCAGCGATGAGGCATTGATCATCGTCACCGACCACGCAGATATTCTGGTGGCCGGGGGCGTCGGGATTGCCTGCCGCCAGCAGGCGAACCAGGTCGTACTGCGCCTTGTTGGTGTCCTGAAACTCATCGACATGGATGTAGCGGTAGCGGCGCTGGTAGCTGGTGAGCACGTCGGGGTTGCGCCGCCAGAGGGTGTGGGTCAGCAGGATCAGGTCGTCGAAGTCCACGGCGTCACGTTCGCGCAGCGCCTCGTCGTAGCGCTTGAAGACGCGCGCAGCGATCTCCTCAGTGTATTTGTTGGCGCGCTCGGCGAACTGCGCTGGCCCCAGCAGCTCATTCTTGGCGCGCGAGATGTGGCTGTGGATCATGCGCGGATTGAACTGCTTCTTGTCGAAGTTCATCTCGTCCAGAAGCTGGCCGACGAGCTTCAACTGGTCGTCGTCGTCGTAGATGGAGAAGTGGCTGTCGATGCCTAGCGCGTCGCGCGTCGCCTCGCGCCGCAGGATGCGCGAGCAGATCGAGTGGAAGGTGCCGACCGCCAGATCGCGCGCGTCGGAGCCGATCAGCTTCTGCAGCCGTTCCTGCATCTCCTTGGCGGCTTTGTTGGTGAAGGTGACGGCCAGCACATTCCAGGGCAGCGCCTTGTGCTCGCGGACGATGTAGCCGATGCGGTGAGTGATGACGCGCGTCTTGCCGCTGCCCGGCCCCGCCAGCACCAGCAGCGGTCCCTCGGTGGTGGTGACGGCGTCGCGCTGGGGCTGATTCAGCCCACGCAGCAGCTCATCGTCGTCCCGCTCGGTGGATTCTGGCCGCTCATCCCTCGTAGACATCCAACTTCCTCATCCCACGGGCAGGCGCCCGGTTGGCGTACAGCGCAGCGAGTGCAACCGTTCCATTGTATCGCACGATGGGAGGGCGCGCGGTGAGCGGTTGCGTGGCGCTTGCGCTGAATCTGTGCGGATGTGAGACGAACGCGCCGTATGATACGTTCTACCCTGCGAAGCGGTGTGATACACTGCCGCCAATGCGGCGCATCCCTGACCAGGGCGGCGCTGAGCAGCCATCGAACACACCGCATGTCGTGTAGCCAGCGACGAAAGGAGCGCGCAGCCCACTTGCCAGGGAGATCGGGGCTGCGCAACGTACAGCGTGAGCGAGATCACCATTCGCGAGGGCGACTCGTTCGAGGTCGCCCTGAAGAAGTTCACTCGTCGGGTGCAGCAGGAGGGCCTGCTCTCCGAGGCGAAGCGCCGCCAGCACTATGAGCCGCCCAGCGTGAAGCGTAAGCGGAAGGCGGAGGCGCGTGCGCGTAAGGCGCGCAAAGCCCGCCTGAAGGCTGCCGCAAAGGGATACTAGGCGCCAGACTGGCTGGTCGCGCTAACTGTCCCCACGCTCCACCTATCACCATATGGTCGCCCGCCGACCCACTCCGCCACGGCGCGGTGGATGGTCGGCTCTTTGCGTGTGTGGATGCCCCCACCCCAACCCCTCCCCCGCTGCGGCGGGAGAGGGGCTTTCGGATGCCACTCGCCTAGACGGTGAACTCGTGGACGAAGCGCACGAGCCGCTCGATATTGTCCGGGTCGGCGCTGGGCAGCACGCCATGCCCCAGATTGAAGATGTGGCCTGGATGGCCGCCCGCCTGACGCAGAATCGTCTCCGCCTCGCGCTGAAGGGCTTCCCATGATGCGTTGAGCGTCACGGGGTCGAGATTTCCCTGGATGGCGACGCGCTCTGGCCCGCCCAGCCGCGCCCAGGCGTCGTCCAGGTTGACGCGCCAGTCGAGGCCGATCACCTCGCCGCCCGCCTCGGCCATCAACTCCAGCAGGGCCGCTGTGCCCGTGCCGAAGTGGATGCGCGGAACCTCCGGCAGCCCCGACGCGCGCAGGCCATCGAAGAGGCGGCGCATGTGCGGCTGCACATAGCGCGCGTATTCACGCGGACCGAGTGCGCCGATCCAGCTATCGAAAACCTGCATGGCCTGCGCGCCCGCCGCGATCTGCCCGCGTGCGAAGCTGACAACGATGTCGGTGAGCCGCCGCATCAGGTCATCCCACAGGTCGGGCGCGTCGAACATCATCTGCTTGGTGTGGATGAAATCGCGTGAAGGCTTGCCCTCCACCAGGTAGCCCGCCAGCGTGAAGGGCGCGCCGACGAAGCCGATCAGCGCGGTATCAGTAGATGCCAGCTCGGCGCTCAGCATGCCCAGTGTCTCGCGCACGGGGCGCATGTCGGCGTCAGGGTCGAGCGGGCGCAGTCTGGCCAGATCAGCCTGCGTGCGCAGGGGATGCGCCAGCGTGGGGCCGACGCCTTCGACCAGCGCGACCTCCAGCCCGACAGCCACCAGTGGCGCCATGATGTCTGAGAAGAGGATGGCGGCGTCCACGCCCAGGCGGCGCACCGGTTGCATCGTCACCTCGACGCACAGCTCCGGCGAGTTGGCGATCTCGAAGAACGAATGGCGCGCGCGGATGGCGCGAAACTCGGGCAGCGAGCGCCCCGCCTGCCGCATGAACCAGACGGGCGTGTGATCGACGGGCAGGCGCTGGCAGGCGCGTAGAAATCGATTGGTTGGCGTATTCACGGGCGCTACTTTCGCTCATTCATCTCATGGCTGGGCGGCGCAACGCGCCACATGAGATTATAACGGCCTGAGAAGAGGTCCGGCGCCCGGTCGCCAGCGGCGGCGCGATACTATACAATGGATGGCGCTGGCGAGAGGCGCCGCAACCGCGAGCGAGACACCGAACGAGACAAGGTTAGCCGAGGTATGAGGGTGGTATACCCGATCGATCCCCCGCAGTCGCGCAGCAATGTGGCGCGACGCTTCTGGCAGTGGCTGCTGGCGCACGAGAGCGAGCCGGAGCCGTATGACGCGGGGCGGGCGGGCCGAATCGCGCTCATCATCGTGGCGCTGGCTGCCGTCGCGTACACCGTCATCTTGACGCTCTATACCATCGGCCTGCACGATACCTTCGCCACGCACGCCGAAGACCTCGGCATCATGGATCAGGCGCTCTGGAACACCATCCATGGCCACTTCCTCTATGAGACGATCTGCAATCCCATCGGCGACCTGAATTGCACCGGTGGCGTCGTGCGGTTCGCCATCCACTTTGAGCCGATCCTGATTCCGCTGGCGCTGCTGTATGCCGTGGCGCCCTCGGTCAAGCTGCTGCTCGGCTTGCAGGCGCTGGTGGTGGCCAGCGGCGCGGTTCCGGCCTATCTGCTGGCGACGCGCCGCCTGCGACATCCGCTGTGGGGGCTGCTGATCGCGGCGCTGTTCCTGGTCTACCCGCCGCTCACCGCCGCCGTGGTGGATGACTTCCATCCCGAGGTCTTCGCCGCGACGATCTTGCTGTGGGCGTTCTATTGCCTCACCGTCCGGCGCTACCGGACGATGGTGTTGCTGCTGGCGCTGGCGTTGCTGTGCAAAGAGACGCTGACCCTCGATGTCATCGGCATTGGACTATTCGTGGCGCTCTTCCATCGGCGCTGGCGGCTGGGGCTGGGCGTCGCGCTGATGGGCGCCCTCACGCTGGCGCTGGCGCTGGCGCTGATGCGCGTCTTCAGCCCGCTCGGCCACTCGCCCGTCACCGGACGCTTCACCGCGCTGGAGCATGCGCCCATCCAGACGCTGCTGGCGATGGCACACGACGCCGCGCGTCGCAGTTATCTGGTTAAGCTGCTGGGGCCGCTGGGCTTCTTGCCGCTGCTCAGTCCGTGGGCGGCGGCCATTGCGCTGCCGTCGGTCGCGCTGAACATTCTCAGCAGCGACCCGCTGATGTACTCTGGCCTCTACCAGTACAACACCGACATCGCCGCCGTGCTAGTCTTCGCCACAGTGGATGCGCTGGCATGGGTCGCGCCGGGCGTCGCGCGCGCGCTGGCGGAGGGCAGACGGCGACTGCGCGCGGCCAACGCGCCCGGCTGGCTGGCCGCCGTCGTCCGCCCGCAGACGCTGATCGCGTTCGCGCTGATCCCGGCGCTGGCGGTCGGCCTGGGCGGGCAGGCCACGCGCGTCTATCAGCAGCTCACTGTGCGCCACATCTGGCCCGTCGTGACCGCGCACGACCTGCTGGGCGAGCGCATCGCCACGGAGATTCCAGCGGGCGCCTCGGTCAGCGCGCAGTCCACGCTAGCGCCGCATGTCAGCCAGCGCGAGTCGATCTACCAGTTTCCCTCCGGTGACCAGAGCGCCGACTATGTCTTTCTGGATGTGACGACCGGCAATTTCTATCCCTTCAACGGCCCCGCCGACTACGTGGCCGCCGTCAAGCAAGTGCTGGCGTCGGGGAACTACCGCTTCGCGGACGCGCAGGATGGCTATCTCCTGCTCAAGCGTGGCGAAGGGCCAGTTACAAACGGCGGATTCACCAACGGCGAGGGATCGTTCGCTTCTTTCGCCTACGCGAGCTGGCCAGTCGCGGGCGCGCACGCCATCATCGCCGACTTCACGGGCGGGCTGGAGCTGGTGGGCTATCAGATCGACCCGCCGCAAGTCTATCGCGTCGAGCCGGAGCTGACCATCACGACCTACTGGCGCGCCACGCAGCGACTGAGCGCGCCGCAGACCATCGTCATGACGCTGACGCGGCCCGACGGTTCGCGCATGATCTTCGACGACTCACTGACCCAGGAGTGGGTACCGCCGAGCGCCTTCTCGCCGGGCGCGTATTACCAGATGCAGACTTGGCCGATCTATCTGGATTCCAGCGGGCCAGATCGCTATACGCTGGGGGTCGAGGTGCGCGCTGGCGCGCCGGAGTCGCATCCTGCCGCCAGCTCCGCCGTCCCCGCGACCATCGCCAGCGCGGCAGACGCCGATGGCTTCCCACGGCTCGCCCCCGGTGGCGCGAGCGTGCTGCTGGCGAACGTGCAGCTACGGTGAGGGCGTGGGTCGCCTCAGCAGAACCAGGCGTTGACGCCGCCGCGCAGGCCGATGGGCGCGCGCGCTTCCAGGCAGGCGGCGCTCTCCGGGAAGATCTTGTCGGGATTGAAGAGTTCGTGCGGGTCGAAGGCCAGGCGCAGTTGCGCCATCGCGGCGAGGTCGCGTGCGCTGAAGACGTAGCTCATGGCGTCGCGCTTCTCCAGCCCGATGCCGTGCTCGCCGGAGACCATGCCGCCCAGGTCAACGCACGCCCGCAGCAGATCGTTCCCCGCGCGCATCACTTTCTCGATGTCGCCAGCTTTGCGGCGGTCGAAGACCATGTTGGGATGCAGGTTGCCATCGCCAGCGTGAAAAACGTTGGGGATGAGCAGGCCATACTCCGCGCCGATGCGCTCCACCTGCTCCATGATCTGCGGCAGGCGCGAGCGCGGCACCACAGCGTCTTGCAGATAGAAGCTGGATGTAATCTGGCCCAGCGCCGCCGCCGCGCCCTTGCGCCCCTTCCACAGCGCCGCGCGTTCGGCCTCGTTGCGTGCCACGCGCGTCTCACGCGCGCCAGCGCTGGCGCAGATGGCGGCGACACGCTCGGCTTGCGCCTCCACCAGCTCGCGCGGGCCATCCACCTCGATCAGCAGCACGCTACCCGCGTCCTCCGGATAGCCCGCGTGGAAGGCGCGCTCGATCGCCTGGCAGATGACGCGATCCATCATCTCCAGTGCGCTGGGCACGATGCCCACGCCGATGATGGCCGAGACGGCCTGCGATCCGCTGGCGATGTCGGGGAAGATCGCCAGCAGCGTGCGCACCGTCTCGGGCAGCGGCAGCAGGCGCGTCACAATCTGCGTCACGATGGCCAGTGTGCCTTCGGAGCCGATCAGCGCGCCTAGCAGGTCCAGTCCGGGCGCGTTCTGCGCGCCATTCTCGGCGCCGAGCCAGAGCAGCTCGCCGCTCGCCAGCGCCACCTGCACGGCCAGGATGTGCGCCGCCGTCGCGCCCAGCGCCAGGCAGTGCGGGCCGCCGGCGTTGGTGGCGACATTGCCACCGATGGTCGAGATGCGCTGGCTGGCGGGGTCGGGCGCGTAATAGAGGCCAAAGGGACGCGCCGCCTGCGACAACTCCAGATTGATGACGCCCGGCTCGACGATGGCGCGCCGGTTGGCCGCGTCGATCTGGCGGATGTGGTTCAGCCGCGCGGTCGAGATGACCACCCCGCCGCGAATCGGCACGGCGCCTCCGCAAAGCCCCGTGCCGGAGCCACGCGCCACCACGGGCGCCTCGGCGGCGGTGGCGATGCGGGCGGCCAGCGCCACCTGCTCTGGCGTGCGCGGCAGCGCCACGATGTCGGGCATGGCTTCTAGGAAGCTGGCGTCGAAGCCATAGGCCACCAGATCAGCGGATTCGGTGAGCACGCAGTCGGCGCCGAGCGCGGCGCGCAGCTCGCCCGCGAGCCGCTCGCGCGCCGCTGGGGCGAGCTGTTGCTGTGCGTCGGTACCGCCAATGGTTGTGGTCGCGGCGGCGCCGTCCAAATGGGCCATCTTGGCCACTCACCTTCCTGGGGGCAATGGTTCAGCTAGACGATCTGCTCTCTACATGGTACACTACCCCCATATCGACGACAAATGAGGCGCTCCGATCTGCAATCAGCGAGGAGGCAGCCGATGCTGCGACCGTCTGATGATCGTTCAGCGATAATGACCGCACGCGGGCATGCGTGCGTGCCTGTGATCAAGCTAAGGCGCTAGAGACGCACGC
>DATBTW010000012.1:0-1595 GCA_036559055.1 Ktedonobacterales bacterium
GTCGCTGGCCGTCGCTACACGTTGCGCCGCCGCGACGGCCAGTGGCAGATACGCCTGGCGCGCCTCGGTACGGCTGCGAACCTCCCAGAAGCTCACCATGCCATTGACGAGACGAGCGAGCAGGCGATCATCGCCGTCAGACTCGGCCCAGGCCAGCGCGCCGCCGATGTTGGCCTCGTCGAGCAGGCGCGCTTCATCAGGCGTGGCGTTGGTGTAATTTGCGTACCAGGCGGTCATGGCGCGCAGCGCCTCTGTGCGGCGCTCGGCGGGCCAGGGCGGGTCGTCGGCGACGGTTCGCTCGCCATCCAGCAGGTCGCGGGCGAAGGCGCGCACAAGCGGGTGCAGCCGCAGCCGCTCGCGGTCGGCGCCTGCGGGTAGGTCGGCGCTGAGATAGGCGTCGGCCAGGCGCAGGTCGAGCAGCGCATCGAGGCTGGCCGCTGTGTCGGGATCGCCCAGCGCGCCGCCGACGGCCAGCAGCGCGTCGCGCCCGATGTCGTTGCTGGCGAAGGCGCCCAGCGCGGCGAAGAGCTGGCGGGCAGGAGCAGGCGCCGAGGCCACACTGGAGGACATCACCACATCCACCGCCTCCACTTTATCGCCCGGCTTGGGATCCACATTCGCGTCACGCAGCTTGAGGCCCAGGCGTGGGTCGGCGGTGTATTCAGCCGCAAGGCGGGCCAGATCGCGCCCACGCGAGCGCGGCGCCGCCAGCTTGACGGCCAGCGTGTGGCAGCCCAACGCCTCTACGATCTGCGCGATGGCGGCGCGGTCGGCCTCGCTCGGGGTGGCCTCGACTGGCTCGTTCTCGCGCTGGCGGTTCTCCAGGAAGACGGCCACCGCCTCCTGCGGCGAGAGCAGTTCCAGTTCGCGGCTGTCGTCGGCTGAGACGGCGGCGGAGGGTAGCCGCTGGCGCGAGGTCAGCAGCAGCGCGGCGCCCGCCACGCGCAGCGGCTTCGTCACCTGCGCGATGTCCAGCGCTGGCTCGACGTTGTCCAGGATGATGAGCGCGCGTGGCAGCTTGCCGAAGACCCGCTGCGCCAGTCCGCTCAATTGCTCGACCGTCTGCTCAGGTGGCTCCTTCTCCTCCAGGTCGAAGCGGGCCAGCGCGCGGCGCAGCACCGTGACGGGATCAGTCAGATCGTTGCAGGCGACGACAGCGATGCCATCGGGGTAGCGGTCGGTGGCATGCAGCATGCGCGCCAGCGCGCCCGCCAGCGCGCTCTTGCCGATGCCTGCCAGCCCGTTGGTGGCGGCGATGCTGGCCATGCGGCTGCCTAGCCGCCCATTGCCGACATCCACCACGCGCGGGCTGCGCAGCGAGAGATCTGGCGCGAGCCGCTCCAGCGCCCACTCGATGGCGTCGTCGCGCCCGATGAAGCGCTCCTGCAGCGGCAGCCGATCCAGATCGAAGGGCGGGCCGCGCCGCACGCCGCGCAGCCCGATCAGCTCGGCCTGGCGCGTGTAGCCCAGTCGCACGGCCACCAGCAGATCGGCGAAGGCGGCCTGGAAGCGGGTTGGATCGTTGAAATCAATCACCTGGAGGTCGGCGAGGAACGGCCACAGCGGCGTCTCCTGATGCATCACCGGCACGATGA
>DATBTW010000013.1:0-14636 GCA_036559055.1 Ktedonobacterales bacterium
GGCGCATGTCACACGACGAGCGCTCTGAGCGCGACACGGCCGAGGGCCAGCCAGCGGGCGAGGAGGCCACGACGCTCAGCGCCTGGCTGCGCGCCCTGGCGAAGCGCGCCGAGAGCGACGCGGCCTTCGCGGCGCAGATGCTCGACGCCGCCCGCGAGAGCGGACTATCCAGCGCGCTCGACAGCGCCGCAGTCCAGCAGCCGCCCCAGGCCGCCGCGCACCCATCCACGCGCAGCCGCAAAGCCGCGCCCGCGCCACCAGCGCCTGCAGGCGCAGCGCCCGATCCCTTCGCAGTCTACCGCACGCAAGGCGTAGAGGGGCTGCGCGCCGCGCTGGACGCGCTCGACCTGCCCACGCTGCGCGCCATCGTGCGCGAGCGGCGCCTCGATCCCGCGCGCATCTCCGCCCGCTGGACCGCCCGCGAGCGCGTCATCAGCCTGATTGTCGATCAGGTGAAGGCGCGCGCCAACCACGGCCAGGCATTCCGGCGCGTGTGATGCCGGGGCTACGAAGACAGGAGCCTGTGGTAACGTGTGGCCACGCCGCCAGCGCCACACCGCGGGTAGACATTCAATGGCGCCTTTGCCATCGCGGTACCCTTCGCGTACTATTGATCTGGTCACGCCCCACGGCCGTTCATGAGGTCGCCGCGCATCCTGGCGGATCTCAGCTCAGGCTCCTAAAAAGAGGAGTAAGGGGGTACGGCAAAGCGAGGTGGCTCCTATGAAATACCAGCATGTCATGCTCGAGCGCACAGGGGGACCTGAGGTCCTGCGCGTTGTGGAAGACGAGCTTCCGGAGCCTGGCGCCGGGCAGGCGCGAGTCAAGATTCTGGCGGCCGACGTGTCGTTCTCGGATGTGAACGTGCGCCGCGGCCGCTATCCAGGCGCGCCAAAACCACCCTTTACACCTGGCTATGCGATGGTCGGCATGGTGGATCAATTCGGATCTGAGTCGGCCACAAGAGTGGAGACCTCGCCGCTAGCAGTCGGACAAATGGTTGCCGCGCTGACGTTCTACGGGAGCTACAGCCAATACATCTGCCTGCCCGTGGAGCAACTGACGCCCGTGCCTGCGAGGGTCGATCCGGCCAAAGCGGTCTGCCTGGTGTTAAATTATGTGGCCGCGCACCAGATGCTGCATCGTGTGGCCCGCGTCACGGAGGGGCAGCGCATCTTGGTCCACGGGGCTGCTGGCGGAGTGGGGACTGCCTTCCTCGAGTTGGGTCGCCTCGCTGGATTGCAGATGTATGGGACCGCCTCTGGACCAAAGCACCACCTGGTGGCCCACCTGGGCGCTACGCCTATCGATTACCGAACCGAGGACTTCGTCGCGCGAATCGCCGCCTTGACGCACGGTCGGGGAGTGGATGCCGCTTTCGATCCGATGGGAGCCGCGCATCTGCGCCAGTCGACGGCAGCCGTTCGCCGCCGCGGGACCGTCGTCGGGTACGGCTATTACGCTGTGGCCAACCACGGTGGCAATGTCGTGCTGGACGTGATGACCCAATACCTCTGGCTGGCGCTGTCAACGCTGCCGCCGTCACGGAAGCGCGTCGCGTTCTATGACATCCGGACACTGGCGCAGCGACATCCCGACTGGTTTCGGCAGGATCTGATGGTGCTGCTCGATCTTCTCTCCGCGGGCACGCTCGATCCTGTTATCGCGGAGCGCCTGCCCCTCGACGAGGTGATCCGCGCGCATCGGGAGGTGGAGGGCGCCGAGGTGGAGGGCAAGGTGGTGCTCATACCGAATGCCTGACCAGTCATCGAGGTCACTCGGAACGCGACGATGTGTCATCTTCTTCAATTGCCAAACACTCTCTGACAATCTGAAAGCGCCAGGTGATCATGTTCAGCGGTTCCGACAGCAAGATGCATGATGATGAGGTAGCGACCAGCGTCGCGCTTGTACGGCAGTTGCTCGCGGCGCAGTTTCCGCAGTGGGCCGACCTGCCCACGCTGCGCGCCATCGTGCGCGAGCGGCGCCTCGATCCCGCGCGTATCTCCGCCCGCTGGACCGCTCGCGAGCGCGTCATCAGCCTGATCGTCGATCAGGTGAAGGCCCGCGCCAACCACGGTCAGGCCTTCAGGCGCGTGTGATCTCCCTCAGCCGATGGGCGCGCCACTCGATCCTTCCACGCGGCTGCCAGGCGGACGCAGAGATATGCCGCAAAGGCGAAGGTCGTAATGAAAAAGCTGACTGGATAGGGCAGATAGAACGCAGCGATCAGTCCCGACCATGTAAAGACGAGCGCCAGCGCGACCGAGATGATGATGGCATAGGTCGGGCGCGCGGTGAGCCGCTCCGCGATGGCCGCCGGAGTGATGAGCAACGCGAAGATGAGGAGGACGCCTACCACCTGCGTCGCTTCCGCGACGGCTAGCGCCAGCAGCGCCATGAACGCGATCGCCAGCCAGCGCGTTGGCACGCCGCGCGCCTCGGCCACCTCCTCATCCAGCGAGGCAAAGAGCAACGGGCGATAGAGGGCCAGCAGCGCCAGCAGCGTCGCCAGTCCAACGATCAGCGTGATGACGACATCCTGCTGGCTAATGCCAAGAATCTCGCCGAAGAGCAGCGCATACGCCTCGGTGGCGTAGCCGGTGTAGAGCGAGAGAAAGAGTACGCCCAGTCCCAGTGTCCACGCCAACACGATGCCGATGATGACATCGCGCCCATAGATGCGCTTCCCCAGCGCGCCCATGCCCAACCCGCTGCCAATGGTGAAAGCGAGCAGCCCAGCAATGGGATTCCATCCGATCACCACCGCCGCTGTCGCGCCCGCGAAGCCGATATGAGCCAGCGCGTGTCCGGCGAATGACAGGCTGCGCAGGACAACAAAGTACCCAACCACGCCCGCGATCACGGCGACGATTGTGCCCGCCGCGAACGCATGACGCATGAACGCATACTGCAAAAGCGCCTGAGCGTTTGCCAGTGGATTCCAACTCACCTGCGTCTCCATCCGCGCCTTCCCTCAACGGCCTTCAGTTTTGTGGACTCCGCGCCGCTCAGGGACGCGCGGGCGCGCCATCCATACTCACGACGAATATTCGTCCCCGCGCATCGCGTATCACCTCGACCGGCGCGTCGTAGAGCGTGGACAGGCGCTGGGTCGTGATGATCTCATCGGGCGTTCCGATCGCCACGCCACCCCGCGCGATGTAGAGAACGCGATCCAGCTCGCCAAGCAGCGGGTTGACATCGTGGGCGACCAGCAGCGTTGTAATGCCGCGCGCACGCGCCAGGCTCCCAATCACCTGCGTGGTCGTGAGCTGACTGCGCATATCCAGGCTGGCCAGTGGCTCGTCAAGCAGCAGCAGGCGTGGCTGACTCACCAGCGCCTGCGCTAGCAGCAGACGCTGGCGCTCACCGCCAGAGAGCTGCCCGAGCGGGCGGTCAGCGTATGCGCTCGCGCCAACGGCGTCAATGATGTCGTCCACCTGGGCGTGCGCTTGCTGGCTGCGCTTGCCCGGCAGCGCAACGCCCCAGCGATGGCCATCGAGACCCAGCGCGACAAGATCTCTGCCCCGAACGGCGGCGCCAGACTCAATGTTGCGGCGCTGCGGGATATAGCCAATCGCAGAGTTCCCGCGTGGCGCCGCTTCGCCAAAGACCATCACGCGCCCCGTGGCTGGTTTCACTAATCCCAGCAGCAGCCGCAAGAGCGTTGACTTGCCCGCGCCATTTGGGCCGAGCACGACTACAAATTCTCCGGCAGAGATGCTGGCCGAGGCGGCGCCCCAGATCAGCCGCCCTCCCAGCCGCACGGAAACCTGCTCAAGGGCGATGGCGGATTGGCTCGCGATCATGGCGTGTGCTCCGACGCCTGCTGGAGCGCCTTTTGCAGCCGCGCGAGCTGCGACGTCTGCCAGTCCTCGAACGACTGGTTCGGCGGCTGGACGGTCTCGGTGATGCCGACCACCGGAACGTGCGCCTGCGCCGCCAACTGCAGCAGATTCGTCGTGACACTGGTCGCCGTCTGCGTGTTGTAGACGAGGACGCTGATCTGCCGCTGGGTTATCTGCGTCTGAAACTGCGCGACCGTGCTGACGGGAGGATCGTTGCCCTCAGAGACCGCCTGCATGAACGCTGGAGGCGAGGTGAGGTTGAGCCCCAGCGCGCTGGCCATGTAGACGAAGATGCTCTCCGTCGAGCCGACCGAGCGCCCGGCGAAGCTGGCGCGGATGGCCGCAATACGGTCGTGATACGGCGTGAGCGCCGTCTCGAAGTCCGCGCGACGTTGGGCAAAGTAGCTCGCGCCAGCGGGATCGAGCGCGGTGAGGTCGGCGGTGACCTGATTCGCCATCCGCTCGACAAAGGCCGGGTTGTACCAGAAGTGGGGATTATCGCCCGCGCGCTTGTTCAGCAGCGTGGCGACAGTGAAAACCTTCCGGCCATTGACCGGGTTGGCGTCGAGCAGCTTCTGCGCCCAGCTATCATAGCCGGCGCCATTGAGCACGACGTAGCGCGCGGTGGCGAAGGCTCGCGCGTCAGCCGCGCTACTCTCATACTCATGCGGGTCAGCATTCGGGTCGGTCACGATGCTCCTGACGGAAACGCGCGTCCCGCCAAGCTGTGCGACGATGCTTCCCCAGAAGTTCTCTCCCACGACAACCTGCAGCGCGCCGCCCGCGTCGAGCGTGGCGCCAGTGGTTGCACAGCCCGCCAGCCCTGAAACGACCAGACTCGCCAGCAGCCAGAGTGCGAGCGTGGATGGGGTGGCCCAGCCGCAGTGGCGTTGTGACATCACCTGCGCCTCCATTTATGATACAGTGTCTCAATAGCACCTCAAGCATAAGCGAGATTGTCCAGTTTGTCAATGAGACGATGTATCAATATGTGAGGCGCAGGTAATGGCAGACCAGCCAGAGGAGCGGCGGAACGCCCGCGAACGCGATAGAACGCGATAGAATGAAGGAGGGCCGAGCGTCACAGGGGGCGAGCGTCTCGGCCCTAATGGCGACCACGATGGGAAGCATGATGAGCCAGCCAGATCCACACACACATACGTCAGAGTCGACGACAGCACAGATACTGCGTATCTTCGATAGCATCGGTCTGCGCAGTACACGGCAGCGTCGGATCATCGCCGCGCGCTTGGCCGCGCTGGCGATGACTGGCGCCGACTTCAGCGCGCAGGAACTCTGGCACGAGCTTCTACATGACGACCCACGCCTGGGCCGCGCGACGGTCTACCGCGCGGTTGATGTCCTGCTCAGCGAAGGCTTTCTCGACCGCATTAGCTTCGCGGACGGTACGCACCGCTACCGGGCCTGCGGCGCGGCGCACCATCACCACATGACCTGCGTCCGATGCCAGCGGGTCATCGAGATCGACGCATGCCTGCCACCTGCTCTCTTCGCTGCCATCGCTACGGACGCCGACTTCGCCATCGAAGGGCACTCGCTGGAGCTGTTTGGCCGCTGCGCGGAGTGTCGCCAGGCCGAGGCGCCAGACGCCAGCGCGAACGTCTGACATGGGCTACACGTCAGCGCGGCCTCGACAGCCGCCAGGATCCCGGCGCGCCTGCCGCTATCGCATCTGGGGCGGCTATGTCGCCTTGAGCATCCCTCCCTCGATCTCGCCACCGTACCCACTCATGGAAAGCGCAAGGTGAGCATGTCTAGCGGTTCGAATGGCAAGATGCACGATGATGAGGTAGCGACCAGCGTCGCGCTTGTACGGCAGTTGCTCGCGGCGCAGTTCCCGCAGTGGGCCGCGCTGCCACTCGCGCCCGTGCCCTCGGCGGGAACCGACAACGCTCTCTACCAGCTCGGCGATGAGTTGGTCGTCCGCATGCCGCGCATCCAGTGGGCGGCTGGCGATGTGGCGCACGAGCATCGCTGGCTGCCCCGACTGGCCCCGCGCTTGCCGCTGGCCATCCCCGCGCCGCTGGCGCTCGGCTATCCGGGAGGAGGCTATCCGTGGCCGTGGGCGATCTATCGATGGCTCCCCGGCGCCGACGCCACCCAGACGCCCGTCGCCGACCCCAGACAGTTCGCACGCGATCTGGCCAACTTCATCCGTGCGTTGCAGCGCATCGAGACGACCGGCTGGCCACCGCCTGAGCCGGAACGCTGCTCGCGCGCCGAGCCGCTGGCCACGCGCGACGCCCAGACGCGCGCCTGCATCGCCGAGCTGGAGTCGCTCGGCCTGCACGATGCCGCGACCAGCGCGGCGGTGATGGCGGTCTGGGACGCGGCGCTCGCCGAGCCACTCTACAGCGGCCCGCCAATCTGGGCGCACGCCGACCTCTCGCCGCTCAACTTCATCGTGCGGGATGGTCGGCTCAGCGCCATCATCGATTGGGGCGGGCTGGGCGTAGGCGAGCCTGCCTGCGACCTCATCCCAGCGTGGAGCGCCTTCTCCGGCGAGGCGCGCGAGGTCTTCCGCGCGGCCATCGCCGTGGATGACGCGACCTGGGCGCGCGGGCGTGGCCTGGCGCTCTCCATCGCGCTGATCGCCCTGCCCTACTACCACATCACCAATCCCGACCTTGCCAGCCTGGCGCGCCACTCCATCGCCGAGATTCTGACTGAGACGCGGAACGGCGCCGGCGCATCGTTCGACTGAGCGTGACACGATAGCTTGCCATCCACCTGGGAACCGAGCAGAGCAAGGCCGCATCGCGTGAGTGGGCGGCTTTTAGCGGTAGCGATGAGGAGCATGCCAGAGTGAACCGTCAGCAAGAAGGAAGCGGGCGGTAAGGAGATCCGGCTCTGCGCCTCCTGTCACTTCTATTGTAGCGCACCCCGCGGGGCTTGCCGCAAGCCCTGGAGCGTGTCGTACAATCGCCGTCCGTGGCCTGCCGAGGCCCGCGACTCCCTGGCACGGGAGCCGTTCCATGAGCGAACGGATGCGCGGCGGCTCGGCGAGACGCTACGTTGTTATCTCGACAGCGCACAAGGGAGGGCGAGGATGGGCGACTACTGTTTGGACCTCCAACAGATCGACCAGACGCAGATCGCAGTCGTTGGCGGCAAAGGCGCGCGCCTGGGTGAACTTTCGCGTATCGAAGGCCTCCACGTGCCGGCTGGTTTTTGCGTGACGACGGACGCCTTCCAGCGGATCATGGCGGAAGCCCCCTCGATCGACGATCGGCTCGATCGGCTGTCGCGCCTGAAACCGGACGACCGAGAGGCGATTCGCGCGCTCAGCGCGGAGATTCGCCGGACTCTCGAAGAGATCGCCATCCCAGACGATCTGGCGGCAGCGATTACCCGCTCGCTCGCCCGCTTCGGCGAGCAAGCCGCCTACGCCGTCCGATCCAGTGCCACGGCGGAGGACTTGCCGACGTCCTCCTTCGCGGGCCAGCAAGACTCCTATTTGAACGTCGTGGGGTCGGTGGCAATCCTTCAGCACGTCAGCCGGTGTTGGGCCTCGCTCTTCACCGAGCGAGCCGTCACCTATCGCCTGCGGAGCGGCTTAGACCACCGGAAGGTCCACATGGCCGTGGTCGTGCAGCGGATGGTCTTCTCGCAAGTGGCTGGCATTCTATTCACGGCGGATCCTGTCACGGGCAACCGGAAGGTCGCCTCTGTAGAGGCCAGCTTCGGCCTGGGCGAGGCTCTGGTCTCCGGCTTGGTGAACGCGGACGTCTACAAGGTGCGGGATGGCCGAGTCATCGCCAGGACGATTGGCGCCAAGAAACTCGCCATCAATGCCGCATCGGAAGGCGGAACGCAGGAACAAGTGGTCGAGCCGGAGCGGCAGGAGCAGCCAGCGCTGACGGATGCGCAGGTCGTGCGGCTGGCCCAACGAGGTCAGCGGATCGAAGCGCACTTCGGCTGCCCCCAGGACATCGAGTGGTGTCTGGTTGACGACGAGTTCCAGATCGTCCAGAGCCGACCGATCACCACATTGTTCCCCATCCCCGCGACCGGCGACCGAGAGAACCACGTTTACGTATCTGTTGGTCATGGGCAAATGATGACCGACGCTATGAAGCCTCTGGGCATCTCCCTGTGGCAACTCACGGCAGGCCGGCCTATGTACGAGGCCGGCGGGAGGCTGTTCGTCGACGTCACTGCGGGCCTGGCTTCGCCGGCGAGCCGCGCGGGCCTCCTGGAGGTCATGGGCCGAGGTGATCCGCTGATTGGAGACGCGCTACGGACGCTCCTCGATCGCGATGACTTCATCCCGTCGCACCCGGATGAGGAACCCGGCGGCGCGACGGGCGGCGGCGCGCCCACTGGTGGCGCGCCCGCCTCGATCGAGACCGACCCAGCCATCGTCACCGAACTGATCGGGCGCAGCCAGGCCTCCATCGCCGCCTTGAAGCGCGACATCCAGACGAAGTCCGGATCGGCGCTGCTCGACTTCATCCTGGGGGACATCCAGGAACTGCGGCGGATCCTGTTCGATCCGCAAAGCTCTCAGGTGATCATGGCGGGGTTCCAGGCCACCTGGTGGCTCAACGACAACGTGCAGGCGTGGCTGGGCGAGAAGAACGCGGCCGACACGATCACGCAGTCCGTCCCGAACAACGTCACGTCGGAAATGGGGCTTGCGCTCCTGGACGTCGCGGACGCCATCCGCCCGCACCCAGATGTGGTGGATTTTCTGGAGCGCGTCAAGGACGAGGGCTTCATGGACGAGCTGCCCAGGCTCGCGGGCGGGCGGGAAGCGCGCGACGCCATCCGGGCCTGGCTCAACACCTACGGCATGCGCTGCGTTGGCGAGATTGACATCACGAGGCCGCGCTGGAGCGAGCGCCCCACCACACTCGTGCCCTTGATCCTCAGCGACATCAAGAACTTCGAGCCGGGCGCCGCCAAGCGGCGCTTCGAACAAGGGCGGCAGGAGGCCTGGAAGAAGGAACAGGCACTGTTGGAGCGTTTGCGGGACTTGCCGGACGGCGACCAGAAGGCCGAAGAGGTCAAGCGGATGATCGACCGGCTCCGAACCTTCACTGGGTACCGTGAGTATCCGAAGTACGGCATGATCAGCCGCTACTTCGTATACAAGCAGGCCCTATTGGAAGAAGCCGAGCGCCTCGTGCAGTCCCAAGTGCTTCGCGAGAAGGAAGACATCTTCTTTCTGACGTTGCAGGAGTTCCACGATGTGGCGCGTACAAACCAGGTGGATGAACAGCTCATCCGCCAGCGCAGGGACGCATTCAGGTCGTATCAAGCGCTCACGCCGCCCCGGGTGCTCACATCGGATGGCGAGGCCGTGGCCGGGTCGTACCGGCGCGAGGATATTCCAGCTGGCGCGCTGGTCGGCCTACCGGTTTCCGCTGGGACCGTCGAGGGGCGGGCCCGCGTCATCCTGGAGATGGCGGAGGCGGATCTCGAACCAGGCGACATCCTGGTCACTGCCCACACGGACCCCAGTTGGACGCCGCTGTTCGTCACGATCGCGGGCCTGGTGACGGAGGTGGGGGGCCTGATGACCCATGGCGCCGTGATCGCACGGGAGTACGGAGTGGTGGCCGTCGTTGGGGTGGAGCATGCCACTCGGCTGATCCGGGATGGGCAGCGGATTCGCGTGCATGGGACGGAAGGGTATGTCGAGATACTGCCCTAATTGGCCAGCCCATACCAGCCCATAGAGGAGGACGAGGAGCAGCGCGCATGCGGCAGCGCCTGCCCAGCATGTCTCAGGCGGTTTCACTGCCCTGAGCGCCTCGTATCACGCTCGACCTGGGCCGCGTACCAGCCTGTAGCTGGTTTCGTTGACAGCGGCAAGCGCCAGTTCATATACTTCAGGTGATATCGGGGCGCAGTGTGGCGCCGCCTGATGTGGGCGGGACGCGGATGTCTCTGCTGGGCGCGCCAGGCGCTGGTCGCCAGCGCAGTCGTGACGAATCTCTTCCGCCAGTCGAGAGGCAGAGCCATCGTGCAACAGAATCTCCGCATCCCAGGGCCGACGCCGATCCCACCGCAAGTCGCCGAGGCGCTGACCCGCCCGATGATCAACCATCGCGGGCCAGAGTTCGCCGAACTGCTCGGGCGTGTCACCGAGCAACTCAAGCACTTCTTCCAGACCTCGCAGAGCATCCTCACCTTCCCCTCATCGGGCAGCGGCGGCTGGGAAGCGACCGTCGTCAACCTTTTCAACGCGGGCGATAGCGTGCTCTCCGCGCCGATTGGCGTCTTCGGTGAGCGGTTCGCCTCGGTCGGCGAGACGTTCGGGCTGAAGGTGACGCGCGTCCCGACGGAGTGGGGCCAGGCGGCCAACCCGGAGCAGGTAGCCGAGGCGCTCAAGGCGCTGCCAGAGGCGAAGGGCGTCTTTCTGACGCAGAATGAAACCTCCACGGGCGTCATGAACGACGTGCAGGCGCTGACGAAGGCGATTCGCGCGGTGCGACCAGACATCCTGATCTGCCTGGACGCCGTCAGCTCGCTCTCGTGCGTGGACATGCAGATGGACGCCTGGGACATCGACGTGGTGCTGACCGGCTCGCAGAAGGGCTGGATGGTTCCACCGGGGCTGGCGATGATCGGCGTCAGCGAGCGCGCGTGGGCAGCGCATAAGGGCGCGACCCTGCCGCGCTTCTACTGGGATTTCTCGCGGGTCGCCAAAACGGCTGAGAAGGGGCAGACGCCCTACACGCCACCTGTCAACATCTTCTTCGGGCTGGATGTCTCGCTCCAGATGATGCGCGCGGAAGGGCGCGAGGCCATCTTCGCACGGCACCAGCGCTGCGCCGACCTCACGCGCCAGCGCGCCCGCGAGCTGGGGCTGGAGCTTTTCGCCAACCCTGCCGTCGCCTCCAATACGGTCACGGCGATCAAGGCGCCGCCCAGCATCGGCGCGAAGGCCATCACCAAGGCGCTGCGCGAGAACGAAGCGACCGTCATCGCGGGCGGCCAGGATCGGCTGGATGGCCAGATCATCCGCATCGGCCACCTGGGCTACGTGCATGAGCCAGACATGATCGCCTGCATGGACGCGCTGGAGCGCCAGCTCAAGGCGCTGGGCTATCAGGTTCCCGCCGCCACCAAGGCCTGAGCGACCACGACGCCCGCCCGCAGTGGGCGGGCGTCGCGTCTATCCCTATCCTCCCGTTTCCAGTTTCGCCGCGCCAGCGGCGGAAGACGATAGCAGACGATAGCAGAAAGCGCAGCCGACATGACCGACCAGCAGAGCCAGCGTCCGCGTATCCTCGTAGCCGACCCCATCGCCGCCGAGGGCCTCGACATCCTGCGCAGTTGCGCCGAGGTGGACGAGCGCACGGGTCTGGGCGCCGAGGGATTGGCCGCCGCCATCCCGCCCTATGATGGGCTGGTCGTGCGCAGCGAGACCAAGGTGACGGCGGCGGCCATCGAAGCGGGTACGAAGCTGCGCATCATCGCGCGGGCGGGCGTCGGCGTCGACAACATCGATGTGGAGGCGGCCACGCGGCGCGGTGTGGTGGTCGTCAACTCGCCCACCGGCAACATCGTCGCCGCCGCCGAGCATACCGTGGCGCTGCTGCTGGCGATGGCGCGGCGCATCCCCATCGCCAATGAGGCGCTGCGGCAGGGGCGCTGGGAGCGCTCGAAGTTTGTCGGCGCGGAGGTGCGCGGCAAGACGCTGGGCATCGTCGGATTGGGCAAGGTTGGCACAGAGGTGGCGCGGCGCGCAGGCGAGAATGGGCTGGGCATGCGGCTGCTGGCCCACGACCCCTACGCCAGCCCCGACAACGCGCGCAAGCTCAACGCCGAGCTGGTCAGCCTCGACGAGCTACTGGAGCAGTCCGACTTCGTGACCCTGCATACCGTGTTGAACGCTGGCACGCGCGGGCTGGTGAGCGTGGATGAGCTGGCGAAGATGAAGCCCACCGCCCGCATCATCAACTGCGCACGCGGCGGCGTGGTCGATGAGGAGGCGCTGCTCGACGCGCTCAAGGCGGGACGGCTGGCGGGCGCCGCGCTCGATGTCTTTACCACGGAGCCGCCGTTCACCTCGCCAACGCTGGAGGCGCTGATCGCGCGGCCCGATGTGGTGGTGACGCCGCACCTGGGCGCCTCGACCGAGGAGGCGCAGGTGAGCGTGGCGGTGGATGTCGCCGAGCAGATGCGCGATGTCTTCCGCGGGGGCGCGCCACGCGCCGCCGTCAATGCGCCGCTGATTCTGCCAGAGACGCTGCGCCAGCTCGAACCGTGGATGATACTGGTAGAGAAGCTGGGACGCCTGTATACGCAACTGCACCCCGGCGCGCTGAAGCGGGTAGAGTTCGCTGTGGCGGGCGAGATTGCGCAGTTCGACACGCGCCCGCTGACGACCGCGCTCATCAAGGGGCTGCTGGAGCCGGTCTCGGAGGCGCATGTCAATCTGGTGAATGCCTATGTAGTGGCGCGCGAGTGGGGCATGGAGGTAGTGGAGAGTCGCTCCACCACCCACGAGCAGTACGCCAACCTCGTCACCGTGCGCGTCAGCCCGGATGGCGACGAAGCCGAGCAGCACATCCTGGCAGGGACGGTGGCCTGGGGCGAGGAGCGCATCGTGCGCGTCGATCGCTACCTGACGGACTTCGCGCCGCGCGGTCATCTCTTGCTGGCGCGCAACCTCGACCGTCCCGGCATGATCGGCGTCGTCGGCGTCATCCTCGGCGACGCGGGCGTCAACATCGCGCACATGGATGTCGGCCCCATCGCTCTCAGCGATGCGACTGGCCGCGCACGTCAGCCTGGCGGCGAGGCGCTGATGGCCCTCTCGCTCGACGACGCCGTGCCAGAGGCCGCGCTAGAGAAGATTCGCCACGCCGACGGCATCATGGACGTGCGCAGCGTGGATCTGTAGCGCCGCCCCGTCTCCAACCCCTCCCCGCTGCCGCGGGAGAGGGGCTATGTGGGCGCTCTCGGCCTTCAGGCGCTCTCGGCCATAAATGGCCGAGGCACGCGGACGGCGCCTTGAAAGCCGCTGCTGCGCGCCAGCCTGCGTCGCCAAGGGGCATTCATGCCCCAAGCGTCCCGTGCGCCGGCCTTTCAAGGCCGCGACTCCTCGCCCCGCTTGACAGAAACACACGCGGGGCGTACCGTGGCAGTGCAGGCGAGCGGCGCGATGGCGCGAGGAGATCGCCTGCGGAGCAAGGGAGGGCTGGACGCCATGGGCATGCTGCGTGACCGCACGCGCGTTGACGCGAACCCCGACCAGCGCGCGAGCGACGAATCCGCTGTAGCGACCACCCGCGAGTCGCCGAAGGTGGAACGGCTGGACGGGCGCCCCATGGCGCGCGGCGTCAAGCGCAGCCGCGCTGGCGACATCTTCAAGGCGACGCTTGCCGTACTAGTCGTCGCGGCGGCGGTCGGCGCATATGCGCGGCTGAGCTATCACCCCGCCACTCCGGAGCCAGCGCATCCCGTCCTGCGGCTCGTCCCCACCAATGACCTGCTGTACTGCATCAGGGAGATCGCCTGGTCGCCTGATGGTCACTACGTCGCCGCGCTGGGGAATGCAGTACCCTGCGGCGCCGCCCCTGGCTCGCAAGCCGGGCTGATCTCCGTCTACGATGCGCAGTCGGGCAGAGTCGTGCAGAAGCTCCATCCCGATGCGCTGGTGATGGGCGCGCCTGCGGTCAAGAGCGGCATCGCGGCCTACACCACCCCCACCATCGGCCCGCCCACCGTGGACTATTCCACGCTGACCTGGACGCCCGATGGGCAGGCGCTCATCCTGTCGTTCACGGTCATACCGTCGTTGGCGAGTTCTTCGGGGCCGAGCTACGAGCATGGAACCGGCGTGCTGCGTCTGGCGGCTGGACAGGCGGCGTCCAGCGCAGTGATGATCGACACCCTCACACAATATCCGGACGGCGATGTGGAGCGCTGGGACTTGCAGACGGGTCAGCCTGCGATGGTTCCCGCGCCGCCAGCCGCCGCCGCGTACCAGTGGAACAGCGATGGGAGCCTCTCCCCGATTGCTGCGGCTGCGGGTGGGTCAGTTGGCACGCCGAACAGCGGCCAGCGCTTCACGGTCTGGCAGCCGGGCAGCCTGTTCTATCAGGAAGCGCCGTCGTCTACCGGCTTGCCGACGCCTCTCGCGCAGGACATCGTCTGGAACGCCAACATCTCGCCAATCTCGCCAGATGGCCGCTACTTCTATCTACTTCTCACCACGAATGGCAGCCTGGTTCCACCCTCCACACAGCATCCGTTCGCGCACGAGAAGATACTGGCGCCGCACGACGCCGCCCTGCAAGCGCTGGCGCAGACGATGGTGGACGTTAATAATCCCGCGCTGCTGCATACTCAGTTGCTGCTGGCGTGGCGGCCCGATGGCAAGCTGCTGGCGGCGCTTAACCCCAACGCTCGCGCGCCAGTCGGCGACTCCGCCTTCACTATCTCGCTCTACGACACCGCGACGGGCAAGCTGGTGAAGCGCCTGACGCCTGATCTTTCCGGGCTGCAGGGAGGCGAGGGCGGCAATGAGATGTTGGCGTGGTCGCCCGATGGGAAACACCTGCTGCTGGCCGATAACATCTACGGCGCCATCACGATCTGGGGGCCGGGCGCGCTGCCTTCCTAGCGGCGGTTGATAGTCTACGGCTCGCGCGTCTTTCGAGGCAACGAGCGGCGAGTGAAGGAGAACGATGCGCGATGCGCAATGACGCGAACGGCGATCCGAGTGCGGGCGAGCGCGATGATCTAGCGCGACGGCAGGCGGCGCTGCAGGCGTTGGCGCAGAGTGCGACCCAGCAGCCAACG
>DATBTW010000014.1:0-2763 GCA_036559055.1 Ktedonobacterales bacterium
AGCGGCAGGAAGATCTTGTTCTGGGTGGCGCCCATGCGCGAGCCTTGCCCGGCGCACAGCACGATGGCCAGCGTCTTGCCCGGCCCAACGACCGCCGCGCCCTCATCACCCTGCGTCACGCGCGGCCCCCTCCTCGTGTGGCGTCAGACGCCGCGCGGCTGCGCTCTCGGCGCTGCTCTCGGCCATCAATGGCCGGAGCACGCGACGGCGGCTTGAGAGCCGCAAGATGCGCCCGCCCTGCGGCAGCGCACATCGAGGGCATTCATGCCCCCGTGTCGTGCGCCGGCCATTTACGGCCGCGACCCCCCGGCCAACCGTCACGTGCGTCGGCCTTTTAAGGCTGCGACTCCTCACGCCGCGCTAGTTGCGACCCGCCTGCGCCGTGATGCTCTTCTCGATGGCGGCGTCCACGCGGTCGGCCAGCCCTGTATCGCCGCGCAGCTCGGTCGCCAGCCGCACACCCGCGCTGAGCAGGGCATTCTGACCACCGCTGGCCAGCGCGGGCTTGAGCGACAGATATTCCTCCGCCGCTGCCGCGACCAACTGCGCGACGCTGGCAGAGTCGTCCGCGCCGCTGGCGCTGGTGCGCGCCGCTACCTGGCCGATCACCCCGGCCAGCGCGCGTGGCGTATTCTCCATCTGCATGAAGCGCCGCGCCGCCGCCAGCGCGCCCGGCGTATCGCCCGCCACCGCACTCTGCTCGACGGTGCGAATCAACGTGCTGCCGATCAGCCCGCCAGAGACGGGCATCGAGGAGGCGGCGGGCAGCGCCGACGTGCCCGCCGGGATGCTGGCGCCCAGCGCATTGACGGCCACCGCCGCCGTGTAGAGCATCGGCCAGACATCGTGGTGCTGCGTTTGGCGCATCACCGTCCCCACGCCATGGACGTAGAGCAGCGTCTGCCCGCCGGCAGTCAGCGCAGCGGCGTCGCCCAGCGGAACGGCGTTGATGCGCTCAGCGACGGCCAGCGCCATGCCATTCACAATGCCCAGCGGGGTCGCGCCCGCACGCAGCGCCGCCAGGGTGGCGTCGCAGGCCGCCGACGCATCGCCCGCCAGCAGCACGCGCTGAAAGTTCGCTCCGGCGTGCTCCTCGGCGGGGATCGCCAGGCGCGTCTTCATCCAGGCGAGGTCGTGGGCGGGATCACTGGCGTAGGCTTTGGCTATCTCGCCAATCTGGCCATTGGGCGTCGTGTCGCCGAGCTGGCGGGTGGCCCAGCCGATGAACGCCGGATAGCGCCCGCCCCACTCGGCCATATCCATGATCTCCTTGGCGGAGATGATGGCGGTCAGTGGCGCGCCACTGCCGACGAAGCGGAAACGCAGCGCGACATAGAGAGCTTCGACCACAGCGCGATAGTCTGCGCCGGTGGCGTTCAGCCCCAGCAGGATGCGCAGCATCGTCGTGACATCGTGCGCGGCGAAGGCTTCGCCAAGGGCATCGTGGACGCTCTTGCCGCCCGGAATCTCCATCGGCTCCATCGGCTCTGGCAGCGCTGGCTCGCCCTGCGAGACACTGGCGCGCACGGCGGCCTGCGTCGCCATGAAGCCTTGTATGAGCGGCACGGCGGGCGCGAGCTGGCGGCGATTATCCTCGCCCGGCTCTGGCCCCAGCGGGACGGCCTTCATCCAGTCGGCGATGCGCCCGCTGACGGCCAGCGCGCCCAGTCCACGCGGGGTGGCGCCGCCGCGCAGCGCATCGATCCCTACGCGGCCACCGACCTTCGATGGCTTCAGATTGCGCTGGCCCAGCAGCTTGAGGGTTTCGCTGATAACAGCCGCCTCGTCGCCGCTGGCGATGGCCTGGGCGAGGGGGGTGGTGTCCGCATAGAGCATCATCGACATGCGCTCTCGTCGCTCCTTTACTGTAAACGCTACTGTATGTGCGCTGGCTGGCGTACATCCAGCGCGACGGGGTCTGGTGTGGGTATGGAAAGATCAGGGCTGCGGCGCGACGCCGTCAGGCGCCGCTCTGCTCGCGCAGCTCGCGTATCTGCTGCTCGATAGGTGGGATGTTGATGTAGTCTTCGTCGAGCAGGCGATAGGCCCGCTGGATGTAGAGCTGCGCGAGGTGGGCGCCGACCTCATCGGGCCGGATGGCGGCCTCGACCAATTGCTCAGCGCGATACTTCTCCGGCAGGGTCGCGGCGAGCATGCGCAACTGCCCGCTGACCTCGGTGAGCAGGCGTGTATCGTGGCCGTCGATGGCATAGCGCGCCTGGCCCGCGAGCCGCGCGATCTCGCCGAGGCGGTTGCGTTCCGGCAGGGCGCTGGCGACGATCATCTCGGGATCCATGTCATCGAGCGGGCCACTGTTGGCGCTGGAGGAGGACGGTGAGCCGCTCGCCGCGCCACTGCTGGCGCGCCCGCTGGGGCTGATCGTCGCCCAGCGCCGCTGGAACTCGGCATAGGCGCGGCCATACTCGGCGCACGCCTCAGCGGCGAAGATCATGCGCTGCGTGTCATCACTGATGAGCAGCGTGCCGATGTCGCAGAGGTCGTCGCCGCGCGCCTCGGCCATCTGGCGCAGCGCGTCGTAGCTTTCGACCTCCTCCAGCATCGGCGGAATCGGCATGGCGCTCATCTCGGCGCCTTCATTGAGCGCTTCGGCGGGCAACTGGCCAGAGAACATCGGCGGGAGGTATTTGCCCAGCGAGAAGGAGATGGGCAGCGTGACACAGTAGGTGGCGACATAGCGCTCGCCTGCGCCAGAGAGGCGGGCATAGAGGATGGCGTGGCCGCGTGGCGCGTCCGCGTCGCCTA
>DATBTW010000015.1:0-13776 GCA_036559055.1 Ktedonobacterales bacterium
AGCCGGGCGCCATTGACCATGACGCCGTTGCTGCTCTGCAGGTCGGAGACGAAGTACCCCGCAGGCTGCCGTGCGATCTGCGCATGCATGCGCGAGATCGAGGAATCGGCCAGCGCGACGCTGCACGTCGGATCACGGCCAATCGTCGTCACTGGCGCCACCAGCGGCCAGCTCGCCTGCCGCCCGTCGCCCCCCTGGATCAGCGTGACCTGGAGCGCAGGCGCGCCCAGGGCGAACGAGCCCGAGGCGCTGGCCGTCTTGCGTGTCTCCATCTCAGGCGCGATGGTCGGCTGCGGCGACGCTGGCGAGCCATCAGGCGTCGCGGCGGCGCTGGCCACGATGGTTAGCCGATAGCGGCGCCCTCCCAGCTCGATCACGTCGCCATCGCGCAGCAGCATGCGTCCGCGCGCCGCCTGCTGATTGACCCGCGTGCCGTTCAGGCTGCCATAGTCTGCGAACTCCACACGTCCGCGCTCCCAGCGTAGCTCGGCGTGACGCCGAGAGATGCGGTCGTCATCGAGTACGATGTCGTTATCTTGCTCGCGCCCGATCAGTGTCAGCGTGTGTGTCAGCGCGATGGGCCGTGCAGAGCTGGCGTCGGGCGCCGCGTCCACCGGTGTCAGCAGCCCCCATGGCTGGCCATCGGGTAGCGCCGCGCGCTCGCGAGCCAGATCATCCAGCGCGGCAGGCGTCACGCCGCCCTGGCGCGCTGGGCGCGGCGTTGGCTCAGGCGCGGCCAGTGCGGCTGGCGTGGCGAGCAGCGCATACCAGCAGATGGCGGCCAGCGGCGCCACCCAGCCGACCAGCGCTTCCGACGCCAGCGCCAGCCCCACTTCGCCCGCGTTCAGCGTCGGGCCATAGACATTCAGGCGATATTCGATCCACAGCAGCGGGCCGATGTCGAGTGCGCTAGCCACCACACAGACCAGCAGCGCGGCGATGGCCTCACCCGTCACGCCGCGCCGCCGCCACAGCGCCCAGCTACCAATGGCGATGGCGCTCAGCAGCGCGCAGCCGATGCCGCCAAAGACTCCGGCGCCGTACCAGGCCGGAAAATCAGTGGCTCCCATATCGTCTGCTCCTCGCGCAACTCCTGGCGCAGCGTCTGGCGCTATTCCATCGGCGCGACGCCACGAGTCCGCTCATAGCGAATGTCGATGATCTCCTGAATCTGGTGGGTCTGCGTGTCCTGCGCGTATTCCGCGTCGCCGTGCGTATTGGCTTGCGCGCCAGAGACGCCGCCGTTGAGGTCTGATGTCTCCCAGTATTCCACAGGCGCATGCGGATCGTCGCCCATCGCGACGCCCAGATAGGCATGCGTCGCGGTGAAGACGATCAATGGACGCATGCCCAGCCGTTCCACCGCCGAGGCCATAATGACACTTGTCTCCACGCACATGCCCGTTGGCGTAGGCGAGGAGAGCACATCGCGCGGGAGCAAGACCTGCTGCGAGGTGTCCTGCGTGAAGGGTTGATTGTCCGCCGCATAGCGCAGATGGTAGTCGAACTGGAGCGTATCGAAGAGCGCATCCACCTGGTCGCGCACCTGCTGCGGTGTGGCGGCGCCCTGATCGTAGCCAAACAGCGCGGGCGTATTGTCATAGTCGCTCGCGTTGGCGCTCAGGCGTTGGGCCGCGCGTCCCACCAGCGCCGTCACGCTGGGGTCGTCGGGCGTCACCCAGCCCGCGATCAGCGGCGTATTGTCGGCTCCGCTGGCGCTATTATGCCACTGCACCCATTGGCGCGAGATGAGCGTGACGGGCGTGCTGATGGCGCAGAGCAGATGCGCCCCTGCCGTCAGTTGCAGGCGAATCTGCGCCGCGTGGCTCTGCGGTTGCGCCAGGCTATCAAGCGTCGTGGGGGCGAGCAGCGGCGGCTTGAAGCTGGCCGAGCGAAAGCCCTGCGCGCTATTTGCGTCCAGCGTTTGCGGCTGGGTGAAGCCGGGGATGGAGATGGTCAGGTGGGTTGCTTCGGGGATCGGGCTGCGGTAGCGCACCGTGACCAACGCAGGCAGATTGGGATAGAAGCCCGTGTAGATCGTCTGCGGCGGACTCCACGCGATCAGTGTATCGCAGGCCGTCGTGTAGTCGGCGTAGGCGTCGCGATACGCTCCATAGGCGTGCAGGCCAGAGGTGACGTAGAAGGTCGAGCCAGCCAGCAGCGTGATGAGGAGCGCCGCCAGCGCAACTCGTCTTCGCCGCATCGTTGGCCTCCCTGTGCTGGCATGCCGCTTCCAGTCGGCTCACCGTAACATCGCGGCGGACTTTTGCGCAATCGTCGTGGGACTTTCAGGCAGGGCGCGTTACTGCTACGCCAGCGGCTCGCGCGAGCCAAGAGAACGCCTCGCCAGCGCATGGCTGACGAGGCGTTCGCCGGTCTTCCGGCGCGAGCATATCGCCTATTGCGCGTTCTCGCGGTGACCGGGCAGGCGCGAGACGACGCCCTGCTCCACCGAATGCGCGCCGTGACCGACGCCGCCTACCACGGACGAGACGCCGTGCTCCAGCGACTGCGCTTCGTGGACGACGCCACCCACCACGCCACCGGCCAGCCGCTCAGAGCCGTGGCCCAGCGCCGAGGCCAGCCGCCCGGCGTCGTGGCCCAGCACGCCCGCCTCGCCCACCAGCGCCTGGCCGCCGCGCGCCAACTCTTCCTCGGCCTTGCGTCCCAGCACTTCGGCTCCTTTGATAGCCTCCGCTGCTAGTTTCTCCGACTCTTCGACCGCCAGCTCGATGGCCTTGATCATCGCGCGCAGTAGCTCTTCGATGGCGACCGTGATAGCCGCCGCGTAGGCAAACGCCACGCCCAGCGCCGCCGCGACCAGATGTGTCAGACCGCCGGGAATGATTGAGTGCGTGGTCGGATAGGTGAGGATAGAGGCGATCACCTCGACCGCCAGCGCGACAACAATGAAGACAACCACAGCAGTGACCAGCACGGCCCGCAACGCGCGAAGGAACGCGTGCAGCACGTCCTTCGTGGCGTGGCCGATGAGTGTCATGATCCTCCGCTCCACCTGGAGACTCCTCTCATCCACCTCGACCAGGGGCTAATGAATCGAGGCTCCACTGTCCGTATGGTGGAACGCTCGCCTGGTCAAACTTGTGTCTCAAATCGAGACTATTCGTGCAATACCCTGAACAGCTTTCCTGAATGATGTACGGCTGGAAGGCGTCCATGTTTCAGGCGTGCAGCGCTTGCTGAGGGCCATCATAGCATACCCGCGTCTGGATGCAACCGAAACGCCCATTTGCCCACCCCCTCCCCAACCGCTGCCTCGCTGCGGCGGGGGACAGGCTTTCCGACCTCACTCCACCAGCGCGCGGGTCAGCATCACGAGGGTGACGAAGGTGCGGAAGAGGTCGAGCAGATCATCGCCGCCAAAGCGCACGGTGCGCGCGTCGTCCGGGGCAAGCTCCACGCCGCGTACCCAGGCGCTCATCTCGGCCATGTCGGCGGTCAGGAAGGTCAACTCAACCGTCGTCGGCCTGGGGAAGTTCGGCGCGCTGGCGGGCTTCTGCATGGTCAGCGCCTCATATGCCGCCTGGCGCAGCCGCTCGCGCGCCACCGTGGGATGCACGCTCTCAGCGGCGTAGCGCGTGATCGACCGCTTGACCGCCGCGCCGTGCGGGGCTGGCGTCAGCCGCTGCGCCTCCTCCACCGTCACCTCGTCGCCGCTCACCAGCGCGATTGGCACGCCGTAGTGCGCTGCCACCAGCGCATTCAGCGCCGTCTCGCCGACGATTTCGCCATTGATGCGCGCCTCCCAGATGGCGCGCGGATTGTAGCTGTGGCTCAGCGCCGCGTGGCTTGCGCCCATCGAGCCGTGATACCCCAGGAAGAAGATCGCATCGAACGAGCTGTCCAGCCCTTCCATCATATAGAGCGGCTTGTGCTTGCCGCTCAGCAAAGAGGCGGAGCCGTGCAACTGCTCCGGGTCGAGGTTGCGCATGCTGCTGTGCGAGTCGTTGACCAGGATGCTCTGCGCGCCTGCCTGGAGCGCGCCATCGATGGCGGCGTTCAGCTCGCCCAGCAGCAGACGACGCCCCATCTCGTAATCATGGCTGCCCACCATGATCTGATCCCAATCCACGATGCCCGCTACACCCTCGAAATCGGTGGAGATATAGAGCTTCACCGCGCGCCCTCCTGGCCTGCCATGCGACGAGCCAGCGCCCGTCAGCTATCGAATCTCTCGTGAATCCACACTGAATCCATACTTACACGACCTTCCCGCCGCGCGCGAAACGCCCGCCACAGATCCTCCTTTTCCCCCCCTCCCACTGCGGGGAAAGGAGACAGCGGGCGAGGTCCTGGCCGCGCGCGAAACGCTCGCTCAGGGTTCCCCTCCCACTGCGGGGGAGGGGGGCAAGGGGAGAGGTTTACAGCATCATCCGCAGCGGCTCCAGCGCCCACTCGCTGAGCTTAACATACCATGGGCGCCGTTCCCATCGCTCCACGGTCAGCTCGATGGAGTTGCTCTGGTCGTGCTCGAACAGTTCGCGCATCTGGCGGGCGACGTTCCTGCTATAGATCTCGGCATTCAGTTCGTAGTTGCCCACCGCGCTGAGGCGGTCGAGATTGGCGGTGCCGATGGTGCTCCACTCATCGTCCACGGTGCACGTCTTGGCGTGGATCATCGCACTGCGATAGCCCCATATGTGGATGCCCGCCTGCAAGCAATTCTGGAAATAGCCGCGCGCCGCCCAGTCCGCCAGAATGTGGTTCGAGGTCCATGGGGTCAGTACATGCACCTGCACCCCGCGCTGCGCCGCATCCTTCAGCGACTCCAGCAGCGCGTGATCGGGAATGAAGTAGGCGTTCGTCAGCAGGATATGCTTCTGCGCGCGGTTGAAGGCGCTGATGTACATATCGCGAATCGGGAATGTCAGCCGCAGGGCGTTGTTGTCGCGCAGCATGATGGTCGGATCGAAGCGCAGCGGGAATTGCATATGGATGCGCTGCCGACGCGGCGCGTGTGCGTTCCAGAAGTCGCAGAACGAATCAGCAAGATCGACCGCTTTGCTGCCGGTGATGCGCAGGTGCGTGTCGCGCCAGTGCTCGGCGTAGAGCGTGCCGATGTTGTAACCGCCCAGAAAGGCGATGCGCCCATCCACCACCAGCATCTTGCGATGATCGAGCGCGTAGCGGCGCGGATCGAAGATATGCCAGAAGCGATTGATCGGCTTGAAGCGTAGCTGATGGATCTCCGGTGGGAACCGCTTGAACGCCTCTGGCACGACCAGATTGCCGAACTCATCGAAGATCACGTAGACCTGCACGCCCTGGCGCGCCTTCTCGATCAGCGCCTGCTTGAACTGCTCGCCGACCGCATCGGCCTTCCAGATGTATGACTCGATGAAGATGTGCTCCTGCGCTGCGGCGATGGCGTCGAGCATCGCGGCGAAGAGGTTCGCGCCATAGGTGAAGATCTTGAGCTGGTTGTCCTCGACGAAGACCTCTGGCAGGCTCACGTGCGGGAAGCGCGCCGTCGTCAGTCGCTTGTTGCGCTGCAAGGCAATCGCGGAGAGTACCGCGATGGTGCCCATCTGGAGTGTCATGTAGCAGGCCAGCGCCACGAGCGCCACGCGCTTGAGCGAGATACGCCGCACGCGCGCGATCATCGCTCGCGCCAGCGCGATGCGGCTCCATATGGCGAACTGCATGCTTCGCGGCCTGCGCATAGCGCCCTGTCCTTCCGACCATTGTCTGTCGCGCACAGCGTGCGCCTGCACCCTAAGACGTTTCGCCGGGGGCATCGGCGCCAGCGAGCGCCGCGCGCAGCCATTCCAGCAGCGCGGGATAGTCCAGCGTCGCGAAGTCATTCGTATCGACACGACGTATTGGGCCACCCAGCGGCAGCGGAGCGTCATCCTCGCGCGCGAGCGCCTGGCGAAACTCATCCATGTTGGCCAGCTCCACATGGCCCGGATGCCGCTGCGGGCTGGCGGCGCGTCGCTCGAAGCGCGCGATGATGGCTTCGGGCGAAGCGGTCAGCCAGACCTGCGCAACTCGCACGCCAGCGCGAGCCATCAGCACCTGGTAAAAAGGCGCATCGTATGCGAGCGTGAAGTTGGCCTCGATAACCGCCGAGCGCCCCGCGCTCACCATCGCCTCCGCGATGGCGCGCAGCAGCGTCATGCTGGCGGCGCCCAGACGACGCGACCATGCGCGGTCGCCCACGCCAAGCGTGTCGAACAGCGTCTCCTTCAGCTCATCCTTCGCGAAGAAGGGCACGCCGAGGTCAGCCGCCAGCCGCCGCCCCAGCGTCGTTTTGCCGGTGGCGGGCATGCCGCTGACCATCACCAGCCACGGCCCATCCGGCCCCGCTGGTTGCGGTGATCGCGCTGGCTGCCCGCCCTCCAGTGGCATCGTGGCCCTCCATCCTGAGCGCGCTCGGCTAGACAGCCTGCCCCGCGCGGGCGGTCAGCTCCGCCTCGATGAAATGGTCGATCTCGCCATTGAGATAGCTGGCCGTATCGCCCTGCTCCGCTCCGGTGCGATGGTCTTTCACCATCGAATAGGGATGAATGGTGACGGTGCGGATCTGGTTGCCGAAGTCGGCCTCGACATGGACCCCCTTCAGCCGCGCGGCCTCACGCTCGCGCTCCTCGATCTCCAACTCATACAGGCGCGATTTCAGCACACGCATCGCCGTCTCGCGGTTCTGTATCTGCGAGCGCTCGTTCTGGCAGGTGACGACGATACCCGTCAGCTTGTGGCGAATACGCACAGCGGAATCGGTCTTGTTGAGATGCTGGCCGCCCTTGCCGGTCGAGCGGAAGGTATCGACCTCGATGTCATCTGGTCGCACGACGATCTCGATGGGATCATCGCCGATGTCGGGCATCACCTCGACCTTAGCGAACGAGGTCTGCCGCCGGTGCGCCGCGTCGAACGGCGACAAGCGGATCAGCCGATGCGCGCCCGCCTCGCCGCGCAGATAGCCATAGGCGTTGGGGCCATCCACGCTGAAGGTGACACTCTTCATGCCCGCTTCTTCGCCCTCGGTCTCGTCGAGCAGCTCGACCGTGTAGCCGTGGCTCTCCGCCCAGCGGATATACATGCGCTCCATCGTGGCGGTCCAGTCCTGCGCGTCGGTGCCGCCGTTGCCCGCGTGGATGGAGATGATCGCCGACTTGGCGTCGTGCTCGCCGTTGAGCAGCAGCGACATGCGGCGCTTTTCCAGCTCCGTCTCAGCCGCGCCGACCTCCTGCGCGATCTCAGCGGAGAGCCGCTCATCCGGCTCTTCGGCCACCATCTGCGAGAGTTCTTCGAGGTCGCTGAGGCGCGTGGCAAACCCCTCCCACGTCGTCACCTCGTCGCGCAGATAGCTCAGGCGCCGCATCTGGCGCTGCGAGTGCGCGCGATCACTGTAAAAATCAGGCGCGATGGACTCCTGCTCAATCGCCGTAATCTCGCGCTTCTTGCTGGGGAAGTCAAAGATGCGCCGTGATGTCATCCACCCGGCGCTTCAACTCCTCGATCCGAGAATCTACTTCACTCATCTCGACTATTCACATCCTGTTGTTATTGTCAGCGTCCGCGCGACACCCTGCGCACAGACGTTCAGCGCAAGGTATGCCACATCCGACCGCCCCACGTCAAGGCTCCAGCGGCGCCGAAGGCTTGACGAGAGGCGGGGAAGTCGCTATTGTGAGGGAAGCACTCACACGTCACACACTGCTCAGGGTTCACGCGAGGGCGTCGGGAGGTGATGGCAGACATGCAGCCGCAATGGTTCCCACCCGCAGACAGCGCGGCGCGGCGAGATCAGGACCAGCCGACCGACCAGTCATCGGAGCTAGCCTATGGCCAGCCCAGCGAGTATCAGGGCGCGCTCTCCACGCCGACGCAGGTGGCCACCCGCGAGCTTGGCGTGCGCGCTGGGACACTGCTGAAGCGTCTGCGCGAGGTCGAAGAAGCGCTCACCGACCAGGAGTGGTGGCTGATGGGCCGCGCGATGCCCGAAGCGCGTGTCCTCTCTGAGATGACGAGCCTGCTCTCCGTGGCGCGCGGCGAACTGGAGACATTCCTGGCCGCCGTCGGCAGCGCGCACGAGGATCCCAACAGCGTCGCCCGTCGCAAGGAGCAGGAAGACGTCTTCGACCTGATGAGCGACCCCATGTGGATGAGCGGTAGCCGCGAGAAAGCCGTGGCCCTGCTGCGCATGTGTGGCATGCAGATTCAGCCGATGCGCCAGTACGCGCAGGTCTTGCTGGCCAACGCCGAGAAGCTGCGCCTGCCAGCCATCGCGCTCGATCCGCTGGGCATCACCGCCGAGCGGCTGGGCGAGGCCGAGGAACTGCTGCGCCAGTCGCCCCGCTAACGGTACGGAGAATCTCACCCCTGGCCCCTCTCCTGTGGGAGAGAGGGCTCGGAGTGAGATTCTGCGGTCACACGCTCGCTGAGGGAGGCTGTGCTCCTCCGCCGGATGCCGCAGTGGTCGCAGGCGCCACGCCCAGTGAACGTCGCCGCCAGAAGCGCACGATGAGCCAGATGATGACGCCCAGTGGGATGATGTAGATGGCGTAGACCGCCAGCCAGATTGCCACCGTCAGCAGCCCCTCGCCAAATGCCTGCGCCGATGAGAGCGCATTGTGGAAGATGACGCCCGGATTCCACGGCTGCGTGATCGGGGGAACATAGGTGGAGAGCGGTGTCAACTGAATCTGCACGGTATAGAACGTCGTCTGCCCGTTGAGCTGGTTCAGCTGCGCCTCGATCTGCTCGATCTGCCCCTCGACATCTGTCAGCCGCTGCTCGATGGTCAGGATGTCTGTGATCGAGCTGGCCTGGCTCATCAGCTTCTGGAGCCGCCCCTGCTCGACGCGCAGATTGGCCAGCCGCGACTGCGCATCCACATAGGCGCCGGTGACATCCTGCACCGACTCCTGCAAGCCCAGCAGCTTGCCCTTATGGTTTCCGGCGTAGCTAGTCAGGTAGCTCTTGATCTGCGGATAGACGCTGGCCTCGACCTGAAAGGTCAGCGCGACGTCGTACTGGTTGGCGTCCTGGGTATAGGTCGCGCCCGCCGACTGCGCCCGTGGGTCGTTCGCGGCGATCCACGCTTGCAGATCAGCGGCGGTGGCGCGGGTATCGTTGACCGCCATGCCGACATTGAGCGACTTGATCAAGTATTGCGGGGTAAGCTGCGACGAAGTCGTTCCGGGCGTCGCCGCTATGACGGGGCCCGCCGCGCCGCCCGTCGAGCTTCCCGCGCCGCTAGCGCCGGGCGCAGCGGGGCCATACACTGAGGAATGCTGCGAGCTAGATGACGAAGGCCCCGCCGCCGCGCCATTCGTCGTCCCACCGCTGGCGCCGCAGCCTGCCAGCAACGCCAGCGCACACAGCGCCGCGCCGATCAGCGCCGTTCGCCCACCTGCGCGCCGCCTCCATGACCAAAGTGACCGTATACGCGACCTCATCTTGCCCGTCTCCTCTTGCCATCACCCGAACCTCGATCTGCCGCGCGCAGAGCGCTCGGTGAGGAGACGGCGCACAGGCGGCGATGGTTCCCTAAAGGGGCGCTACCAACCGGCAGGTGATGTGCAAGCCGATGAGAAGACGAAACACGCACATTGTCAGGCCCCTGAAGCGACAGGTGGAACGTATGCTACACTTGTGCAGGTTCGTTTCGCCTGAGGTCAGTCATACTGCGGATTGGGTGGCGGTGAGCCTGGCTGGCAATCGCTGGCGGCTCCTCCCTGGCGGCGCGCTTCCGCGTCAGTTGTAGTGTTCGCGTACAGAGGTGAGAGTCACCGTGCCTAGAGACTTCTATGTGCAGCCAGATGCGCCGGATCCCGTCCTGTCTCATGAAGCGGCGCTCTCACTTGCACGGCGCCACGCGCCCGATGCGCACTCCGTAACGCATGTGGATGAAAGCGGCGGCGAAGCGCGTACCTATGCCATCGACGAGACGCTTATCCTCAAGACGCAGCGCCCGCAACAGTTACGCCCGCGCACGAGTCTGGAAAAGGAAGTCTTCTTCCTCAATACCATCGCGCAGCTTCTGCCGGACCTTGCTGTGCCGCGTGTGCTAGGGTATGGGCGTGAACAGATAGCGGCCACTGCGCTCGACGGCGCAGGCGACGCCACCGTCGAATACACGCTGATGACGCGCATGCCCGGTATCGCCATGCGACACGCCGACTTGGGAGACAGGGAGCGCCAGGAGGTTCTGCTGCGGTTAGGGGCGACGCTGCGGCGCCTCCATGCTCTGCCGGTCGCGCCATTTGTGGAGAGCGGGCTTTTTCCGGGCGATCAATCGTTTGTGGACACGCAGATGCGCTTCGGAAACTACTTCAACGATCTGGCGGATGAGATGCGCGCCGAAGGAACGCCCTGGCGGCTCCCCCTTACAGTGGAGCAGGTTGGGGCGAAGGTCGTCGCGTCCGTGCCTCGTTCCAATGACCGTGTTGCGCTGCACTCGAATCCCTATCTCGAGCATGTGTTCGTGCAACCCGACGGTGGCGTCTACAGTGGCCTGATCGACTTCGGCGACGCCTACATCAGCCATCCCGCCTTCGACCTGCGGCGCTGGAACCGCCCCGCCGACCGCGACGCGCTCCTGCGTGGGTACACGTCAGAGCAACCCGTCAGCGACATATTCATGGCGACGTGGCGAGCGGTGACCATGCTGGGCGCCGTGGTGACAATCGCCTACTATCCCGAGCGAGCGGCGGAGGCGCAAGACGATCTCATGGCGCTGCTGGCACAGCTATGACCGTGGCGCCAGTACTGGCCCCATTACGAAGCCCGCAATCGGCGTGACTGACCTGACGCAGACGACACACATGAACCACATCATCGACATCGAGGACATCACCAAAACCTATGCTGGCGCCGAGCAATCGCTGCGGGGAACCAAACTCGAGTGGAAAGGGCCAGCGCTCTGGGCGCGCAACCTGGCGCGAGCGGCGCGCCTCACGAGCAGCGCGGCGCCGCCAGTCCAGGCGTTGCGCGGCGTCTCTCTGACCGTGCAGCCGGGCGAGATATTTGGCCTCGTCGGCCCCAACGGATCGGGGAAAACCACCCTGATCAAAATCCTGGCGGGCCTCATCCGCCCGACCTTCGGACATGGCGAGGTAGCTGGGGTCTCGCTGGAGCATCCAGCGGAGATTCGCACGCGGGTCTCCTACGTTTCGACGACAGGCTGGATGGGATTGGAATGGCCGCTCACTGCGGAAGAGAATGTGCGCTTCTTCGCCTCCCTCTGCGGCATGCCGACCGCGCTGGCGCGTGCGCGAGCTGAGGCGGCGCTACGCGATGTCGAGTTGTGGGAAGATCGCCGCAAATATCCCTCCCAGCTCTCCAATGGCATGCGACAGCGCGTGATCCTCGCGCGTGCGCTGCTGTTCCACACGCCGCTCGTCCTGCTCGATGAACCAACCGTCGGGCTGGATCCCGTCACCGTGCGCGCCATGCTGGCGTTGATTCGCGGCCCGCTGCGGGCGCGCGGCCAGACGATTCTGCTCACCGACCACCAGTCTGCGGAGATGGAGGCTGTCGCCGACCGCATCGCTGTACTCGGCGCTGGCGCGATTGCGTTGCTGGGGACGCCTGCCGCGTTGCGCACGCGCCTCAGCCATCTGACCGTCATCGAGGTCCAGACCGAGGAGATGGACCTGCCGCCTGGCCCGGCGCCAGATGGAGTGATCGCGGCTGAGCACACGGAACGCCCAGGGGCGCTGGGGAGTCGCGCGTGGCGCATTCATGTGCGCCGTTCATCAGACGCGCTCGCAGCAGTCCTCGCATGGGTGACGCAGCCAGAGGGCCGCGTCGTCTTTTTGGCCGAGTCCGCGCCAACGCTGCAGGACGTGCTGGCGCTGCCACTGACGGCGCGCCCCGCAACACCTGATGGCCTCGGCGACAATGAGCAGCGAGAGCAGCGCGATAATCGTGAGCGGAGCGCGCAGCAGGCCAGCGATAATATCCCAGAGCGACCTGCGGAGGCGGATGCGCGATGAGCAGTTCACCTCACAGCTCGCCTTCCACCGCGCCAGAACGACATGACCAGCGTCGCGCATGGTGGCGCGAGATAGCCGCGCTGTGGGCATTTGGGGTACGCGAGTACCGCATCTGGCAGTCCTACCGGGTCAACCAGGCGCTCTGGCTCGCCAACCTGTTCGTCACGACCTTGCTCTTCTTCCTGCTTGGCCAGACCCTCACCGGCCAGGCGGCGCGCTTGCTTGGCCCTGCCTACGGGACGAACTACATGTCGTTCATCGTCGTCGGCGTGACCGTGAACGTCTTCATCAACACCAATCTGAGCGATCCCTACATCCGCATCCAGCGCAGCTACTTCAATGGCACGATGGACCTCTTCCTGCTCAGCCCCATGTCGATCTACACGCCGCTGCTGGGGCTGATGACCAAGTCCATCCTCGACGACTATCCACGCCTGTTCTTCACCTTTGGCTTCGGCATGCTGTTCTTTGGCGCGACCTTCAACTTCACGTCCTGGCCGCTGGCGCTGCTCTTCACCGCGCTGTTTCTCGCCGCCGGGTTCGGTATCGGGTTGCTCAGCGCCAGTTCGTTCTATCTGCTCAACATCAAACGGGGAGTCGAGCCAGTGCAGTTCGTCGTGCAGCAGCTACTCGCCACACTGCTGGCTGGCGCGTATTACCCGATCACCGTGCTCCCCAGGCCGCTCCAGTGGGTCGCCTGCCTGATTCCACACACCTACGCTTTCGATGCGCTTCGTCGCCTGCTGGATCCCGGCGCCCATCTCAATGCGCCCGTGTTGCCGATCCAGTATGCGCTGCCCGGCCTCTCGCCCATCGCGGTGGATGGGCTGGCGCTGCTCATTCTGGCGGCGGCGCTGCTGCCGCTTGGCTTCCTGGCGTATGGCTGGGGAATCGAGCGGGCGCGGCAGAATGGGACGTTGACACGATGGCAATGACGACAGCAGGGCGGCTGCACTCAACGCCCACTACCAACGCCATCATTGCGGCGCATGGCATCAGCAAGGCATACCCACAGGCCAGCGGCAGGCGGGCGCCGGTATTGCGCGCAATTGATCTGTCGCTCGCTCCTGGCGCGATCCTGGGCCTGCTTGGGCCGAACGGCGCTGGCAAGACTACCCTCATCAAGATTCTCGCCGGTCTCCTGCGTCCGGACAGTGGCGATGGGACAGTCCTTGGCTATGACCTCTTGCGGCAGCACGCGGCGGTGCGCGCCCATGTGAGCCTGGTCGCGCCGACGGCTGATGTCGGCATCGACAACAATCTGACGGTGCGACAGAATCTGGCGTTCTGGGCGCCAATCTACGGCTTGTACGGCGCACAAGCGCGGGCGCGGATTGACGACCTGCTGGGCAAACTCGGCCTGGTGGAAAAAGCCGACTTCTGGCCGATGCATATCAGCGCGGGCCAGCGTCAGCGCCTGGCGCTGGCTCGCGCGCTGCTCGCTGAGACCCGACTGGTGTTTCTCGATGAGCCAACCAACAAGCTCGACCTGGATGGTGTGCGGGCCGTGCGGCGTATGATCTCGGAGTTGAACCGCGAGCAGGGCGTCACCATCGTGCTCACCACCCATGTGATGGAAGAGGCCGAGGAATTGTGCGGCGAGATTGCGCTCCTGCGCGCGGGTGAGCTGATCGCGCACCAACCCACAGTGGAATTGACACGCTCTCTGCGCCTGGCGCGACCGATGACAGTGCTCGTCCGCCCGTCGGAGTCGTCAGCGCCGACGCACACCGCGTCCACCGACGAAGAGTGGGAGCGCGAGCTGGCGGGCATGCCGGGCGCGACGAGCGCGACGAGCGCTGCCACC
>DATBTW010000016.1:0-21729 GCA_036559055.1 Ktedonobacterales bacterium
TGCGTGCGCTGTCCGTCATCGAGCGGCGTGAGCGTAAAGGTCGTCACGGACGAGCCGTCCGGCTCGCCCTCCACCAGCGTCCGTCCGGGGTCAGGCGCGCTGACTACGTGGCGCACGGCGCGAGTCGCGCCCGCGACGTGAAACTTGAACGTCATCACGGTTCCCGCGCCCCGGCCGCCCTCCACCACGCGGAAATCGCTGAAGGCTTTTGGTGGCAGGATGTTTGGATGCCCATTCCGGTAGTCGGTCAGGATATCCCAGACGACCTCTGGCTGCGCCTGAATTGGCGCTGACGCCTCGAATGTCACGCCCTGGCTGGCGCTCTGTGCTGACATGATCGCTCTCCCCTCCCGCTGCGCGCGTTCGGCGGCTCGCACGCCTTGCCCGGCTGTTCCCCATCTGCCCGCGGCGCCCCTCGCCCCGTTGCGCTAACGACGAGCAGCCCCCACTCACCGCGAGCGATGAGGAGGGGCCGCTACTGCGTACCGCGCGTCGGCGTCAGGCCAGCTCGGCCATCAGCTTGTCGAGCGTCTCGCGTGAGGGGCGCAGCCTCGACTCGTCCAGGCTGGCCAGCGGCGCGTCGGGCAGATGCTCCAGTTCGCCCAGGCTGGGGCGCTTCTCGTCGATGTAGATCAGCCCCGTGATGAACTCCTGCTTCTGCTGGGCCTCTTCCAGTAGGCGCATGGCGGCGTAGCGATCGGTCGGATCGTGCTTGCCGTCCAGCTTGCGCAGGCGCACCTTCGAGCCGTCGTGCATCGTCACATCGACCGTCTCGCCCTCGGCGTAGTCCACCGTGATCTCCTGGCGCGGCGGGATGTAGGAGAATTCGTTGATGATCTCCTCGTGCGCCTTGCCCCAGGCGTAGCTCTTGGTGGAGTCCTCGGCGTCGTTGAACGAGACGCATGGGCTGATGATGTCTAGCACGGCGGTGCCGTTGTGGCTCAGCGCCGCCTTCAGCAATTGCTCCACCTGGCGCGGATCGCCCGCGAAGCTGCGCGCCACGAAGCCGCAGTCGGCCACCAGCGCCTCCAGGCAGACATTGATCGGCGGAAGCTCATTCAGCCCAGCGTACTTCAGCTTCTGGCCCTCGTCAGCGGTGGCCGAGAACTGCCCCTTGGTCAGGCCATACACGCCGTTATTCTCGATGATGTAGACCAGCGGCACGTTGCGGCGCACCATGTGCTTGTACTGCCCCAGCCCGATGCTGCCGGTATCGCCGTCGCCGCTGACGCCCACCGCCGCCATCAGATGATTGGCCAGCAGCGCGCCGGTCGCCGCCGAGGGCATGCGGCCATGCAGGCCGTTGAACCCGTGCGACTGATTCAGGAAGTAGGCGGGCGTCTTGCTCGAACAGCCGATACCGCTCATCTTGATGATGCGCGATGGCTCAATCGAGAGGTCATACGCCACCGAGATGATGCGCGCCGAGATCGAGTCGTGGCCGCAGCCCTTGCACAGCGTGGACGCCTTGCCTTTGTAGTCGTTCTTGGTCAGGCCGATGAGGTTGAATCCTCCGGTCGGTGGTTCCTGTATCGCAGCCATGAGACTTAGCGCTCCTGTTCCAGTGTGGCGATTGACCGCGAGACCCACAGCGCCGTCAGCGGCAGCCCCTCGCAGAGCGAGACGGTCTGCATGTGCGCCGCGCGCCTGGGATTCTCCGCCCGAAGGATGTTGAGCATCTGGCCATCGAAGTTGTTTTCGACCACATACAGGCGGTCGTACTTCTCGATGAAGCGCGTCGCCTCCGCCGTGGTGGGCAGGGCGCGCAGCCGCAGGTAGCTGGTCTTGAGGCCAGCCGCCGCCAGCATATCGCGCGCCTCGCGGATGGCCGGATCATTCGAGCCGTAGCTGATGATGCCGACCTCAGCGCCATCCACCTCATCCACCACAGGCGCGGGGACGAGCGTGCGGGCGAATGCGTGCTTGCGCGCCAGCCGCTCCAGGTTGGCCTGCCACTCGTCGGGCTTCTCGGTATACTCGGCGCTGGCGTTGTGGCCGCTGCCGCGCACGAAATAGGCGGCCAGCGGATGCTTCGTGCCAGGCAGCGTGCGCGGGCCGACGCCGCTGTGGTCGTCTTCGTCGCTGTATCGCTTGAAGCCGCCGAGCCGCTCCAGGTCGTCGGCGCTCAGCACCTTACCGCGATCAAAGGGCTTGTCGGGATACGCGAACTTGTCGCTCATCCACAGATTCATACCCAGATCGAGGTCGCTCAGCACGAAGATTGGCGTTTGCAGGCGGTCGGCCAGGTCAAATGCCTGCCAGCCAAACGCGAAACACTCCTCCATGCCGCCGGGCAGCAGCAGCACATGCTTGGTGTCGCCGTGGCCGAGGTAGTAGGCCATCAGGATGTCGCCCTGCGAGGTGCGTGTGGGCAGGCCCGTGCTCGGCCCCATCCGCTGGATGTCCCAGATGACACAGGGGATGTCGGTGAAGTAGGCGAATCCGGCGTACTCGGTCATCAGTGAGAGGCCCGGGCCAGAGGTCGAAGTCATGGCGCGAGCGCCCATCCAGCCAGCGCCGATGACCATGCCAATCGCCGCCAGCTCGTCTTCGGCCTGCACGATGGCATAGTTGCGGATGCCGGTGTCCTTCTCGACACGCAGCTCTTTGGCATAGTCGCCCAGGGCGTCTACCAGGCTGGTGGATGGCGTGATCGGATACCACGCGGCGACGCTGACGCCGCCAAAGATGGAGCCGAGCGCGCCCGCCGAGTTGCCGTTGATCAGAATCTTGCCAGCGGTTTTATTGGAGCGCTGCACGCGGAAAGGATCACGCTTGGTGATGTTCTGGCGGGTGTACTCCACAGCGGCCTTGACCACGCCGAAGTTGAGGTCGATGGGCTTCTGTTTGCCGTTGAAGTGCTCGGAGATGGCCTGCTCGATCTCGGCCAGGTCGATGCCCAGCAACTCGGCCAGCGCGCCGACATAGACCATGTTGGCGACATAGGGGCGCAGGTCGGCGTTGGCGCCAGAATCCTTGGCCATCTGCTGCACGGGCAGCGAATAGTAGGTGATGTCGGTGCGCTCTTCGGCGAGCTTCCACTCGGTCGGGTAGATCAGCACACCGCCTGGCGCGACGCTGGCGATGTCCTGCGCGGCGGTCGCTTTGTTGAGCGCGACGACCACTTCGGCGCTGTTGCGGCGGCCCACATAGCCCGCCTCACTGACGCGGATATGGAACCAGGTGGGCAGCCCCTGGATATTCGAGGGGAAGATGTTCTTGCCGCTCACCGGGATGCCCATGCGGAAGAGCGCGCGCACCAGGACATTATTGGCGGTCTGGCTACCGGATCCGTTGACCGTGGCGGCCACGATGCAGAAGTTGTTGACTCCTGCCGGGCTGACGCGCAGGTCATCTACCAGCGGACCTCTCTGTACGCTCGTGGTACTCATGTAAAACCTCTGGCGGCGTCGGCCTGCGAGGCGCTAGAGCCGACGCCGCTTCTCCTTTCGCTAGCGCATTGCGCGCTCCGCTGAGTGCTTCTGAGTGCTTCAGTTGCTCTATCGTACCCGCCTGGCCACCGGCCCACGGGTTGAAGCTATTGGGCGCCCGGAGCAGGCTGTGACGCATGCTGGGGGCAGACGCCGATACCCACAGGCCCGCGCGTGGCGCTGTGTCTGTGGGTCATGCCGAGGGCAGCGACGCCCGCGCATCCGCTGATCATGTCGCCACATGCAATAGGCGTCGGTCACATCGGCGCCTTTCTATTATAGCGTATCGCGCGCGCATCACGAATGCATCACATGAGCAGTCATGGGAGGAGGAGCGAAGGCGAGGAATGGGGATGGCGCTCGGTGAGGGGGAAACGGCTCTCGGCCATGAATGGCCGGAGCACGCGACGGCGGCTTGAAAGCCGCTGATGAGCGCCCACCCGAGGCGGCATAAGCGGGGTATTTATGCCCTCGTCGCGTGCGTCGGCCATTCATGGCCGCGACCACCACCTGCTCCGTGTGCCGGCCTTTGAAGGCCGCTATCCCCACGCCTACAGCGGGCTGCGCTCGCGGCGTAGCTCCTCGAAGAGCTGGCGCTCGCGGTCGTTGAGGCGGGTCGGCAGCTCCACCTGCACCTTTACCAGCAGGTTGCCGCGCTTGTCGCTGTTGGGTCTGGGCATGCCCTTGCCCGAAACGCGGAACATCTGCCCGTTCTGCGTCTCCGGTGGAATGGTCAGCGTGATGCGCTTGCCGTCGAGCATCGTCAGGGTCAGCTCGCCGCCGAGCATGGCAGTGGTCAGCGGCGCGTGCGCCTCCATCACGAGGTCTTCGCCGTGGCGCTCGAACTGCGGGTCGGGCTTGACGGTCACATTCAGATAGAGGTCGCCGCGCGGGCCACCATCGGGGCTGGGCTGCCCTTCGCCTGCCACGCGCACCTTGACGCCCGTATCCACCCCCGCCGGGATGTTGACGGTGATGCGCCGCTCGCGCTCCACCAGCCCCGTGCCGCCGCAGGTGACGCAGACGCGCGAGCCAATCTTGCCCGTGCCATCGCAGGCCGTGCATTTCTCTGGCTGCTGGATGGTATAGAGTCGCCGCGCGCCCGCGTAGGCCTCGCGCAGAGTGATCTCCACCGGCTGCTCGACATTCTCGCCACGATTGAGCGGGCCAGTGCCGCCGAAGGGTGCGCTGCTGCCAGCGGTTCCTGTCGTCGTGGAGGCGCGCCCGCGCGCGGTGGAGCTACCCGACGTGCTGGCGGGTCCCGTGGGCCGCCGACCAAAGAGCGCCTCGAAGAAGTCGGAGAAGCCAGTGGGGTCAGCGTAATCATAGGAGGAGCCAGACGAGCCGCCCGCGCCAGTCGAGGTGGACGTGCGCGTGCGCGAGAATGGCGTGCGCGCACGCGCCGTCGAGGCGGCGGGATTATAGCGCTCTTGCCAGTTTGGCCCCAGCGTGTCGTATTTGCGCCGCTTGTCGGGATCAGAGAGCACCTCGTAGGCCTCGTTGATCTCCTTGAAGCGCGCCTCAGCCTGCTTATTGCCCGGATTCACATCCGGATGATATTTGCGCGCCAGCTGACGAAACGACTTCTTGATCTCGTCGGTGCTGGCGCTGCGGGTTACCCCGAGCACCTTGTAATAGTCTTTGGAGTCCATGGCGCCCTGTTCGGTGTATAGTTCGCTGACGGAGTTCAGGCGGCGACGGGAGCCGCTGACTCCGCCCCTGCGAGATGGCGGCATTGTGTATGAACGTATTGTAGCCTGATGAAGCGGGTATCGCCCATCGGGCTGCTCATCAGCATTTACGAGCGCGCGCCAGTGTCGGTTGAGCGGTCGGACGAACATCTCAGCTTGCTGGCGCTGGGAAGGGTCTCGCTGACGAGACGCCGATGACCGATCAGATCAGCGGATCCCACGAGATCGAGCGCGGTTATTCGGCGGGGCCAGCGCTAACCTTGACGCGCGCCGGGCGCAGCGTCTCGTCGCCGAGCTTGTAGCCCTTGCGCACCTCTTCGATGACCACCCCTTCGGGATGATCCGTCGACGCGACCGATTCGACCGCTTCATGCACATAGGGATCGAATGGCTCGCCGACGCTGGGCGCTGCGGTCACGCCCTCCGCTTTGAGCAGCTCGTCGAGCTGCCACTGGAGCATGCGCATCCCCTGCTGCAGCGCGTCGCGATCCATCGTGTCCTGGAAAGCCAGCGCGCGCTCCAGATTATCGACGACCTCCAGCAGCTTGCCGAGAATTTCGCGCTTCTCGCGTCGCACGCGGTCGCCCGCCATGCGCTCCTGGCGCTTGCGGAAATTCTCCATCTCGGCGCGCTCGCGGAGAAACTTGTCCCAGTTCTGCACCGCTTCGGCCTTGGCGGCGGCGAGCTGCGATTCCAGCTCGGCGATGCGCGCGCTGGCGTCGGTGGCAGGGGCGTCAGTCGCGGGCGCATCGGTGGCCTGGGCGGCCTGCTGGGTCGTATCGTCGGACTCTGCCATGACATGCTCCGTCATCGTAGGACAACACACAGAGAAAGAAAGCGTCCTCGCAGGAGGGCGTTGCAATCGGGTTGAGCCTTCGCCGCGCCTGACTTGCAAGGCGACGCAGTTTTTCTGGCTGATTCTGGGGAAGTATAGACCGCGCCGTTTCGGCGTGTCAAACCAGCGCGACCCCAGTGCGACGCACGGCAGTCGGCTTGCTATCAGCATAGACGCCCCTCCCCAACCCCTCTCTCGCGTAGGACTTGCGGCGACGTCACGGCACAAGTGTTGCTATCACGGCTTGTGTTCGTCCTGGATGACAAAGGAGCCGTGACGCATTGATTTTCTTCACCCTCTGCGTGCGGCGCCTGAGCGTTATCATCCTACATGAACACGATGACATCGACGACGTTGACTCATCGGTTCGGCTCCAGCGTGGCTCCGGCACGACTCCAGCATGACGCGGACAGGACTTCATCCATGTCTTCATCCCCTGCTTCATCTGCCAGGCCAGCGGCGCCAACGAGGCTAAAGAGAGTGACATCATGACGTACACGACCCGCCTCTCCACGTCCCCCCGACGCAAACCACTGGCGGCGCAGAGCCGCCCGACCACGCTCGCGCGTTCTCTGGCCCGGCTGGAGCGCGAGCATGTAGCGCTGCTGCTGGCCCTCTCTGAGCTGGACGCGACGAGCAGCGGCGCCGCCCCCGACGCTGCCCTGCGCGCTGCGCTGGCTCCGTTGCTGCGCGGCGATCTGCGTCGCACGCAATATGCGCTGAGCCGCGCCGACGCTGGCCTCTATGGTGTCTGCGATGGCTGTGGCCATGCGATCCCCGCGCGCCGCCTGGAGCTGAACCCCGCGCTGACCCGCTGCGCCGTCTGCGACGCCCGCGCCCGCTAGCCAGCCCAGCGCCGCTCCAGCGCTGCTCTGGCGCCCACTGAATAGTTCTACCCTGCGCATCGCGCCGCTGCTCTTGTGGAACATCCGGCGCGTTGCTATACTACGCGCTGACGGCGATACGCGCCGCCAGCGGTTCAGCGTCTGTGGACGCTGGCAGGGAAGGGTGTGTCACAGTGGGGTATCAGCCGACATCGGACTATGACCCGAACAACCCGAACTCGGCGTCACAGTATCCGCCGATTCCACCAACGTATGAGCCACAGCCGGGCGCGTATCCGCCACCACCACCGCCGCCGCCCGCGCCAGGCTACGGGCAGCAGCCGGGCTATGGCCAGCCGATGTATCCACCGCCCGCGCAGCCTCCATACGCGCAGCCGGGATATGGCCAGCCAGGCTACGGTCAGCCAGGCTATGGCCAGTCGGGCTATGGCCAGCCAGGCTATCCGCCGCCAGCGCCGCCCTCGCAGCCGCTCTATCCGCCGCCGCCAAACTATGGCCAGCCGATGCAGCCGATGGGCTATGGCGCGCCGGGGTATCCCGCGCAGCCGGAGCAGGGGTCGGGGATGGCGCTGGCCGGGCTGATTCTCGGCATCATTGCCATCCCCGCCGCCATCATCGCGGGCTGCGGCATCGTCTTTGGCGTGCTGGGGCTGATCTTCAGCATTCGCGGGCGCGCATCGGTCTCGCGCCATACGATGGCGGTGGTGGGCATCGTGTTGTCGTGCATAGGCCTGGGTCTCGGCATCATCAATGGCATCGCGGGCGTCATCATGAATGTGAGCCTGATGCCGCACTGATGCGCAGGCGCGGCCAGGACAGCGAACCGCCGGAGGGATATTCCCCTCCGGCGGTTCATCGTTTGCCGGGCGATTGTGCGGTTGGCGAGCTATTCGCCGAGGTTCTGCCAGTCGGTAAACGGCTTCAGTGGCACGTTCGGGCTGTTGTAGAGCAGATAGATCGTCTCTTCGTCGCCCAGTTGCATGTTATACGGGTTGCCGGTATAGGTGGTGACGGCGCCGTTCTTGTCGATCAGCTTGATGACCAGCTTGTGCGAGCTATCCACCTGATACGCGCCAACCTGCGAGCCGGAGAGCTTGACGCCCCAGATGTCAAAGAACTGGCCCAGCGTGAAGCTCACGTTCTGCTGGTTCGTCTCGTTGTGGATGACGTTTGGCTCGCCGTTATGCACATGCAGCGGATAGAGGCAGTTCGCGGAGTTCACGATGCCTGTGCCGGGCGGCACGGTCTGCTGCTGCCCGTTGATGTACAGGTCGAGATACTGATGGATGTGCAGCGCGCCGCCCTGCTGTGGCAGGCACTGGAGGCCATCCACCGTCTGGCCGGTGGCGGGCTGTGCGTTCAGCCCCGTCGGCGTCTTGGCATTGTGGATGATGAGCTGGCTGATGAGCAGCCCTAGCAGCAGCACGACGACGATGCCGCCGCCGATGATGCTGTAGCGCCGAATCTGCTGGCGACGAATCTGTCGTTTGCGTTCGGCCTGCCGCTCGGCCTGCCGTCGCTGATACTGGTCGCGGCGCGTCTCGCGTCGCTGGTCACGCTTGGTAACCATGCCTCCCGGGCCACTCATGCGGTGTCTGTCGCTCCTGTCATCCACTCATCCACGCACGGAGGGGTAGTCCGGGCGGGCATGCCGCCTCTGTCGCTGCGGCGTCTCTCCACTCTGCGAGAGTATATGGCGCGTGCGGAAAGCATGTCAACGCGCGTAGCTCTCAATGCAGAGTTCGCCGCGAGGTATCACTTGCAGACGTAGAGCAGGGCGCGCCAGCGATGAGGAGGCCTGCCCTTATGCGCATCCCTACTACTGGGCCGCGTTCCAGATTACGGGCTGGTGAACTCGGCGGGGCATGTTCTGAGCGTGGCGTGCGATCTTCCAGAGGAGTCACTCGACGGATGAAGCGAACGAAGCATGCGGGCGACGCGCCCTCACCGATGCTGGCAGGGGTGGATGCGTTGATCGAGGTGTTGGAGCGCCAGGTAGTGGAGTTGGCCAGTCAGGGGGAAGTGGCGTCAGGAACGGTACGCGGCGCGCCCTCGACGCCGTCGGTGGCGAGGGTGGCGAGGGTGGCGACGGTGAGCGCCCAGATGGAGGATCTCGACCTGTTCATCCATCGCTTGAAGCAGATACGTGATTGGCTGCAGCAGGACGCGCGCCTGCTGCCAGTGGTGGATGACGTGATCGGCAAGCAGGTGCGGGCACTGGAGCAGTAGCAGGCGCGGCAGAACTACCGCCTGGCGCTGCTCACCACGATGGGCGGCGCGATCCTGGGCTGGCTGATCTCGCTGCTCGGCACGCCGACGACGATCCTCCGCCTGTTGGGCCATTGAGGGCGTGTCGGGCGCTTGATCTGGTTGCGGGCGCCACAGGTGAGCGGAGCCGCGAGAAGTGGCGATTCTGGGGCCTAAATGTGCGGAATCTGGGTCAGAATCTGGTTCAGAATCTGGGTCAAACGCCCCGATCTGCCTGCGAGGGAGTGCAGGTAATCGGGGCGTTGTCGCTGTTGTATTCGGGCTTTGCGAACGGGAGCCGATGGTGAGATTTGAACTCACGACCTACGGTTTACGAAACCGTTGCTCTGCCACTGAGCTACATCGGCGAGCGCCAGCGGATGACGCCGCATCAGTGTACCGCACGGCGCAGGGAGCCGTCAACTGCTCCGGCCCCGCGGCGCCCAGCGGCGTCATCCGCTGCGAAGGGTCGCGCGACGCTAGCGCGGCGTGGTGGCGCTATCACCGCAGTGGACGTTGGGGTTCCACATCGCGAACATGCCGCTGGGATTATGCATCCAGACCCAGACATGCAGCGAATAGAACGCTGGCAGCCCGTAGCGGTTGCCCGCTGGCGTCAACATGAACATCTGGCCAAAGAGCATCGGCGCCATGTCCGGGTGCGCCGCATCCCACGGCCCCTGGAACACCACATACTCCACCGCCGCCAGTCGCAAATGGCCCTCTCGTGTGGGCGCGTAGACCATCGCTTGCGGCTTGAGCGGATCGAGCGTGCCAAGCAGATTGCCGTTGACGTAGTGTACACCCATCGCTCCAATGGGCGGATTGGCAATGCAGGCGATGCCCTTGGCATCGGTGAACAGACCGTACCCCTGCGCCTCGGCCACGTCGAGGTCGTGGTAGCGTGCGGTCGCGGCGCGGAGCCGCGCCAGCCCATCGTCGTCACGCCTGCCGTGCGCGGATGCCGTGGGGATATTCAGCAGCAGCGTGGCCAGCGTGCCCACGAAAACCAACGCCGCCATGATGCGTTTGATTCGCATAGTCCGCCCCCTCATCGGTAGAAGTAGGGATCAAGCACGCTGACGCGCGTGATGCGATCTACGGGGAGACTGTTACGCGCCGCCACCCTGCGGATGGCTTCAGGGCTGGGGCCGTCATAGACACAGAACGTCTTCTTCTTGTCATCGGAGACGTACGAATGCACCCAGGTGACGCCATCCTCAGCGTTGTTGTTGACGACATTCAGGCAGATGGCGCCGCCTTCCTCGGTCACCGGAATCTCCAGCCCCTCGGGAAAGGTGCGCTCGACGACATAGCGTGGCATACCCGATCCTCCTCTTTGTCTGATGAGTCGCGCACGAAGGCTCTATTCATGCGTTCGCTCGTGCGCGGGCGATGAGATCGCTTCAGACGCTACCAGCATAGAAGAGGCACGGGCCGCTCAACAGCGGGGAATGGCCCCATATCAGGGCAATGACCACCCCCAGATTGGCCGGCTCGCAAGCCACACCTGGGGGTGAGGGCTGGCGTGGATTTTACAGGCGCGCGTCGGCGGGGATGAGTCCGCGCGCGTGCGCCACCGCGACCGCCTCGGCGCGTGAGCGGGCCTGCAGCTTGGCGAGGATGGCTGAGATGTGATGCTCCACGGTCTTGGGCGCGAGATAGAGTCGGCTGGCGATGTCGGCGTTGCGCAGCCCCTGGCAGATGAGCGCCAGCACCTCGCGTTCGCGCGCCGTCAGGAGGGCGTCACTGGCCTGCGTACTGGCGCGGGGGCCGCGTGGCAGATCGTGCGCGCCGAGCCTGCGCAGCTTCCGCGTGACGATGCGGGCGGTCGTCTGAGCGCCCAGGCGTTGCAGCGTAGCCAGGGCGTCGCGCAGCGCGGCCTCGTCGTTCGCCTCAGCCCGCGCCAGCGCGGCCTCATAGGAGCAGCCGCGCTGCTCCCACAGGCGCGCCGCCGCCTGCCAGTCGCCCGCCATCTCGCGCGCATATGGCTCGGCGGCTCCCTCGGCGGGCGTGGCGATGCCTGCGCGCCAGCGCCAGCAGGCCAGTTCGCCCACCAGCCACGGCGCCCGATTCCGCACGGCCATCGCCAGCGCTGCCTCGGTCTCCGCGCGCACCGCATCCGGGCGTCCTTCGAGCCAGGCTACCTCAGCGCGCGCCGCCGCCACTGGCGCGATATTCTGCAACTCGCCGGTAGGCTCCGCCAACGCCAGCGCCTCATCCAGCAGTGGCCATACTTCGGGGTCGCCCCGCCGCGCGCGAATCAGCGCCAGCGCCACCAGCGGCGGGATGTGCGGCAGGCTCGTGCGTGGATCACCGATGACCTGCTGCGCCAGCTCGATGGCCTCACTGAGGCGGCCCTGATCGAGCGCCCAGCGCGCCGCGTAGGCCAGCACATAGTGTATCCACAGGATCAACCCATGCTCGGCGCAGTAGGCGCGCCCAGCCGCGAAGTAGCGCTCGAATTGGGCATACGACCGCGTGCGGGTCAAGGCCCACTCAATGTTCAGGTAGGCGCGCCCAACATGCTCTTCCAAGCCCGCCGCCAACGCCAGCTCGAGGCTGGCCTGCACGTTCTCCAGACCTTCATCCTCGCCCAGCAATAACCGCATGGTTCCCAGCGTATTCAGCGCGTGCAGCTGCGTCTCGACATCGCCCAGATCACTTGCGAGCGCATAGGCGCGCTGAGCGAACGGAACCACCGCTGCGGCGTCATCCGCATTCAGGCCGAGGCAGGCGAGGTTCGCATAGGCCATCGCCAGCTCGCGCCCCGGCGTCATCTGCTCCAGCAGCTTCACCGCCTGCTCCCCCATCTCTTGAGCCTGCTCGACCAGTCCAATGCAGCGCAGGTGCGACGACAGCTCGCGCATCGCCTGGCCCTCCCACTCACGTTCGCCAGCCGCGTGGAAACTCTCGATGGCGCGGCGTCCAGAGATCGTCGTGATCGGGAAATGATCGTTCAGGAACGCCTCATGGGCATGACGCATAGAGAGCTGGCCACGTTCCAGCGGCGGCAAATCGTCGGCACCCTGAAGCGCCAGCGTGTAATAGGCCGCGGCCTCACGGTGGGCGCCCAGCGAGGCGGCGAGGGCGGCGGCAGCGGGCGCGTAGCGCAAGATGGCGGCGCGATCGGCGGCGGCCTCGGCGTGGTGGATGATGCGCGCCAGATCAGGCTCGCCAGCGGGCGGCTGCTCCAGCGCGTGCAACGCGCGGCGATGCAGCGTCGCCCGTCGGATCGGTGAGATCGCGTCTGCGATGGCCAGCCGGGCAAGCTCATGGCGGAAACGCACCGCCCCATCCGACGCAGCGAGCATGCCAGCGTCCAGACACGTATCCAGGCAGGCGTCCAGATGCGCGAGTTCGGCGCCCGCAAGCGCATCGAGCAGCCAGAACTCCACTTGCAGCGGCACGATGGCGACAGCTTCCAGCAGCGCCAGCGCGGCAGGCGCCAGGCGCGCCAGGCGCGCGACACGCGCCAGCACCGCGTCGCGCACGGTCGGAGGGATGACAACATCGCCAGCCGCCAGCGCCTCGGTGACGAAGAAGGGGTTGCCCGCCGTCCGGTGGAACAGCTCACCCGCATCCACACCATCTGGCTCGGCCAGCGTCGCTACCGCCTCCTGCGAGAGCGGGGCGGGCCGCATGCGGGCGATGGATGGCCCGGGGGGCAGCTCACCCAGCAGGATCCGCAGCGGATGGATGCGCTCGAGGTCATCGCGATAGGTCATCAGGATCAGCGCGGGCACACTCTCAATGCGCCTGGCGAGGAATCGCAGCACATCGAGCGTCGCTTCGTCGGCCCAGTGAACATCCTCGAACAGCAGGATGGTGGGCCGCTCATGTGCGAGCGCGCCGATGAGCGCCATCGCGATTTCATATGCTCGCCCGCCACCCTCTACGAGCGCCTGGAAGCGGTCGCCCAGGGCAGGGGCGATGTCGAGCAGCGGACCAAGCGGACGCGGCGTGTAGAGTGGATCGCACATGCCGGTGAGCAGGCGCGCGTCGCTCACATGGTCGCTGGCGAAGCGCCGCGCCAGCGCCGACTTGCCAACGCCAGCCTCGCCGCCGATGAACACCATGCGCCCGCCGCCGCCGCCGAGAACGGCCGCCAGATGGGCCGCTAACGCTACGAGCTGGTCGTCGCGTTCGAGCAGTGGACTCTGCTGGATGATGGCGCCAGCAGAGGCGTGTGGAGTGGGCATGCGCTGCTCCCCTACCAGGCCAGCGCAGACACGCGCGGTCATGCGCTCAGCCTGCCATTGCGAAGACTATACCACCTCTGCTACGCGACAACGTGACACGCGCCTGGCTATGCGCTAGGCAAAACTGCGCATGTCGCATAGTCGGCGGGAAGCGCTCAGTCCCACACGTAGTTGCGGCTGCCCGCCTGCAGGGGCTGCTGCTCGCCCGTCACCACGTTGAACAGCTCCAGATGCAGCGTGTAACCGGGCGCAGTGTTGTTGACCATCAGCGCGACGCCTGGCTGCGCGGTCCAGCTCATCCACGCCAGGCCAGCGGGCGCGGTTGTCAGGCCGCCGTCGCTCAGCCGCTCGAACACGACACTGGGCGGCAGCGTGTAGCCGCTTGAAAAGGTTGTGACAATGTAGCGCCCATCAGGCGAGAAGGCGGGCTGATTGAAACCGCCCGCGCCGAGCTTCACCCCCGGAAAGAGCTGCCGGGCGCCTGAGCCATCGCTGTTGGCCAGATAGAGTGGCGTATTCGGCTCGTTGGAGGTATCAGTGAGTGATTGCGTCGGCCCGGGGACGTGATAGGCAATATGCGAGCCATCTGGGCTGATGTCCCATGGGCCAGTCCAGAGGCACGGCGCCTCCGTACCCTGGCAGCCGCCGGTTCCTGCCAGCCCCAGCCGCACGCTGCGCGTATCGGTCTGGGTCGTCAGCGAGAAGCGATGCAGGTACGCGCCGCCCTCGCTGGCCGACGCATAGCCGCCATAATAGAGCGCGTCGCCGCGCAGCTTCACCCCGGCTGGCTCCCCCGCCGCCACCACCTGCGCCACCCACGTCAGCGTCGTCACCTGGGCCTGGGTTTGCTGCGGCAGCGAGATGAAGAGCACCTTTGCCGAGCCATCGGGCGCCGTGCTCTCTCCATAAAAGCTGGCGTCGCTCGCCCAGCCGATGAAACTGAACCATCCCGGCGTCGCGCCGACGCCTGGGCTGCACAGTTGCGTCGACGTCACCGCCAGGCTGCCGACATCCACCAGCGCCAGGCAGCTCTGCGTATCGGGCTGCTGGGGATTCGCCAGGTTGTTCCAGACCAGCAGCCACTGCGACGTCGGCGAGAACGCCAGCGGCGCGAGCTGTCTCCCCGCCGGAGCGGCCACCGCGCGCGGCGTGGAGCAACCCTGCACGAGATACAGCGCGCCGCTCGCATCGTTGTAGGCATAGCGCGCGCTGGAGCCAGCCAGATTGGCGCAGACCCACGCCGCCGACGCGCTGGTCGCGGTGGCCGCCGGGGAAGCCTGCGCGCTGGCGCTGGGCGTGACGCCCGCATGCGGCGATCCGCCAACCGCGCAGCCAGAGATGGCCAGCGCGAGCGCCAGGAGGATCGCCCCAAGCGGCGCACTGCGGGACGGTATGATTCGATGCGCAGATCGCATGCTATTACCTCGATGAATGATCACCACGCACGCCATCGGGCGCGGGTTCCGCCCAGTATAGCAGAGCAGCGCCAGCGGCGATTGTGCGCGCGCTCACAGCCGCTCACAGCCGCTCACGGCGCTGCGGCCGCTTCTTGGCGCGCATGGTACGATGGGGTCGGCGCGTCACGCTACGCGGCGCAGGGAGTGGGAAGAAGGCAGACCGATGATTCCAGGCGAATTGATCTCGCTGATCGCGCGTCGGCGGCTGGTCGCCGAGGTGCGCACCGATACGGCGATGCAGGCGCTGAGCGTGGTGGATGCGCTGGCCGCGGGCGGCATTGGCGTCTTTGAGATCGCGCTGACCATCCCCGGCGCGACCGAGATTCTCACCCACTACGCCACGCGCACCGACATCATCGTCGGCGTGGGCGCCGCGCTCGAAGCCCGCCAGGCCCGCGACGCGCTGGCCAGCGGCGCGCGCTTCGTCGCCTCGCCCATCTTCAGCCCGGAGGTGGCGCAGGTCTGCCAGGAGAAAGGCGCCGCCTGCGTGCTGGGCGCGCTGACCCCCACCGAGATCATCAGCGCGCAGCGGGCCGGAGCCGAGATGGTGAAGCTCTTTCCGGTCGAGGCGATTGGCGGGCCGGCCTACGTGCGCTCGCTGCTGCGCCAGTTGACGCACATCAGCGTGCAGGTATCGGGCGGATTCGCCGTCGAGCATCTGGTGGAATACTTCCAGTTGCCGATTCGGTCGATCGCGCTGGGCGCCCTGCTGGCCCCGCCGACGCTGGTCGATCGCGCGGCGTGGCAGGCCATCACCAATCGCGCGGCAGCCTTCGTCCAGTTCGCCAATAATCCGCATGCGTATGGCGCGCAGTTCCTGGCGATGATGGGTGTCGCGCCCAAGCCGCAGCCCGTCGCGGCTCCTGCGCCGCCAGAGAACCGCGCCGCCGCGAATATGCCCACCATGCCCGTCCCGCCAAACGCGCTGCCGCCCAGCCATCATCTCGACGACGCGCCCGCGCTGATTCGGCCGCCCGCCGCCTGGCAAGAATCCGGGGGCGCCAACGCCAACTTCCGCCCGTGGGATTCGCGCCCCGTGCGCCAGGGCGACGACGAGGACTGGCTGCGCTGAGGCGCCCCTGGGCGGCTGGCGCGTTATAATCCTCAGAAGACGCTTCCGCTCTCCCCTCGCCCTCTGAGAGAGGGGCCGGGGGCGAGGGGTGACTGGCGGAAAGGCACAGAAGGCACAGCATGTTTCGCAAGACCACGATGCGCCGCGCAATCGGCGAGGGATTGCTGATCTATCTCGCGGCGCTGGGGCTGGCGCTCGTGCCGATTGGCTTTTGGCCGCCGGTGATCTTCCCGGTCGTGCTGGTCGCGCGCACGGCTCTGTTCGTCTTGCCGCCGGTGTGGGCCGCTGTGCGCGTCGTCTCGACCAAACGCGAGAAGATGAGTCGTCGCTTCTGGCGGCTCGGCCCGACGATGGCCGTGCTGGCGGCGCTGCTGGGCGCGCTGGTGGCGCTCTTCATCGGCGAGACGCTCGACCCGTTTGGCGCGTTCCACAGCGCGCCCGACATCGCGCGGCTGGGGCTGCTGGGCGGCCACGCCACGCTGAGCCTCGGCGCCTTCGCGCTGGGGACGCTGCAAAACCTCGGCATCCTGCTGGTCTATTACACTATCGCCGTCGTCTGCACACGGCTGGCCAATGGCGGCTTCATGCGCTTCACCATGCCCGCTGGCAACGGGCGCGTCACGCTGTAGGCCCAGCAGGCTCCCGACTCGCCGCCTGAATCATCCGCCACTGCGCGGTTCCCACCACCGTGAGCGCGCCCAGCGTGAGCGCGACCATCAGGACATCGAGCTGACCTGCCTGCGCGAGATGAACCCACGCCGCCGCATACAGCGCCATACCCAGCGCATCGAGGACGGCGACGCGGGCGATGGTTTGCCTGCGCGATAGCGGCGGACGCAGGCGATCTGTGTGGCCAAAGGAAATAGACCACAGGCGGGAGCGCGGATAGCGCTGAATCGCAAAATGCCAGCCGGGGCGGCTCCGGCGGTCATCGCGCTGGTCATCGGGCGCGTTCGTTGGCGGCGTCACGTTTCCTCTTCCTCCAGCGGCTGGCGGCCCGCCAACCCGGCGTCCACCTCGTGCCACCAGCCGATGTGGTCTTCGCCCAGACGCCAGCAGAGGTAGACCTCATGCCCATCGCGCAGGGTGGGGAAATCGAGCAGGCCCATCTCCAGATCCTTGACGATAGCGCCGCTCTCCGCCAGCTCGGTGGCGCGCTCGCGCAGGCGATGGCTGAGGTCGGCGATGCGGTCAGGCAGCGCGCCAAGCTGCTCCAGCGGCGTGTGACCATTGCTGGCGATGCGCGCGTGCAGGTCATGCAGCTCGCGCTCCGCCTCCGCCAGCTCCGCGCGCAGTTCCCGCATCTCGCGCAGGCAGGTCGCCAGACTCGGCAGCAGCGCCTCGGCCTGCGCCCGTGTGAAGTACTCTGGCATTGGGGCAGCCTCCTGCCGCGCGTGTTCGCCGCTATGCCTGGCTCCCGCTGTTGATCACTGGCGATGCCCAGCTATTCCTGCGTGATGACGATGATGCCGCCCGCGCCGGGGCCAGCGTGCGCGCCCACCACCGGGCCGAGCACATACTCGTAGATAGGGCCATCCCAGAAGGTACGCGCCACGCGGTCGAACTGCTCGCCGACGGTATCATTGCTGCGCACCACCGCCACCGCCTCGACCTTGCCATGGCCCGAGGCGATCTGGCCGACGCGCTCCTGCGCCTTCGAGCGCGTGCGCACATTCTCGACCGGCAGCACTTGCCCCTCGCGCACTTCCACCAGCGGCTTCACATTCAGCAGCGAGCCGAGCAGCGCCCGCGCATTGCCGATGCGTCCGCCGCGCTTGAGGTATTCCAGGGTGTCGAGCGCGGCGTACAGCCGGATGCGCGCCAGCATGCTCTGGGCATGCGCCTTGAGCTGCTCCAGCGAGGCGCCCTGCTGGGCCTCGCGCGCCACGATCTCGGCGGGCATGCCGAAGCCGCCACTGACCGTGCCAGAGTCGATCACCTCGATCGGCACGCCCGTCTCAGCGGAGACCGTGCGCGCCGCCTGCGTCGCGTTGCCATACGTCGCACTGAGCTTGCTGGCCAGGCTGATCTCCAGGATCGCCGTGGCCCCCTCGCCAATCACCTTGCGATAGGCTTCCTGAAAGGCGCCGACCGAAGGAGCGGAGGTGGTCGGTGTGACGGAGCTGCCGGCGAGCTTCTGATAGAACGCCTCAGCGCTCAGATCGATGCCATCGCGGAACTCATCGTCGCCGAACAACACGATCAGCGGCGCCACCCCGATGCCGAGCGCCTGCGCCCGGTCATGCGGAATGTCCGAGGTGCTGTCTACTACTATCCGTACTGTCACGCTTCACGGTCCTCCCGGTCACTCCGCTGAGACGACATAGTCATAGAAAGGCTGTCCGCCGCGCTGCGTCTCCACCTCCTGGTCTGGGAACCAGCTCCGCACCCGCTCGGCCATGGCCTCGGCGGCCTGGGCGGTGACATCCTGACCGGAGTAGAGCGTGATGATCTCGCGCTCGCCCGCGCCCATGCGCGTCAGCAGCTCGTGCAGCGTCAGCGACTGATCGTGTCCGGAAGACGTGAGCTTGCCATTGGCCAGTCCGATGATGTCGCCCGCGCGCACTGCGACGCCGTCGATCTGCGCATCGCGCACCGCCGTCGTGATCTCGCCAGTGGAGATGTCGGCGATAGCCCGATCCATCGCCGCCGCATTCGTCTCGAAGTCGGCCTGGTGGTTGAAGGCGAGCAGCGCGGCGACGCCCTGTGGCATGGAGGTGGTCGGCGTGACGTGGACGCGCTTCTTCGTCAGTTGGGGAACCTGCCGCGCGCTCATGATGATGTTACCGTTGTTGGGCAGCAGGATAATCTGGTCGCTGGGGCAGGCTTCGACCGCTTTCAGCAGGTCTTCGACGCTGGGGTTCATCGTCTGCCCACCGGGGACGATGCCGCCGAGCCGGTAGCTGCCGTAGATGTTGGCCCAGCCGTCGCCCGCCACCACCGCGACCACCCCCACCTCGCGCGCCTCCACCGGCTCGCTGGCCGCTGGCCCGGCAGGGGGATCAGCCATTGCGGGGGCAGCGCTGGCTGGCCGCGCGCCATTGACGACGCCAGGCGCATTCGCGGCGACGCCGGAGTGCAGATCCAGCCCCGTCAGGCCGCGCTCGCGGGCGCTCTCCTCAGCGTATTCCAGGCTCTGCTCTTGCAGATTCTCCACATTGATGTCGAGCAGGCTGCCCAGACTCACACCGTAGTCAAGAATCTTGCCTGGTGTGGGCGTGTGGGTATGCACCTTCAGCATCTGGCTATCGCCCGCCACCACCGTCGAGACGCCACCCATGCTGTTGATGGTCGCGCGGATGCCTTTGACATCGAGATTCTCGCCGCGCAGCAGGAAGACGACCTCGTAGCCGAACTCCTCTTCGATCTCGACGACGCCGTGGCGCATCGCGGTGGGCGTCTCGCGCTCGATACGCGGCGCCTGCTCGACCGGCTCGCCCTGCAGATAGCGCAGGATGCCCTCCAGCACGGTGACATAGCCCTGGCCACCGGCGTCCACCACGCCCGCGTTCTTGAGCTTATCCAGCAGGTCGGGGGTGCGGGCAACCGAGGCTCGCCCGGCGCGCACCGTGTCATCGAGGAGCTGGACGAAGGTGCTGCCGCGCTCGGCGCTCTCCATGGCCGCGTCGGACGCCTCGCGCGAGACCGTCAGGATGGTGCCTTCGACGGGCTTCTCGACGCAGAGGTAGGCGGCTTTGGCGCCCTGCCGCAGCCCATTGGCGAAGTCCACCGGAGAGATGGCGTCCTTCTCGGCGATGGCCGCGCTGAAGCCGCCCAGAATCTGCGAGAGGATCGAGCCAGAGTTGCCGCGCGCGCCCATCAGCGCGCCCCGTGCGAGGTCGCGCGCGACCGCCCTGGCCGAGGCGTCCATCGTGTCGCCCAGCTCCCTCACCGCGGCGGCCATGGTCAGCGTCATGTTCTTGCCGGTGTCGCCGTCTGGCACCGGATAGACATTCAGCGCGTTGATGGCTTCTTTATGGCGCTCCAGCCAGGCGTAGCCAGCCAGGAACGCTTTCTTCAAGTCCTGGCCGTCCAGCGTGCTGGCCTGTTGCGGGCGGGTGCGCGTGAAGCGCGAAAAGAAGTTTCGTGCCATAGGTATCCGCAGAGGACTACGCCTCCACTCGCCCTCCATTCACCACTCTGTGATTGCTCGAACTGTCTCGTATCAGCTCGCATCGGCTCGATGCATTGGCGCCCGCGCCAGCAGCGCGCGGCTCACGCATAGCGCTCACGCATGGCGCTCACGCATGCACGCGCAGCGCCTGCACATTGACGTTGACCTCTACGACGTGCAGGCCCAGCGCCTGTTCCACCGCGTATTTGACGATGACCATGACGTTGTGCGCGACCTCGACGACGCGCAGGCTGTGCTCCAGGATGAGCCACAGATCGATGACGACATGATCCTGGGCGAAGCGGACCTCGACGCCACGCGCATAGTCGGCAGGCGCGAGCCGCTGCACGGCGCCCAGACGTGGTCGGCGCGAGGCGATGCCCGCCACGCCGTAACATTCGGTGGCGGCCTGCGCGGCAATCGTGGCGATGGCGTGCGCCGAGACTTCCACCCTGCCATCGCGCAGGGCGCTCGCGGCCCCACTGGTTCCAGGCATGAGCGCAGACGCTGGCCGCGCGCGCGTTGGCGACGCCAACGGCTGGTCGAACGGCTGGTCGAACGGCTGGTCAGGCGACTGAGCCGCCTGGCCAACCGCGCTGGATGGTGTGGCGCGGCGCTTGGCTGTCGTCATGCTGTCGCTATGCTCTCTGCGCTATCGTTCGACGGGGGAATCGCCGCCCGGCGCGCCAGGACGAACGGGACAAACCAGGACAAAGGCGCGTCTGGAACGCCAGAAGCCAGCGGTGGACGCCAGCGATTGGCGCGCCGACACACAGCCGAGCGCGCAGCCGGGCGAGCTTCACGTCGCATGACATCTAGCATGCGCAGCATACACGCGCTTGCGTGTCTGCGCAAGGGCATGGTATACTTTTCAGGCGCGTTTCAAGACGCTTACCGGCTGCGCCACGCACACCGTTACCTCATGCCTCACCGAGGCCTGCATCGGGCGCCAGCTAGACCGATTTCCACGTTCATCGCGTCAACGCCCACTGGGCTGCAAGGGAGTATGTCATGTCGTCTCGCTGTGATGTGTGCCGACGCACGTCGCAATACGGCCACAGCGTCAGCCACTCGAACCGCAAGACCAATCGCCGGTTTCTGGTCAACATCCAGCGCCGTCGTCTGGTGATCGATGGCTCGCCGCGCAAGGTCAACGTCTGCACACGTTGCCTGCGCACCATGATGAAGGTCGAGAAGGCGCGCTAACCACCCCACGAGCAAGCGCGGATGCAAGCGCAAGCGACCGCAACAACGTCAGGCTGGGAGCGATCTCCTCAGCCTGTTTTGTGCTATCTGGCCCCCCGTCGCGCGCCTTGTAGACAAGCAAGGGAGTGCTCACTTCCTTCGTCAGGCGCAGGGGAAGCACGGTATCTGTGTGATGTGTAGCAGCACGACAGACGCGCGGCGCCATCAGTCACTACCAGATCACCACGAACCCAGCGACCTTGCCCAAAGAGACGACTTGGGATCTCATGACCAACCAACCTGGGCGCCTCCACGCAGGCTTGTCTACCCATTTGTATTCCCCTGGTGTGCCACGTTGACACTATACGGCATACTCATTCTGGTAGACTGGCTTAGCACGTCATAGGCATAGCAGCCACGGCCGATTCAGGTATACACCGCGCAACCAGGCAGGACTGACAGGCGGAGGACGCAGGCATGCCTCAGATAACCCCGATGACCCTCTCGGTGGTGATCCCGGCGCACAACGAGGAGGAGGGGGTGCGCCCGACCGTCGAGCGGCTCTACGGCGCGCTGATGGCGGCGCAGATCCCCGCCGAGCTGCTGGTGGTCAACGACCACTCCACCGACGGCACCGAGGCCGTGCTGCA
>DATBTW010000017.1:0-1602 GCA_036559055.1 Ktedonobacterales bacterium
CGCTGCTGACGCTCGGCGCGCTGCTGGTCGGCAGCAAGGTGCTCAGCCCGCAGTATTTGATCTGGATTAGCCCCTTGATCGCGCTGGAGTTTGGCGCGAATGTGTTTGCGCTGGTGGGCTGGAGCCTCGTGGGCGCGCTGACGACGGCGTGTTTCCCCTACGCTTATAATGGCTCTCTGAGCGAGGCATTCGACCAGGGGCCTTACCTTCTGATCGAGTGGACGGCGGGCGCGCGCAATCTGCTGGCGCTGGCGCTGGGCGCCGCCGCCTTTGTACGCCACCTTCGACCGCTCGCGCCACACGCACACGCACACGCAGGAGAGACGCCGTGAGCACGCTGCGCATTCGCTTTCCGATGGCGCCCACGCGCATCGCGGCGCTGGGCGTGGGCGCGCTTCTGCTGGCGCTGGCTTCGGTGCTCTCCGACTTCGTGGACTTCTCGCGCGGCTTCAACCCTCTGGCGCTGGTAGAGGTGGTCTGCTTCGTCGCGGCGCTGCTGCTGCTCTTTGCGCAGACGCTCGATCTCGCGCCGGGGCAGGCGCCATGGAGCCGCTGGGAGGGCGCGCGCTGGCTGGGGGCTGCGCGCATCGCAGCGACCATCCTGTTGCTGCTGGCGGCGACGGTGACGTTCCTATTGTGCCTGGGCTTCCTGAACACCGTCCTCTTCTCGCCCACGTCGCACGCCTACTGGAACGACGTCATCTCGTTCAATTCGGCCAACGCGCAGGCTGTGCTGCAGGCGCGCAATCCCTACACCGACGACGCCAACTTCCTGCCGACGCTGATCCGCTATCAGCAGGCGCCGCCGACGCCGATGCAGGGGCCGGTTTTCGGCTATGGCTACAACTATCCGCTGCAACCGCATGTTTTCGCGGTGGACAAGGCGTATCTGCGCGATCCCGCCGCCTATGCGGGGGCCTTCGATCCGGCGACGCTGCACAGCTATCCGGCGCTGTCGTTCCTGCTCTACATCCCACTGGTGGCGATGGGACTGGACATCCTCTGGCTGCACCTGCTGGCGTATGCAGCGCTCTTTGCCTGGCTGGTCTCGCTGGCGCCCAGAGAGCAGCGCGGCTGGGTGGCGCTGGCAGCGGCGGCGGCGGTCTCGATTCCGCTGCGCACGCTGATGCTCGACACCGAGGTGATCTGCCTGATCTTCCTGCTGGTGGCCTGGCAGTATCGCCGCCAGCGCTGGGTCAGCGCGGTGGCGCTGGGGCTGGGCTGCGCGTTCAAGCAATACTGCTGGCTGTTCGCGCCCTTCATGCTGGTGGATGCGCTGTTGCGCTACGGCTGGCGTGAGGCGCTCAAACGCGCGCTGATCGTGACGGGCGCGTTTCTGCTGCCCAACCTGCCCTTCCTGTTGATCAATCCGCGCGCCTGGCTGGCGAGTGTCTTCCTGCCGGTGACGGGGGCGCTCTTCCCGCAGGGGATGGGGCTGGTGGCGCTCTCGCTGGGCCGCTTCTTGCCAGCATGGCCGCCGCTGTTCTATGCTGGCGCGGAGTTGCTGGCCTTCGCGGGCGCGCTCTGGCTCTTCATCCGCTACCACGCGGCGCTGCATGAGTCGGCGCTGCTGCTGGCGCTGGCCCCGTTCTTCTTCGCCTT
>DATBTW010000018.1:0-6242 GCA_036559055.1 Ktedonobacterales bacterium
CGCTCGACGCCGCGCGCCATAGCATCGCCGTCGGCTTCATCGCGCTGCTGCTGGCGGGCGTCTCCGTCCGCATGATACCAGGCTTCTCCGGCGGGAATATCCGCTCGCCCAGGCTGGTGACGGCGCTGCTCTGGCTGGGCAATGGCGCGGCGCTGCTGCGTGTGGGATCACTGCTGGCGCAGCCGCTGCTGGCGAGCAGTGACTTCGGCTCCGCGCTCGACTCCGCGGTCTTCGGCCTCTCTGGCCCGCTGGGGCTAACCTTCGCGCTGGTTCTGGCCATCACACTGTGGCCCGCGCTGCCCCTCACGCGCGCACAGCCTGAAGACTGAGGCTACGTCGGCTGGCGGCGCGTCATCGCCTGCCGCCTGAGCGCATCATCCGACCGTGCGCCAGCTTTTCTCTTTTCCTGTGTACTCTGTGGCTGGCGCTGCTCAGGACGGCTCAACGCGCGTGGGTAGATCACTGAGCGCACGCTCCGCTTCATCTAACCGCCTGAGAAATTGCCGGTCACCCAGGCGCTCCAGCACCGGTCGGGCGCGCTCCAGTGGCGCAGGGTCGCCCGTCCGCTGCGCGAGCACAATGCGCATGCGAGCGGCATGGGCAATCAGGCGTCGGGCGCCCATGGCGTCAATCGCTGCAGCAAGCCGGACGGAATCGCCAGACGCCAGAGCCTCGGCGGCCTCGGTCAGCATGAGGGTATTGAGCAGAGAGCTTTCGTCGTCCCGCTTTCGCACAACCGCGATCAGCGCATCCGGAGCGGAAAGGTCATGCTCCTCGAGGTAGAGCAACGCCCAGTAAGTGCCCACTGGGGCTTGGACCAGACCGTCGAGATCGAAGCGCGTGGGATCGTCAGCGCGATAGGCGTCGACAACACTGCGCATGACGGGCGCGGCCGGATGGGATGGCGGCCACGCGCGCTCGAGTACCGCTGCGACGGCGTCGCTGGCGATACGGTCCTCTCGCGCCAGCGCCACCTGCAGGACGTGCATATAGCCTCCCCATAGGCCGAGATTGTACAGGCCAGGTGTCTGCTGCATCTCGTCCCAAATCCGCGTCATTGCGTGCTGCAAGCTTTCCACATCGTCCCATCGTCCGCAGAGATCAGCCGCGAAGATGGCCCACGCCACCCCTTCGGCCAGTGGCTCGAGCGGATCGCCTGGCCGGACCTGCGATAGCACATCCTGCACCGTTGTGATGCTGGCGTCGTACTCGCCAGCCTCGACATACGACTTGACAATATTACTCTGCACGTCGCCGCGCGCCCACGCCGGGAGCTGGGGCCAGGCTAGCCGCCGCTTCTGTGTCTCCCTGGCCTCCTCGTAGGCTCCGAGCGTGAGCTCACATCCCGCGAATTCATCCAACGCCATGCTCAGCGCGGGCCAATCGTGTCGTTGCTCGAAGAACCCCACCGCTGCGGCGCAGATGTCGCGGATGCGCTCGCACTCGTCGCGGCTGATTGCCCTGGCCAGCGGGTTGAGCGGCGCGATGCGCACTCGCCATATCTCATTCTCATCCGCCGACTGCTCGGCCAGCGCCAGCGCCTCGGCATGCAGCGCCGCCGATTCTTCCCAGCTCGGCTGTGCGCTGGCCGAACCAACGAAGTACCAATAGACCGTCAGGAGCTTACGCAGCAGCCGCGCGCCGATCAAGGGATCGAGCTGGCCGTGCTCCCGCCACAGAGTCAGCGCGCGCTGATACGCCTCAACCGCCCCATCCCCATAGATCGCGCAGTCGCCAAGCTGCTCGTAGAGTGGGAGATGCTCCTCCTCTGGAGCCAGCCCGATCGCGGCGCGCAGATGGCTGATGGCAGGCGCCAGCAGGCCCGCGCGGCTGGCTAGCTCGCCTGCGCGGACGAGATAGTGGATTGCCCTGTTAGGGTCCACTCCAACGTCCAGCGGCGTCACCGACTGCCGCGCCAGCGTCGCCGCCTCGCGATAATGGTAGGCGAGCAACTCGACGAATTCGTCCTGCCGATCATGCGCGTAGGCTTCGAGCCAGCGAGCGACCGCCAGGTGCAGGCGAACCCGCTCGGCGCGTGTGAGCGTGCCATAGGCCACTTCGCGGAAGAGGATATGGCGGAAGGTGTACGCCTCATCCTCCCCTTCGGCTGGGGTCACCAGATCGCGCTCCACGAGTCCTTCTAACGCGGTGGCGAGGGCGGCGGGGTCGCGCTGGGGCAGGGCGGCCACGAGTGTGGGTAAGCGAAACGTCCGCCCAGCTACCGCTGCCGCCTGCAGCGCCTCACGCTCAGGTTCCGCAAGCTGGTCCAGCCGCGCTAGCACAGCCTCGTGCACCGTGTCGGGGAGCGCATCCACCGTGGCGCTCCCTAGATCGGCGCTTGCCTGGGCAGCAGAGGCGCCCAAGCGCTCAGCCAGCCCGCGAGCCAGCTCGATGGCAAAGAAGGGATTCCCGCCTGAGTGCTCGACGATGTGCGCCACAACACGCTCACGCGCTGTCTCGGAGCCCAGCGTGGGCGCGAGCGAGCCGACGAGCTGGCGTGTCTGCGCCTCGTTCAGGCCGTCAAGCTCCAGTGCGGTGAAGCTGCGGCGTCCGCCACCCCACGATGGACGCCGATCCAGCAGTTCGGGTCGGCTGAGCACGACGATCAGGAGCGGGGCGCGTGTGCGGAGGTGGGTGATATGCTCAACCAGATCAAGCAGGCTGTCGCTGGCCCAGTGCAGATCCTCAAAGACAACAATGCGCGGCGTCTGCTGGGCTAGCGCCTCGATGAACAGCCGCCAGGCGTTGAAAATACTCTCGCGCTGCGCCGACACCTCAGACTCGATGCCCAAAGCAGCCAGCAGCAGCTCCGCCAGTCGTTCCGCATCTGCCTCGGCGTGTCCCGCGGCGGCAAATGCCTGCGTCACGCGCGCAAGCGAAAAGCGCTCACCAAGCAGTTCATCGAGCAGACCCCGCAGCGGCCAGGAGGTCAGCGCTTGCCCATAGGGCGGGCAGCGGGCGGTCGCCACCCGCCACCCACCCTCAGCGCGCAGCCCTGCCAGAAACTCCTCTAACACGCGCGTCTTACCTGTCCCGGCGGGCGCGACGATTGAGACAAGTTGCGGATGGCGCTCTTCGAGGACCGCGTCGCGGAGCAGCCCCAACTGCGCCAACTCGCGACTTCGGCCCACCAGTGGCGGTCGGCTCAGCGCGCGGGCGGTGCGCGCGCTGAGTAGCGAGAAGGCAGTGAGAGGAGCGCTCTTGCCCTTCACCTCGAGCGCACGCGCCTCGCCAAAGTGGAAAGCCATCACACTCGCGGTCCTGGCGCGTTCCCCAACCAGAATCTCGCCGGGAGAGGCCGCCTGCTGAAGTCGCGCAGCTACATTGACCGCGTCGCCTGTGATGAGGAAATCGCCCGCCGAAGTATCGCGCGTGGCGACTACCTCTCCGATGTTCACGCCGATGCGCAGTAGCAATCGTCCGGCCAACAGCGTATCGTCGGCGAGGGCGGCGCGTAGCGCCAGCGCGGCCGCCAGCGCCCGCTCAGGGTCATTGCCGTGGGCCTGGGGTAGCCCAAAGATGGCCATTACCGCATCGCCGATGAACTTTTCTAGCGTGCCCCCATGCTCGGCAAGGATTTGGCGCGCATGCTGATAGTAGCGCCCCATCAGCGTGCGCACATCCTCAGGATCGAGCGTCTCACCCAGGGCCGTTGAGCCAGTGACATCAGCAAACAGGATGGTGACGAGTTTGCGCTCTTCAGGCACGGGCGCCCTCCTCCACGTCACAGCGGACATGACAGCTACCTGGAACGCACTGCGCCTGTCTGCCCAGAGTTGGTGATAGACCTTTGCTACATCAACTCGGAGAGACCTCGGCAAGATGCTCTTAGGTGACCGATTGTTGAGCGCTTGGGACACTGCACAGGGAAGCGACGATACCTGCCATCCTTGTGAGCCAGGTAGTACGCCGCATAATCAGTTCCGAGACTTGCCCGGCCTCCAACTACAACGCCACAAACCGCGACGCGTTAGGACACCTTGAGCCTGCCTCTCTATTCTACACGGCAGAGTAACCCGACAACCCGTCAAGCCATACGCCACATGAAGGGTTAACCCATCTAGATGCGGTTAAATGCGGTGGTCTGCGCCACCCCGTCAGCGTCGTTTGCTCCTTTCCTGGTTTCCCCAGGGATTGAGATAAACGCTTTGGGCACAGTAAGTCAGTGTGCAGCGCTAGCTGCATCGTCGGTAGCCTCATATAGTTTGGGTTGCATAGCTCTCCGCAACAGTCGAACCTCTAACGTGAGTCCACCTCAGCCGCCGAGCAATTCGCGCAGCACAGCGGCGTTGCTGTGGTCGCTATCGCGTGCGCCGTAGACCACGGTGACCGGCCCACGCTTGATATGCTCGCGTAGGGTGGCCAGCGCCGAGCGCGCAGGCTCCTCGGCCAGCTCCGCCTCGTAGCGCCGCCGGAACTCGTCGTACTTGGCCGGGTCGTGGCCAAACCATGTGCGCAGCTCGCGGCTGGGCGCGACATCCTTCAGCCAGAGATCGATATGCGCCTTCTCCTTGCTCAGCCCGCGCGGCCAGAGGCGATCGATCAGCACGCGCTCACCATCCTCTGGCGCTGGCTCCTCATAGACGCGCTTCACACTCAGATGCTTGCTCGTCGCCGCCATCACTCGATCTCCTTCCCACCGCAACCTCCGGCTCCGGCTCACTCTCCCTCTGGGAGAGGGCTGGGGTGAGGGCGGCACGATCACCCGCTCAGAAGCCCTTGACGCGGCTGCGCGGCCACAGCGCGATCAGCAGCGCGATCCCGAAGCCTACCAGTGAGGCCAGCGCGATCCACCACAGCAGGTCGGTGCGGCCAGAGAGCAACTCGAAAAGCGCGGTGGTGATCAGGAAAAGCTGGGCGATCAGGATGAAGCCGACCAGATAGACCTGCCCCTGCACGATGGCGATGCGCCCCTGTGCCCCGAGGAAATCTGGCCCCGGCCGCACTCCGCGCGCATCGCGTGGCGGCAAATGGGTCGGCGGGTCATCGGGATTGGCGATGCGGCGCTTGAGCATCACCTCGCGCTCCTCCGCCTCCAGCGCCGCGCCTTGCTCGCTGAGCGAGCCGTCGCCGCCGGGATGTGGCTCATTCATCACATGGCTCATCGCTCCACCTCCCGCAGGGCATAGACCGTGTCGCCTACGATGGAGAGTTGAATCTCTGGCAGCGGGCGCGTGGGCGGACCGCCGATGACATTGCCTGTGCTGGCGTCGAAGCGCCCCTCATGGCAGGGGCAATAGAACTGGCCCTCCGTCGGCTGGTACAGCACCGCGCACGACAGATGGGTGCAGACATCGCTATACGCCACCAGCCCTTTATTGGGCAGGTTCACCAGGATGCCATCGGCGAATCCATCAGGGTAGCTGAAGACCTTATAGCCTCCAAATGGCACCTCGCCCACCTTCGCGATAGGCGTCAGCTTCTGCGTGGTAGAGGAGCGCACCGCGCCCGTGATGGCCAGCGCCGCGCTCGCCAGGAATAGCGCGCCCGTGCCGCTCACCAGGAAACGCAGTGTATCGCGGCGTGTCACCAGGTCATCGGCGCTCCAGTGATACGGGAACTCCTCCTGCCACTGCTGGCGCACCTGTCGCCGCCGCACGAGCCGCCACGACGCATAGGTGCGCTGCTGGCGCGAGGCGACCTGGGGCGCGCCCGCATCGGATGCCGGGGTAGGGTCCTGCGCGCCCGAATCCTCTGGCGAGTTGTCCAGCGCGCCGCGCCGCGCCCGATTGCCGTCTCCGCTCTCCGTCATAGCTCACGCTCCATCTTACTCATCATTTCTCGCCCGCCAACGTCGCTATCGTGCGCAACCCTGCGTGTCACGGCGCTGTGGGAACCGTCTCCGGGCTTGCAGGGGTCGCCGGGGCTGGCGCTGGCATCGGCGTGGGCGGCGTCTCCGGCGCGACCCGCGGCGCCCACGGCTGCGGTGGCGCCACACGCTGTGGGATGCCCGCCGCATCGGCTTCCTCCCAGCCCGCGCTCTCATTGCCCAGCGTCGCCGTCGGCGTCTGCGCGCTGCCGCCCATGCTGGCCTCCGCCGCCAGCGCCATCAGGTCGAGCGCATTGTCTTCATCGCGCATCACCACATAGTTGCGGGTGCGCACGCGCTGGCTTCCGAAGTAGAAGACGTTGACCGGCTTGGCGCCCTGTGTCGCGCGCCCCGCCTGGATGAACTCCTCATAGGTGCCGTAGAAGATCGCCTGCGTCGGGCAGACCGACGCGCACATCGGCGGCTTGCCCAG
>DATBTW010000019.1:0-2677 GCA_036559055.1 Ktedonobacterales bacterium
CTCTGGTACACCGGCATCATGGTCAATGTCGCGGGGATGCTGGGCGAACTGGTGGTCTGGCGACGCTAGCCGTCTTCTTCGCCTTCTTCGCGGCGCTCATCCGCTGCCAGCGCCAGCGCGCGGCGCCAGTCCTCCGGCGTATTGGCGTTGAAAGTGGAGCGGCCCAGCGGGTCGAGCCGTCGCGCATCCTCTGGCGCGACTTCGCACACCCGCAGCGTGGCGAGCAGCCCCTGCAGCGAGGCGTCGCCGCCAGCCGCCAGCCGCGCCAGCGCCAGCGGCAGGCAGGCGCGCGCATAGACGGCGTGCAGCGGCTCCAGCCCGCGTGGCCCGCGCAGCGCCACGGCCTGCGCCTCTGGTGTGTTCAGGGCCAGCCGCGCCATCGCCCGCAGCAGCGCAGGCTGGGTGAAGGGCATATCGCAGGCCACCAGCAGCGCCCATCCTGCTCCTTCGCCCACCGCGCCTTCGTCCAGCGTCCGCAGCGCCGTCGTCAGCGCGCCCAGCGGCCCGCGCCCCGGCCAGTCATCCGCCACGATGCGCGTCTCTGGGATGAGCGGCGCGAGCGCGGGCGAGCCGATGACGATCACCTCGGCCAGCGCCAGCCGCAGTCGCGCCACCGAGCGCCGCAGCAGCGGTTGGCCGCCGATCAGCAGCGCAGCCTTGTCGCGGCCCATGCGGCGGCTGGCCCCGCCCGCCAGAGCGACGCCCAGCACGCCCCCCAGCGGCGCCTCGTCCGCGTTCACCATCGCTGGCTCCTCTGGCATGCCGCGCGGCTATGCCTGAATGTAACCGCGCTCGTCATGACATCGTACCATTGGACGATAATGAAGGTATGGCAACGAGCGATCATGGAGAGGACAGGAAGGATGCGGGAGCCAGAGCCAGACGCTGTCGCGCAGAAAAGCGTGGGACAGGTCGATCATCCGCGTTTCGCGCGCATGTTCGCCGAGATGTCCAATAGTGAGCCGGGGCGCAAGACCTTCGAGCAGTTGCGGCGCGCGACAGCGGGCTGCGCGCGTGGCGTCACACTGGAGGTTGGCGCGGGTGGCGGCCCCAACTTCGCCTATTACGATCCGGCGCTGGTCGAGCGAGTGGAGGCGACCGAGCCAGACGTCAACATGCTGCGCTATGCTCGCGAGCAAGCGGCGCGGGCGCGTGTCCCCATCACGCTGACGCAGGCGCCTGCCGAGGCGCTGCCCTTCGCCGACGAGAGCTTCGATACCGCTGTGGTGACGCTGGTATTGTGCTCGGTGTTCGATCCCGCGTACAGTGTGCGCGAACTGCTGCGCACGCTCAAGCCGGGCGGCCGCCTGCTGATGGCCGAGCATGTGCGCTCGGAGCGCGCGGCGCTGGCCACTGTGCAGTCAGCGCTCGTTCCCATCACCCGACGCGCGGCGGCCAACTGTCACTGGAACCGCGATACCGCCAGCGTCGTGCGGCAGTCCGGGCTGGAGGTGACGCGCATCTCGCACTTGCGCTATCCGCACACCTGGTACAGCGCGCTGGAGGATGAACTGCTGCCCGTGCTGCTGATCGAGGCGCGCAAGCCCGGCGTGTGATTGGGCGCCCCTTGCCACATTGAGCACAGAAAGAAGCACATGGACGAACGAGACGAACGAGATGCGTCGGCGACCGATGAACGCTCCTCTCTGGAGGGGCAGACCGTGGGCGGGACACCCGCCCATACGGAATCGAAGGAAGACAAGGGAAACGAGTTGGAGTCGACATCACACCTCCACCTTCCCACACCAGACCTTCAGTTGCTCCGCCTCGATCACGCGCCAGCCCTGCTGGCGTTCGAGCGGGAGAATCGAGCGTACTTCGCGGCGTCGATTCCGGATCGGGGTGACGAGTTCTTTGCCGAGTTCGACACGCGGTTAGCGCAACTGCTTGCGTGGCAAGCCGCCGGGACGGATTATCCTCACGTGCTGGTGACCGAGCGCGGCGAGGTAGTGGGGCGCGTAAACCTGACCGAAGTGGCAGATGGGTCGGCGGAACTCGGGTACCGGATCGCGCAGAAGGCCGCAGGGCAAGGACTGGCCACCGCAGCGGTGCGCCAGGTGCGCGAGCTTGCCGCCACAGAGTATGGACTCACCAGGCTGCGCGCAAGGGTCACATTGGACAATCCGGCCTCGCGCAAGGTGCTTGAACACAACGGATTCGGCGCCGTTGGTGAGCTCACGCTCAACGGCAAGCCAGCCATAGCCTACAGCTGCGAGCTTCGGTGACGCACCACATGCGTGTCAATCCGAATGCTCTTCTGGGATTGACAGCTGGGAGAGGTCTTCCCTTGTGAGGAATTGTACAGTCTTTCAAGGGAGGCCCCCCTACTGAATAGTTACTGTGCAGGATAGGAGGACCAGCCGGGCGCTATCCGCGCAGCAGCGCCCGCGCGGCGGCGACATCGGCGCGGGCGCGCGGGTCGGCCTCCATGCGCTTCGCGACGGTGGCGCAGCCATGCATAATCGTCGTATGGTCGCGCCCGCCGAGCCGGTCGCCGATCTGGAAGAGCGACGCGCCTGTCTCCTCGCGCATTAGATACATCGCCACCTGCCGCGCCCACGCCGTCTGCCGCTCGCGTGACTTGCTCAGCAGCGCATCTATCGGGATGGAGAAGCGCTCGGCGACAGCGGCCAGCACGTCGGCGGCATCTATCGGGCGGCTGGCGCGGCGCTCCTCG
>DATBTW010000020.1:0-11963 GCA_036559055.1 Ktedonobacterales bacterium
ACCACCGGCCCGCGCAAGGTGACGCCGCGCGCCATCTTCGTCGCGGTGGATGGCGGCATGGGCGACAACCCGCGCCCGGCGCTCTACGATGCGCGCTACCACGCCGCGCTGGCCGACCGCATGACTGAGCCGCCCAGCGAGACAGCGCAGGTTGTCGGGCGCTACTGCGAATCGGGCGATGTGCTCGTGCGCGCTGCGGAGCTGCCGCAGGCGCGCCCCGGCGAGACGCTGGCGATCCCCGTAAGTGGCGCCTATCACCTGCCCATGGCCAGCCAGTATAACCTCGCGCCGCGCCCGGCGGTCGTCTTCACCGCTGCCGGGCAGGCGCGCCTCGTGCGCCGCCGCGAAACGCTCGACGACCTCACCCGCCTCGACATCTGGTAGACCGATTCTCCGGCTCCCCTCTCCTCGCGGGAGAGGGGCTGGGGGTGAGGTTCTCGCTACAGCGATGAGGAGTGTATGCCAGCCATCACCGATCTGCGGGGCTATATGGATGCCCTGCGCGCCTCGTTCGACGCCGAGCGAGCCGTTGGGCGGCGCGCCGTCCTCCAGTATTGCTTCACGGGCGCTGTGACGGGCGCCTGCTATGCCGCCATCGCCGATGGCGCGCTGACCGTCTGCGAGGGCAATCATCCTACCCCCACCGCGACCGTGCAGGCGGACTTCGACCTCTGGCTGCGCGTGATCGCCTATCACCTCGACCCGCTGCTGGCCTATCAGGAGGGGCTGTTCACGGTGGAGGGCGATGTGGAGGCGCTGATCGAGACTGATACGCTGTTCGTCCGCTGATCCTGGCTGGAGCTGATACGCCACGCGGCGCCGCAGATGTGGTCAAATAGAAGCGAACGCGCGTAGGTGATGCGTCCCGATATCCCGATGTCCTGATGCGCCGCGCGTTGAGCGGAAGGAGCGTCTTCCTGAGCGTCCGAGCATCCAGGGCTGACCCAGCCGAGCCGACCCAACCAGCCGAGCCGGGGCGACGGCCCGCCGCGTCGCAGCGCAAGCCCACGCGCCAGCGCCTCGATCTGCTGCTGACCCAGCGCGGGCTGGCGCCCAGCCGCGAGCGCGCCCGTGCGCTCATCATGGCGGGCGAGGCGCTGGTGGATGGCCGCGCGGTGACGAAGGCGGGCGAACTGGTCAGCGCGACGGCTGAAGTGACGCTGGCGACCCCACCCGCCGAGTTGCGCTATGTCAGTCGGGGCGGCCTCAAGCTGGAGCGCGCGCTCGACACCTTCGCGCTCTCGCCCGCTGGCCGCGTCTGCCTGGATGTCGGCGCCTCGACTGGCGGCTTTACCGACCTGCTCTTGCGCCGTGGCGCCACGCGCGTCTACGCAGTGGATGTCGGCCACGGGCAGCTTGCCTGGTCGCTGCGCACCGATCCGCGCGTGGTGGTGATGGAGCGCGTCAACATTCGCCATCTGACCGCGTTGCCCGAACCGGCAGAGTGCGTCGTCATCGACGTCTCCTTCATCTCGCTGCGGCTGGTCTTGCCGCGCGTGGCAGCGCTGCTGGCGCCGGATGGCTGGGTGGTGGCGCTGGTCAAGCCGCAGTTCGAGGCGGGGCGCGCGGAGGCCGACCGTGGTCGGGGCGTCATCAGCGATCCGGCGGCGCATCGGCGCGTGCTGCGCGAGTTGCTGGCCTGGCTGGCCGACTGGCCCGCACGCCACGCCGCCGAAGCCAACGAAGCTGGCGGAGGGTTCGAAGCCGCCACGCCGCTCGCGCCGCTGGGGCTGATCGTCTCCCCCATCGCCGGGCGCGATGGCAACCACGAATACCTGCTCTGGCTGGCGCCCGCCATGGCTGGCGCGCCGCATGCGGGGCAGGCGCTGCGTGGCGAGGCAGCCGAGCGCGCCATCGAGCGTGTAGTAGCCGAGGCGCTGACTCCCGATGAGCCGCCAGCCAACTGAGTCATCGGTTACGGTATGCGAGGAGGGCGCCAAAACCGCCGCAGCGGTGATGGGCGACGATCTCGGCGTGATTGGTTTCGACTGGACGCGAGGAGAGTACGCATGCGATACGTCGTTGGTGTAGATGGTGGTGGCACCAAAACCGCCGCAGCGGTGGTGGGCGACGATCTCGGCGTGATTGGCTCCGGCGTCGGAGGGCCGTCGAACTATCGCTCGGTGGGCATGGAGGCCAGCGGCAGCAACATCGCCCAGGCTATCACCCATGCGCTGGCGCAGTCGCAGGTGACGCTGGACGAGCTGGATGCCATCTGTCTCTGCCTCGCCGGATTCGATACCGACCTCGATCTGCCCGTGCCGCAGCGCGCCATCGCGTTGCTGGGGTTCAAAGGTCCCGTCATCTTCGAGAATGATGTTGTCGGCGCGTGGGCGGGCGTGACGGGCGGCGAGGCGGGCATCGTGGCCATCGCCGGCACAGGCGCCACCGCGCTGGGTATGAACGCGCGCGGCGAGTTCTGGCGCACCGACGGGTGGGATTACGTGCTCGGCGATGCGGGTAGCGGCTATCGCATCGGGCTGGATGGCATCCACGAGGCGATGAAGATGCTGGATGGCCGTCGCCCGCCAACCCTCCTGGCGCGCGAGATGGCCGAGTGCTACGGCATCGACGACGCTTCCGCCATGCGACGCCTGGCCGATAGCGGCGCGCTGGGCAAGCTGCGCATCGCCGACTTCGCGCGCCACGTCTCCGACGCCGCCGATGCGGGTGATCCCGTCGCGCGCGAGATTCTGGGGCATGCGGCCAACGACATCGGCGAGAGCATCGAGGCGATTGTGCGGCGGCTCGACATGCAGAACGACGCCTTCCCCATCGGCATTGTCGGCAGCGTCTTCAAGTCGCGCTGGACGCTGGATCCGCTGCGCCCGCGCATCGCCACGCTGGCTCCCCGGGCGATCTTCGCCGCGCCACTCTACCCGCCTGAGGTAGGCGCCGCCCTCACCGCACGCCGCCGCCTGACCAACCAGGACATCGGCTCCTGGACGTTAGGGCTGGGCAAGCGCCAGATTCGCCGCAGTCTCAAGATCAGCGAGCTAGGGCTGGATTGACACTCCCCACCCCTACGAATCAATCCGGGCAGCCCCGCTGCTGGTTTCATTGACACTGACCAGCACGGCACATACAATGCCCTTGCGTTTCGCGCCTGACGCGGCATCGAGCGACGCGACCAGCACGGCGACGAATAGGGCGACGGCCAGATGGAAAGCGATGAGGTCATGGAGCTAGAGAACGTGGCGGAGAAGAAACCATTCCGCCAGGCGCTGGCTCAGGTCATCTCGGTGATCGTTCATCCGGTCGCGTTTCCGCTGTTGACGCTGGCGGCTATTGCCTTCACCGAGACAGGCTCATTCCGCTCATCGCTCATCGTCTGCCTTATCGCGCTGGCCCTCACGACGGCTCCGGTGGCGGCGCTGGTGGCTTTTCAGGTGGCGCGCGGCCACTGGACTGACCTCGACGTCAGCGTGCGTCAGCAGCGCTACGCCCTCTACCCGATTGGCCTCGCCTGCGCCCTGCTGATGGTCGCCGCGCTGGCCTATGTCAGCGCCCCGCGCGGGGCCATCGCCGCCGCCATCGCTATGACGCTGGCGAATGCGGTGGATGGTGTTATCAACTTCGCCTATAAGGTCTCGGCGCACGCCACCGCCGCCGCCACCTGTGCCGCGCTGCTGTGGATCTTCGTGCCGGGCTGGGGCGCGCCCGCCGCGCTGGCCGCCGCGCTGGTGGGCTGGTCGCGCGTGGAGCTTGGACGCCACACGACCGGCCAGGTGCTGCTCGGCTGGCTAGTGGGCATTGCCAGCGCGCTCGCCGTGCAACTGCTCTTCGTCTGAGGCCCCCACCCCCAACCCCTCCCCCGCCATGGCGGGAGAGGGGAGCTACGGCGTCTCTCGCAGATGAATGGCACGCCTTGCCTACGCTAACTTCTGCTCCCTCTCCCTCAGGGAGAGGGCTGGGGTGAGGGCTTACGCCCCGCGCGACACCTGTGGCCCGCCGCGAACCCTGCAGCTCCCCTCTCCCGCCTTGGCGGGGGAGGGGCTGGGGGTGGGGGCGCGCTCCGTCTATAGCCGCAGCAGCAGCTTCTGCGCCAGCGGCCAGAGATGCGGGATGAAGACCAGCGCGCCGATCACCACCGAGAGCATCGCGTTGAGCAGCACCGCGCCTGCCGCCACATCCTTCGCGATACGCGCCAGCGGATTGTATTCGCGCGTCACCAGATCGACACACGCCTCGGCCACCGTGTTGAACATCTCGGCGATGAAGACCAGCGTGATGGCGATGAAGACCATCGCCCACTCGACCGGCGAGATGCGCAGCAGCACGCCGAGGATGATAGCGATGGTCGCCAGAACCATATGCACGCGCGCATTGCGCTGTGTGCGCACGGCGTACATGAGACCGTGCCAGGCATAGATGAAGCTATTGAGGAATGCGACCAGCTCGCCGCGCGATGTCGGCGGGATGGGCGGCGCGCTGGGGCCGCGCGGCGCGGGCGCGTCGTGATGTGAGCCGGAGTGCGATGGATCGCCCGGCAGAGATTGATAGGACATGGGCTGCCTCACTTACCCGCTTTTCAGGAGCGGGTGACGCCTGCCTGAGCCAGCGCGGCCTCCTGGTGGGCTACCATCGCCTGATAGCCAGCGTCGGTGTGGTCGTCGAAGCCGACGAGATGCAGCACGCCATGAACAAAGAGAAATGCGACCTCATACGCTGCGCTGTGCCCGGCCTGTTGCGCCTGTCGCACCGCCGTCTCGCGCGAGATGGCGATGTCGCCCAGGTGCGTCGGCCAGGTGATATCGTCATCATCGAAGGCGTCATCCTCAGCGCCCTCGTCGCCCAGTAGCACACTCATGCCCTCGAGACTCTGGTCGGCGCCGTTCCCCTCGTCGCCGAATGCGTCGGCGAACTCCTCATCAACGTCTGCGCTCATGTCGTCAGCCAGGTCGTCCTCTTCAAGGGTGTCGTCGTCTGCGAGGTCGGTGTCATGCTCGTCGCCGGTGGTTGGCCAGAGTTGGTCGGCGGGGGCGTCGACGATGGGCTGATCGAGCAATGGGAAGGAGAGCACATCGGTGGACTCGTCTTTGCCACGGTACTCGCGGTTGAGCGCGCGGATGCCCTCATCGGTGGTAATCAGCACGCTCACCTCGACCGACTCGCGCACGCCGACACGCTCCAGCGCCAGATCGAAGGCGTGGAACAGCGTCTCCTCCTGCAGGCCGAAGAGGTCCTCCAGCGTCGCACGCGGCTCGTAGCTGAAGGTCAGCGTGATCTCCTGATCGTCGCCTGCGGGTTCGCCCATCATACCGCTCGTCACATGATCGCTCACATGATCGCTCGCGTTGTCGTCCGAGTTGTCGCCCATGTTCTCTCTGTGCTTTCCATGCGCGCCGCCCGCGCCGTCATCGCGTCCCCTGAAGGACACCCTTACCGCATTTTACCGCGAAATGGCGCAGCGCGCATCGAGAGTCTGCGCCTCTCTCGCACGTCTGGCGCGCCCGCTACCAGCCCTGGCTATCGTCGCGATGGGGCGGGTAGGGCTGGCGAGTCGTCTGTCGGCCCTGCGCTCCCGTCGGCGCGCCTGCGCGTGGCCCGCCGCCAGCGCCACTGGGGCCGTTGGGCGGGCGGCGTGGGCCATTCCCGCCCCCGCCTCTGCCGCCATTCACACTGCTGGCGCGCCGCGCGCGGGCCAGCTCGATCTGCTCGCGGCGCTGGCGCTCAGCGGCGGCGCGCTTGCGCTGAGTCAGCCAGAAGGCCAGCCCCGCCAGCGCCAGCATCACCACCAGCGCCACGCCTGCGAGCAGCAGCCAGTTTGGCCCGCCCTTGCCTGCCGCTGGCCCCACAGCGGCGGCTGGTCCCACCTGCGCTTTGATTGTCGCCACGCTGCCGTCGCCAAGTTGCCCGTAGACGCCGACGGAAACGGTGTAGTCGCCGGGCTGATGATAGATGTGGCCAACGTTGGGCTGGCTGGTCGTCACCAGCGGTGAGCCATCGCCAAAGTCCCACGCCACCGCGACGGGCTGATCGGCGGGCGGCTGCGTCTGCGAGGCGTCGAACAGGAACTGCGCGCCCACCGTGCCAGTGGTCGGCGAGACGGTCACTTTGGCGGGCTGATTCGGATTCGACTCGACGATCACCACCGAGACCTGCGCGATGGCCTTCGCGCCGCGCGCGTCGGTGACGGTGAGAGTGATGAAGCCGCGCCCCGCCTGATTGAACTGGTGCGTGACCTTCAGGCCGGTGGCGACCGAGTTGTCGCCGAAGTTCCACTGGTAGGTCGCGTTCGAGCCATCCGCCGCATGCGAGCCAGTGGCGTCGAAGCTGATCTTGTCGCCCACGCCGATCACCGATGACGTCACCGCGCGCGCCTTCGCTACCGGTGGGTTGGCGAACGGCGCGCCGATGACCTTCATGATGGCGTTGTCGAACAGGCCCCACTGGCCAGAGATCGGCTCATAGACCGAGACAATGACCGTGTACGTGCCGGGCGTCGCGTAGGTATGGGTTGGCTTGACCTGATACGACAACGGCGAACCATCACCAAAGTCCCAGCGCCACTTCACCGAATTGGGATCGGGAGCGCTGGGCGCGCGGCTGAGGTCCTCGTAGAACGTCACTGGCTTGTTGATGAAATAGTCCAGCGCGAAGATGCCAGCGGGCGCGTCGGTGGCGACATTGGGTGGCGCGTAGGCCAGCGCGGGCGCGTTGTTGGCCACCATCGTGACCGTATTGCCCAGGCCACAGGCGCAGATGGGCGTCGCGGCGGGCGTGCGCGCGAACGAGAACGCCGCCATCAGGCTGGCGGCCAGCAGCGTCGCGACCACCAGCGAGCGTCCCAGCGCGCTCAGACGCCACAAGCCGCGCCCGCCCGCCGCACGTTCCGCAGCTGGCTTCGCCGCTCTCATCGCTCGCAGTGACCCCCACATAGACGCCCTCTCGGATTGAACCTGTTGCCTCGCTCTATCGCCTGCGCGCGCTGTGCAGATGTACGTAGCGAGGTGTGAGCAAGCCCATGATAACATGGCGCGGCGCGTCTGACCCTCAGACGCGCCGCGCACTGGTACTGACTGGTATGCGTGGGGAGTCGCGTTAGCTGCGGCTCTCCTTCTTCGCCGCGCGGTAGATGGCGGCCATCTTGCGTGCGGTGGCGTCGTCGATGGTGTAGCGCTCTTGCAGCCGCGCCACGACATCGCGCTGCACCGGAGAGATGCCAGCGGCCTTCAGCTCGCTGACGACCTCTTCGACCTGCTCGATGGTGCGGGCGTGCGGCTCATTCATGGTGCGCAGCAGCTGGCTCGGCTCGGCGCCCCGGCGAATGGCTGGACGCGGGCCGGTGGTGCCGGTCATGGCGTCGTTGTCGCTGGGGAAGAAGGCAGCGATGCCAGCGCCCACACTCGGACGCGGGCGCGACGGCCACGAGCTGGCCACATCGGCCTCGCCCACGCCAGCCAGCGTATCGGGCATGGTGTCGTGGAGCAGAGCAGGCTGCGACATCGCCGCGCGCGCGCCGATTGGCTCTGGTCGCGCCGCCGCCGTCACGGGCGCCGCGTGGTTGTACATCTCGCGCGAGGCGCCACGCCCGGCGCCAGCGAGATCGCGTCGGCTGGGCTGGAAGAGGCGCGTCGGCTCCTGCTCGGCATGCGTGGCGACATCGGGCGCGTCGGCCATCGTCATGACATCGGGCGCGTTGATGGCCGGCAGGGCGTCTGCGCTATCGTCGCTGTGGCCCATATTGGCGCCGGACGTCTCCCCGCTGCCGTCCGCTGCCTGGCCGCCCCGGCGCTGCGCCAGGAAGCCGGCCACCTGGCCGCGCGCGGCCACCGCTGTCTGCGCCATGCCGCGCAGTTGCGCCTCACGCACCTTGGCATTGGCCTCGGCGCGGATCGCCTTGAGTTGCGCTTCCTGCTGGGTGCGCATGACGCGCTCGGCATAGGTGTCTTGCAGGTGGCGCAGATCGCGGCGGCGCTGGGTCGGCTGCACAATGGCCCAGAAGAGGCCCCAGAACGGTGGCGCAACCGAGACGAGCACCATCGTCATGCTGATATTGAGCGTCTGCAACTGCGGGAAGGCCGAAGCAGCCCACTGGTCAGGCTTGAACGGCACGAAGTGGTCGCTGCGATAGGACAGGCTGTTCCAGGTGGTGATGACCGTGGCGACGACCACGCCCACGCCGCAGAAGAACGCCTGCATGTGATGCCCCTGGCTCCAGTGCCACGGAGCCAGCACCGAGAGCAGGTAGGCCATGCCCACCACGCCTACGGCCACGAAGCCCCAGACAATCGACCAGAACACCTGGCCAGCCAGCGACCCCGCCTGCTGAGTGATGCCATCTGAGTAGACGTAGTAGTTGAAGATAGCATCAGGGAGGTAGAGAATGACCGGGAAGATGAAGTAAAGCTTCACGAGCCAACCCGGCAGCGGAAGCGACTTCTCCTCATCCGCGCTGGCCGTCGTGGCGCCCTGCGGCGCAGCTATCACTGGGTCATTGCCGGACGCGCCATAGGGGAGCACGCCGTTCGCCGATTGAGCCATACAGATACAACCTCCCTGTGCTTCGCTTTCTGCTTACTCGTAGTTGCGCCGATCCACGCCGCCCATCTCACTTGAGGCACGCTCGTGGCGATCACGCGCTGGCGTCTTCGGGCGCGTGTCGGGCGCTGAACCAGAATGAAGGAAGCATAGCCACTTCGCAAGCGCCCTGTAAAGTGACCCGTCAGTACACCCTTTTCTGTCAAGTAGCTGGCGAGCAGCCATCAGCCCGCTTGTTTTCTCACTCCGGTATCATAAATCACTGACCGCTGAAGTGGTCACATCACCGCCAGTCTGTAGACCGATCAGGCTACAGGCACTCGCAAATAGTCCCAATATTGACCGGAAATGTCCGTGGTTGTCGGCTATTCCCCCAGGCGTCGTCATGGCGGACAGTTGTCCTGTGCCATACTGAATGGGTGTGAACAACTGAAAGGATGAGCGATGAGCGCATCGCACGAGGCGAACATGACCCTGGCTGACCCCGCCTATCACCGCGAGTTGGGCGATGGGCTGCTGCTGCGCTGGTCCACCGCCGCCGATGCCGAGCGGCTGGCGACGTTCTACAGCCAGGCGTTCCGTCGCAGTGAGCAGGGGCCGCTCTCCGCGCGCCAGTTGGCTCTCGTCCCCCAGATGATGAGTGGACGCAATCCATTGGTCGGGCCAGATGACTTCGCGCTGGTGGAGCGGGCCGCGACGGGCGAGGTGGTGGCGGCGACCGCGCTGATCAGGCAAGCGTGGGAATACGATGGCATTCGCTTCCCCATCGGGCGGCCAGAGATCGTCGCCAGTCTGCCAGAGGTGCGGCGGCGCGGGCTGATCCGCGCGATCTTTCAGCTGATCCACGCGCGTAGCGATGCGCAGGGCGATCTGGCGCAGGGCATTACAGGCATCAACTGGTACTACCGCCAGTTCGGCTACGAATACGCCATCGAGCTGGAGGACGGCGTGCGCGTGACGATGGCCGAGATTCCGGCGGCCAGGGCGGGCGAGCCGGAGCCGTTCAGGCTGCGCCCCGCCACCGAGGCCGATCTGCCGCTGGTGGCGCGGCTCTACGATGAGGAGCGAGCCAGCGCGCTCGTCTCCACGCCGATCGATGCGCCGTACTGGCGCTTCGGCGCGCTGGAAGCCAATCCAACGGCGGACATCTTCCCACAGGTCTCCATCATCGAGGATGCCAGCGGCGCGGCGGTGGGCTACACCTTCACGGGGCAGCGCGCCTTCGAGGGCACGTTCGATGTCTATGGGCTGTGGCTGCGGCCGGGCCTGTGGCTGGCGGCGCTGCCCGCGGTGTTGCGCGCCTACGGGCCGCTGGGCGAGCAGGCGCGCGAGCGCGGCGACAAACAGCTGCTACATCTGCTGGCTTTCGCGCTGCCGCAGGGGCATCCCGCGTTGGCGGCGCTGCCTGCGCTGGTCAATACGCCACCCTTCAATCAGCCCTATGCCTGGTATGTGCGGGTGGCTGATCTGCCTGCGCTGCTGCGCACGCTGGCGCCCGCGCTGGAGCGGCGCGTGGCCGCCTCGCCCTTCGTGGGCTACACGGGCGCGCTGGCGCTCGACTTCTATCGGGGCGGGCTGCGCATGATCTGGCGCGCTGGCAGGCTGGCCGAGGTCGGCGACTGGCAGAAGCCCGCCTGGGGCGAAGGCGACGCGGGGTTCCCGCCGGACGTCTTCTTGCAATTGCTCTTTGGCTATCGCGATCTCGCCGAGTTGCGCCACGCCTTCCCGGATGTCTGGACGAAGGGTGAGGCGCGCGCGCTGCTGCCGACGCTCTTCCCACGGCGAGCCTCGTGGGTGGTTCCGCTGGGGTGATGGCTATGCTCTCGGCCATGAATGGCCGGAGCACGCGACGGCGGCTTGAAAGCCGCAGCCACACGCCCCCGCCTGCGGCGGCGCGCCAAAGGGCATTTATGCTCCAACGTCCCGTGCGTCGGCCATTTATGGCCGCGATTCCCGAACAGGAGTGACATGAGCAAGCTGATGGATGAGAGCGAGCAGCAGATCGACCGGCGGGTGGCGGTCGTGCTGCTGGTGGATGCGCGTGGCTGGCTGCTGATGAACCTGCGCGGCCAGGATGCGCCTGTCGAGCCGGGGAAGTGGAGCTTTCCGGGTGGCGGCGTCGAGCCGGGCGAGCCGCCTGAGCGCGCGGCGCATCGCGAGCTGCTGGAGGAGACCGGGCTGCGCATCGCGGGGCCGCTGACACTCTTCTGGGAGGGGCTGCGGCCATCAGTCAGGCGTCCTGAACTGCTCACGGAGTGGCATATCTACTATGCCCGTACCATTGCCCGCCAGGAGGACATCATTCTCGGCGAGGGCGACGCGATGGTCTTCACCGATCCAGCGCGCATCCCGACGCTCGACCTGGGCGTCAACGCGGCGTTCTTCCTGCCGCTCTTCCTCGCCTCGGCGGAGTATCGGCGGCTGTGCGCTGGCGCGGCTGGCGATTGAACCCGTAGTCAGACCGCTCGCCTGCGCCGCAGATGCTATACTGGGGCGACCTTGACAGACCTACGACCACCGGATGGACATGACCATACAGCCGACAACGCCTGACACAACAACCGAGCATCCGAGCGCCGAGCGGCGCTTCGTCAACGGGCGCTATCTGGCGCGCGTGGAGGCGCTGAGAACGGATGGCGTGGCCCACGCCATCGTCATGCAGCCGCTCGCGCCGCCCAGCGACGACGATCTGCGCGCTGTCTACGGCCCAGCGTGGGATGCGCGCGCCGAACTGCGGGCCGCGAGCGAGGCGTTCGATGTCGTCGGTGCGCTGCCCGGCGAGGTGATCGAGCTGGAGGTGAGCTGGAGCCTGCCGCGCCCCGGACGCAAGCGCGCGCGTCGCACGCCGCCACCCATCACGCGGCTGGCGCGGGTGATCGAGCCAGCCGCGGAGCGCGTCACGCCCCGCTGCGCCGTCTTTGGCCAGTGCGGCGGCTGTCAGCTCCAGCAGATGGCGTATCCCGCGCAGCTCACGTGGAAGACGGCGCGCGTGCGCGAGTTGCTGTGCGGCGTGGGCTTCGCTGAGCCGCCCGTGCGCGACGCTATCGGCTGCGAGCCGCCGTGGAACTACCGCAACCACATGCGCTTCGGCGTTGATCGCGAGGGGCGCATCGGGCTGACAGCGCGGGGCACGCATCGGCTGATCCCGCTGAGCGCGTGCCCCATCGCCCAGCCACGCATCAACGCCGCGCTGGCCGCGCTGGCGCAGGAGCCGCAGCGCCCGCCTCAGGCGCTCGTGCGCTATGGCGTGGCGACCAGGCAGATGCTGATCCAGCCTGCGCCGCCGCCCGCGACCCGCGCCCGCCTGGAGACCGCCGGCCTGGAGATCGGCAACGAGACGATGGAGGAGGAGCTGGGCGGCGTGCGCTTCCGCATCCGGCCCAGCTCGTTCTTCCAGACCAACACCGCGCAGGCCAATGTGATGGCGCGGCTGGCGCTGGCCGAGCTGCCCGCTGGCCCGGCTGTGACGCTGGTGGACG
>DATBTW010000021.1:0-9305 GCA_036559055.1 Ktedonobacterales bacterium
CCCGCTGCGTGGTGGAGTCGGCCAACGTCCGCTCAACCACCCCAATCTCCTCATGCGGCGAGTTGCGCCAGACGGGCGCGTCTTCGGGCAGCGCATCGGAGCCTGGGGCTAGATCGAAGGTGATCTCCTCATTGTCGGGGATATAGGGCGCGGCGCCCAGCCCGAAGGCGGAGGCGAGATAATTCAGCACCTCGCCCACGCGAAAGCGCAAGTGGCCCACCTCGACGGGCGCCTCGACATATTGGCGCCGCTCAAAGAGTGGCAGCACGGCGAACGCGACAGGATCGCAGGTCAGCGTGATTCCACTGTCCGACATCTCGCGTACCAGCGAGACAGGCACGGCGCGGTCGCGCGACTTATCCAGCCCGCCTGGCTCCAGCACCTCGCTCAGGTGTGGGCCGGGATCAACCACCAGCTCCGTCACCGTCAGCTCTGCGCCACTGACCACGATGCGGCTCAGCGAGCCAACCTGCTTGCCATCGCTGCTGAAGACGTGCGCGCCGATGCGAAGCTGCTCGATCATAACCTCTCCCACCGCCTGATCTGGACAGAGATGCGCCACGAACCCGCGATGAGGCCGCTAGCGCCGCGCCCGACGCATGCGCTGCCGCTGCGCCGCCTTGGCGCGGTCATAGGCTGCGTCGTGCGTAGCGTTGACATCCTCGATCACCGCGCCGCGCTTGCCGGTCGTCGTGGAGGCCGCGCCATTGCCCTTCTTGCGGGACTTCGCTGCTGCCGCTGCCGCTTCCGCCTCAGCCACTGCCGTCGCATGGCGCCGCTCAGCGCGGGTGCGCGTGCCGCCGATGCCGGGAATCTGGTTGGCGTTGTTGTTGCTCGCGCCATTCCTGGAGGAAGCGCCATTGCCATTGCTGGACGCGCCGCGCGCCGTCGAACTGGTCGTCCCGTTGCGTGGCGCCCACATGTCGCGGGGGAAGAATCCCATCTTGTTGAGCAGAATCCACAGGCCCAGGATGATGACGACATTGATGAGGAAGAACCAGCTAAACCATGACGCCTGAGCGCCCAGAATCGGCTGATTGAGGTTCAGATTGAATTTGACGTTGGCATAGTCGATCAGATAGGTGAGCAGCTCGGCAACGAGAATGAAGGTGATCGAGCCGACGATGAAGCGCGACGTGCTGGAGGTCTTCCGCTTCATCACCCCACCGTTGGCTGGCGCGCGGAACAGGCCCACGACCCGCTGGCCCAGCGTGGGCGCCGCGCCTCCTGATCCGCCAGATGCGGGAACGTTCGCGCTCGATTTCGTGTCAGCCATGCTCGTCGCTCCTGAGATGATGAAGGCGAATAGAAGTCGGATACCAGCGTCACGCTGCGTACAGTTGGGCGTTCTGCGCGCTCATGTTGCTCACATGCGCTCAATCGAAGTATACGACCCTGTCCACGCTAACGCCAGCAGACAGGGCATTCTCGCGCCTACCGAGGGTCAGGCGAGCGGGGTACGCGCTGGTCGTCGTTGGGCGCTGGCTCCAGGCTGGCGGGGCGGAAGCTGGAGCGCAGCGTGCGCCGCTGAGCCGCGGGGTTGGGCGCTGGCTCGCGCGTCTCGCTGTAGGGCGCGTGGGGCAGATTAATGTGCGGCTCTGGCCCGCCCACCCCCTGGCGTCGCGCCTCGGCGGCGTCGGTGGGCTGCGACGCGATGGTGGCCTGGAGCGCGCGCAGATCCATGTGTAGCTCACTGGCCGAGGTGTAGCGCTGGTTCAGGTCGCGCGCCATCGCCTTCGTCACGATGCGCTCCAGATCAGCGGGTACGCTCGATTCGAGCTGGCGCAAGGGGGTCGCCGTGCCATAGAGGATGGCGTCGCTCATCTCGGTCAGCGTCTGGCCGCGATAGGGACGCTGGCTGGTCAGCATCTCATACATGCTCACGCCCAGCGCGTAGACATCCGAGCGGCCGTCCAGTTTGCGTCCCAGCAGTTGCTCTGGCGAGACGTAGTACAGGCTGCCGACGACGGTTCCCGCGCGCGTGATGGCGTCCACCCCCTCGATGCGCGCCAGCCCGAAGTCCAGCAGCTTCACCCGCCGCCAGCGATCCACCAGCATGTTCTCCGGCTTGACATCGCGATGCACCAGCCGCCCCTCGACATGCGCGTAGGCGAGCGCGTCGGCGGCCTGCGCCGCGATCTCGATCACCTCGCCCCAGGGCAGCCGCTTGCGCTCGCGCAGCATATGGCCAGCGGTCACGCCCTGGAAATACTCCATGACGAAGTAGATATGCTGATCCTGGCGACCGGAGGAGTAGACACACACGATGTTGGGATGGTTCAGGCGTGCGACAATGGACGCTTCACGCATGAAGCGAGTGACGAAGGTAACATCAGCGCTGAGCACGTCGATCAGGACTTTGACGGCGAAGGGCTTCCCAGACTGGCCATGTCGCGCTCGATACACGACGCCCATCGTGCCACGGCCAAGTTCGGCCTCCATCTGGTACTCGCCCAGCCATTGACCTACAAGCGAAGCCACACCAGTCCCTTTCGTCGTTCCCGCCTATTCCGCATCCCTGGCGCCGCCACCCCGATCTGGCGGATGGCGCCTGGCGCGCATCGTCGCAGCGCCCGGCGCCTGCTCTACACATGTAACGTCAGACACGCCGTTTCGTTGACAACGGCGCCACGACGGGCTAGCCACGAGGCGAGCATCGGACAGCCACACGCTCGCCTCATGGAGAGTACGTCGCTCAACTCTCCGCGCTCTCGGCGGCTGTGCCCGGCTTGTCGGCCTCCTGGCGCAGCCGCTCGATGATACGCGCGTCGATCGGCGCGCTCTGCGCATCAGTCGGGAAGTTGCGGTCGCGTACCTCGCGCACATACTGCTCCACGCCTGCGCGCATCGCGGCGCCCAGATCGGCGTAGCGCTTGGTGTGGCGCGGGGTGAAGTCAGGGAACAGCCCCATCACGTCATGGATCACCTGCACCTCGCCATCGCAATACGGCCCGGCGCCGATGCCGATGGTCGGCACGCTGAAGCGCTCGGTGATCAGCCGCGATAGCTCAGACGGCACCAGCTCCAGCACGACTGCGAAGACGCCCGCCTCCTCCAGCGCCGCCACATCGGCCAGCAGCGCGCGCGCCGAGCGCTCGGTCTTGCCTTGCACCTTGAACCCGCCAAAGACGTTCACCGACTGCGGTGTCAGCCCGACGTGCCCCATCACCGGGATGCCGGCGTCCACCATCGCGCGCACGCTCGCCGCGACGCGCACACCGCCCTCTAATTTGACGGCTTGCGCGCCCGATTCTTTCATCATGCGCGCAGCATTGCGCATCGTCTCCTCGGGGCTGACCTGGAATGAGCCGAACGGCATGTCGGCGATCACCAACGCATGCTTGGCGCCACGCAGCACGGCGCGCGTGTGATAAATGATGTCATCCACCGTCACGGGCAACGTGCTATCGTTGCCCTGGATGACCATGCCCAGGGTGTCGCCCACCAGCAGCAGCGGCACGCCCACGCTGTCGAGGATGGACGCCGTGGGATAGTCATAGGCCGTCAACATGGGGATGCGCTCCCCACGAACCTTCATCTGGCGAATCTGATCGGGTGTGACTCGTGGCATCGAGAACCTCTCCTTCTGCGCCGCGCTCTGGCGCAGTGCCTCTCTGGAGTTGTAGCAGGATCTGCGGTTGTACGTTGGGAGCGCCGCCGCGCCCCGCGACCAGCGACCAGCGACCAGCGACAAGGGCGCGATGTGCGGCGGCGCCAGAAAGCCAGTGAACAATCGATGCCCCATTGTATTGCATGGCGCGACAGAGATGGTAGCGGGGCCCTAGGGGCGGCGTCTCTCAGGTGTTCACCCGACGCCGTGCGCTCAGCCGACCCTCAGACAATCAGGTTGACGGATGACATTAGGTAATGCTAATATCCGAGTGGACAAGTCAGATATACGGCGTGAGAGCAGACCACGCCCGACATTGACGCGAACCCCTTCGACCCGTAGATGTGCCACGTAGGGCGACCAGTGTGGGGCGCCGCTAGAAAAGAGTTCCCGCATGCTACCGGCATTCATTCTCCTGCTGCGCGAAGGGTTGGAGGCGAGTCTGGTCGTCAGCATCCTGCTCGCGGCGCTTCATCAGTTGGGGAAGACACGCGAGGCGCGCGCCGTATGGATCGGCGTCTCGCTGGCGGTGGTCTGCTCGGTAGTCGGCGGCGTCATCATCTACTCGACCGTGCGCGAGTACAGCAACACTACCTTCCAGACCGTCTTCGAGACGATCACGTATGCCGTCGCGGTCGTGCTGCTCACGACCATGACCTTCTGGATGCAGCGCCACAGCCGCACGCTGAAGAAGGAGATCACGGAGCGCGCATCGGTGGCTGGCTCTGGCTTCGCGCTAGGGCTGCTGGCCTTCACGACGGTAGGCCGCGAGGGGTTGGAGTCGGCGGTCTTCGCGCTGGCCTTCGCCTTCCAGACTTCCGGCGTCCTCTGGCTGACCGGCGCGGCGCTGGGCGCGCTGGCCTCGGTGGCGCTGTGCTGGGCCATCTATCGCATGGGCTATCGGCTCGACTTCCGCCTCTTCTTCCGCTATATGGGCGCGCTGCTGCTGATCTTCGCGGCGGGGCTGGTGGCCGATACCATCCAGAATGCGCAGGAGCTGGGCTGGATCAGCTTCGGCAATACGCATTTGTGGAGCACGGCGCACCTGCTCTCCGAGGATAGCATGCTGGGCGACATGCTGCACTCCTTCCTCGGCTATGCACAGTCGCCGACGGTGCTGCAGTTCTCGCTGTATCTGCTCTTCCTGCTGGTGGCAGGCGGCTATTTCCTCTACCTCACTCGCAAGCCTGGAGGCAAGCCATCCGCCGCTCCACAAAAGGTCGCGCACGCCTCACACAGCTAACCTGCCGGTTCTCTGTCGATGGCCCCGACCGCCGTGAGCGGTCGGGGCTGCTTGTTTGTTGGCCGCGAGGTCTTGCGCCGCGCTCGCGAATCTGCGCTAGCTGAATGCTCGCCTGTTGGATGAGAGCGCACGTCTTGAATTGGCTGGATGGATGAGCGCGTGAGATGGGGAGGACATCGCGATGCTCCTGACACTGACCTGCACAGCGCCAAACGCGCCCGATGTGGGCTATCTGCTGGGGAAGAATCCGGCGTCCGTGTTCGAGCGCCCCTTCTCGGCAGGCGTCGTCTGGGTCTTCTATCCTGAGGTGGCGGATGACCACTTCACCGTGGCGATGCTGACCGAGATCGACCCGATTGGTCTGGTGCGCGGCCCCGCGCCGCTGACCCAGCTCGGCCACTACATCAATGACCGCCCGTATGTCGCCTCCAGCCTGACGAGCGTGGCGCTCAACACCGCGTTTGGCTCGGCGCTGGCAGGGCGCGCCACAAGTCACGCCGAGCGCCTGAGCGAGCCGATGCGCTGGCAGATCACGGTGGACGCCATCGCCTGCGAAGGGGGCGACGACCTAATCACGCGCCTCTTCGCGCCGCTGGGCTATGCCGTCGCCACGACACGGCTGCCGCTCGACTCGCGCTTCCCCGCCTGGGGGCAGGCCGACCTCTACACCCTCACGCTCGACGGCGAGCAGACCGTGCGCGCGGCCCTGAGCCATCTCTACGTGCTGCTGCCCGTGCTCGACAACAGCAAGCACTACTATGTCGGCGCGGAAGAAGCCGAGAAGCTGCTGGCGCATGGCGGCGACTGGCTAGCGGCGCACCCCGAACGCGCGCTGATCACGAAACGCTACCTGCGCTACAAGCGCCCGCTGGTGCAGTCCGCGCTCGATCAACTGGCCGAGAGCGATCCCGCCCTGCGCGCGGCAGAAGAGCAGGAGGCGCAGCTAGCCGAAGGCGACGCGAGCGAGCCAGCGCCGCCAGCCGAGCCAGCCGAGCCGACGCCCGGCCCGCATGAGCAGCGGCTCAACACCGTTCTCGCCGCCATCCGCGCCGTGCGCGCCACCTCGCTGGTGGACCTGGGCTGCGGCGAGGGCAAGCTGCTGAGCCTGGCGCTGGGCGAGCGCTCGCTGACACGCATCCTGGGGATGGATGTCTCGGCAGTGGCGCTGGCGCGCGCCAGACGTAAGCTCAATCTGGAGACGATGGCTCCGGCGAAGCGGGCGCGCATCGAGTTGACGCAAGGCTCGCTGCTCTATCGCGATGACCGGCTGCGCGGCTTCGATGTGGCGGCGCTGGTGGAGGTGATCGAGCATCTCGACCTCAGCCGCCTGGCCGCCATGGAGCGCGTCGTCTTCCAGCATGCGCGGCCCCGCCGGGTGGTGGTGACGACGCCCAACCGCGAGTACAACGTGCGCTGGGAGGCGCTGGGCGAGCAGCGCTTGCGCCACCGCGACCACCGCTTCGAGTGGACGCGCGCCGAGTGCCGCGTCTGGGCCGAGCGCGTCGCCGCGACCTACGGCTACGCGCTGGCCTGGCAGGGCATCGGCCCCGATGACCCGGAGGTAGGCCCACCCTCGCAGATGGTGATCTTCGACCTCAGCGCCGTCGAGACGCAGGCTGACAAGGAGGCGTCCACATGAGCGACGTGAGCGAGCACACCGAGCCGAGCGAGCAGGCCAAGCCGAACGAGCAGGCGACGGAGGTGGAGGCGTCCGACACGCAGGGGCGCGTGATCGCCATTCCGCAGCTCTGCCTCGTCGCGCTGATCGGCGCCACCAGCGCGGGCAAATCCACATTCGCCGCGCGCAACTTCGCGCCCACCGAGACGCTCAGTTCCGACGGATTCCGCGCCATGGTTGGCGACGACGCCAACGACCAGACCGTCTCGGCGGAGGCCTTCGACGCGCTGCACTACGTCGCTGCGGCGCGGTTGAAGCTGGGGCGACTGACGGTGATCGACGCCACCAGCGTCAAGCCGCAGGATCGCGCCTCGCTGGTGAAGCTGGCGCGCGACCACGATGTCTTCCCCATCGCCATCGTCTTTGACCTCGACGAGCGCACGCTATTGGAGCGCAATGCCGCGCGGCCCGACCGCCGCCTGGGCGAGCATATCGTGCGGCGCCATGTGCAGTCGCTGCGGCGCAATCTGCGCGGGTTACAGCGCGAGGGCTTCCGGCAGATCTTCATCCTGCGCTCAGTCGAGGCGGTGGATGCGGCGCGTGTGGAGCGCACGCCGATGTGGCCCGACAAGCGCCATGAGCGCGGCCCCTTCGACATCATCGGCGACGCCCACGGCTGCTACGACGAGACACTGGCGCTGCTGGAGGCGCTGGGCTACCAGCCAGATGAGCAAGCGGGCATGCGGCATCCCGATGGGCGACGCGCCATCTTCCTGGGCGACCTGGTAGATCGCGGGCCGAAGATCATCGAGACGGTCACGCTGGTGCGGCGCATGGTGGAGGGTGGCCAGGCGTTCTGCACACCGGGCAATCACGACATCAAGCTCTCGCGCAAGCTGGCCGGGCGCAACGTGCAGATCACGCATGGGCTGGCCGACTCGCTGGCGCAACTCGACGCGCTGCCCGCCGATGAGCGCGCACAGTGGACGCGCGATTACCGCGCCTTCGTCGATACCCTCGTCTCACACCTGATACTGGATGGCGGGACGCTGGTGGTGGCGCACGCCGGAATGAAGCAGGCGTATCAGGGGCGCGCATCGGGCCGCGTGCGCGACTTCGCGCTCTTTGGCGAGACAACCGGCGAGACCGACGAGTTCGGGCTGCCCGTGCGCGCCAACTGGGCGGCGGACTACCGCGGCGCGGCGGCGGTGGTCTATGGTCACACGCCCACGCCGGAGGCCACCTGGCTCAACAACACCATCAACATCGATACCGGCTGCGTCTTTGGCGGGCAGCTAACGGCGCTGCGCTGGCCAGAGCGCGAGCTGGTCAGCGTCGCGGCGCAACGCGTGTGGGCCGAGCCAGCGCGCCCGCTGGTAGCTGAGGGCGCGCAGCCCTACGCCGGCGCCGAGGCCGCCGTGGAGACACAGTTGCGCATCGAAGATGTCATCGGCAAGCAGATCATCAGCACGCGACTGGCTGGCTCGGTGATCGTAGAGCAAGATCGCGCCGCCGCCGCGCTGGAGGTGATGAGCCGCTTTGCCACCGATCCTCGCTGGCTCATCTATCTGCCGCCGACGATGTCACCCTCCGAAGCGTCGAAGCGCCCGGACTGGCTGGAATATCCCACCGAGTCGCTGGCCTACTATCGCACGCAGGGCGCGCCGCGTGTGGTCTGCGAAGAGAAGCATATGGGCAGTCGCGCCGTGCTCGTGCTCACGCGCGACGCGGAGGCCGCCAGCCGGCGCTTTGGCGTGCCGATGGAGTCGCCTCCAGGCGCGTGCTACACCCGCACAGGCCGCCGCTTCCTCGACGACGACGCGCTGAATCGCGCCTTCATCGAGCGGCTCTCGGCGGCGCTGGGGACGTCGGGCTTCTGGGAGCGCTTCGAGACGGATTGGGTCTGCCTCGACGCCGAGATTCTGCCGTGGAACGCCAAGGCGCAGGGGCTATTGCGCGAGCAATATGCGCCCGTAGCGGCGGCTGGCGCAGCGGCGCTGGCGCGTGCGCTGGCGGCTGTGCAGGCAGGCGCCGCGCGGGGGCTTGATCTGGGCGCGCTGGCCGAGCGTCTGGCCGAGCGTGAGCGCAATGTCGCCCGCTACGCCGACGCCTACGGGCGCTATTGCTGGGAGGTCGGCGGGCTGGACGACCTGCGTGTGGCGCCATTTCATCTGCTGGCGACCGAGGGGCGCGTCCACATCGACCGCGATCACCTCTGGCACATGGCGGAGCTGGCGCGGCTGGCCGAGGCTGACCCACTCATCATCGCCACACGTCATCGCGCGGTCAACACGCTCGACGCCGACGACTGCTCGCAGGCCGAACGCTGGTGGGAGGAGCTGACCGCCAGCGGCGCGGAGGGCATGGTCGTCAAGCCGCTGGAGTTCGTCACCCGTGGGCCGCGCGGGCTGGCCCAGCCTGCCCTCAAGTGCCGTGGGCGTGAGTACCTGCGCATCATCTACGGTCCGGAGTACAGCGAGCCTGCCAACCTCGAACGGCTGCGCAAGCGCGGCCTGGCGACCAAGCGCAGCCTCGCCGTGCGCGAGTTTGGGCTGGGCGTCGAGGCGCTGGAGCACTTCACACGCCGCGAGCCGCTCTGGCGCACGCACCAGGCGGTCTTCGGTGTGCTGGCGATGGAGAGCGAGCCAGTCGATCCACGCCTGTAGCACACACAAAAGCCCCCTCTCCTGGCGGGAGAGGGGGCTTGGGGTGAGGTTCTGACCTACGGATAGATGCCGCGCACCTGGGTCGCCTCGGCTACGCGCGCCACGGCCAGCAGATAGGCGGCCATGCGGTAGCCGCAGTTCTGCTCTACTTTCTTGGCCTGCACGGCG
>DATBTW010000022.1:0-21821 GCA_036559055.1 Ktedonobacterales bacterium
CGCTCGCCGGTCGTCTCCGCGATCAGCGCCAGCGCCTCCTCCACCGCGCCCAGCGTGCGCAGCCCCAGCAGGTCGAATTTAATCAGCCCCAGCCGCTCCACGTCGTCTTTGTCCACCTCCAGCGCGCGCACGCCATTGGCCGAGACACGCACGGGCAGCGTCCGCGCCAGCGGCTCGCGCGTCAACACCATGCCGCCATTGTGCAGCGAGAGATGGCGCGGCAGCCCCAGCAGCCGCGCCGCCAGCGCCAGCGCCAGTGGCAGCCGTGAGAGCAATTGAGCCTGGAGCTGATCGTGGCCCTGAAGGGCCGACGCACGCGCGATGGGGGCATGAATGCCCGACGCGCCCGGCCTTTCAAGGCTCCGTTGCGTGCTCCGGCCTTTCAAGGCCGAGCCAGGCATGGCCCGAATGACGTGCTCCAGTTCGCTCTGCGCGGCCAGCAGCGCCTCGCCGCCGCTATGGTGATGCAGCCGCTTCGTCATGCGATCTACCAGCGGCAGCGGATAGCCCAGCGCCCTGGCGACATCGCGCAGGGCCGAGCGCGGGCGATAGGTGATGACATTGGCCACCATCGCCGCGTGCCGCTCGGTATAGGTCCGCTCGACATACCGAATCAACTCCTCGCGCCGATCTGACTGCACGTCGATGTCGATGTCGGGCATGCCACGCCGCTCCGGCGTGAGGAAGCGGGCGAAGAGCAGGTGATGGGCGATGGGGTCCACGCCCGTGATGCCTAGCAGATAAGCGACCAGGCTATTGGCCGCGCTGCCTCGCCCACTGACGCGGATGCCCATCTGCCGCCCTGCCGAGACAATGTCGTGTACGCAGAGGAAGAACTCCTCCAGCTCCAGCCCGCCGATGACCTCCAGCTCGTGCGCCAGTTGGCGGCGCTGGGGGCTGTCGTGCGCCAGCGCTGCGGGCGCGGCGCGGTAGCGTTCGGCCATGCCCCGCGCGCATAGCTCGGCTAGCCGCTCGCGTGGCGTCACTCCGGCTGGTAATGGCACACGCGGCGCGACGCAGGTTGGCCGCAGCAGCCCGACATCGCCTGCCACGCAGCGCGCCGCGATCTCCGCGCTGGTCGCCAGCGCCGCCTGCGTCCAGGGGCAGTGCGACATCCGCGTGGCCAGCTCCGCGCCGCCCGCCAGATAGGCGGTGTCGTTGCGCGGACGCTCGCGATGCGGCTGATCGACCGTGACGCCCAGCCGCACGCAGGTGAGCAGGTCGTAGAGGTCGTACTCGTCGCGTGTGGCGTAGTGGACGCCATTGGTCAGCGCCAGCCGCGCGCCGACATCGGCCGCCAGCGCCGCCAGCTCCTGGGCCAGCCGCGCGCTCTCGGGCAGCAGCTGATGCTGCGTCTCGATGAAGAGCCGCTCTGGCCCGAAGGCCGCCAGATAGCGTTCGGCCAGTTCGCGCGCCGTGGCGTGCCGCCCGGTCAGCAGCGCACGCGCCAGTGGGCCATCCGCGCCGCCCGTCAGGATGATTAGCCCCTCTGGCGCGGCGGCCAGCGCACTGAAAGGGATGACAGGGTGGTCAGGCTCGGCGAGGTTGGCGTCCGTCAGGAGTTGGCAGAGGCGCGCATAGCCTACCGCGTTCTCGGCCAGCGCCACGACACTGGTCGGCTCCTCCGCGCCAAAGACGCCGTGCGCCACCAGCAGCTCCACGCCGACGATGGCGGCGATCCGCGCCGCCGCGCAAGCCGCCTGGAAGCGCACGACGCCCGCCAGCGTCATGTGATCGGTGAGCGCCAGCGCGGGCATATCCAGCGACGCCGCCCGCGCCACCAGCGCCTCGATGGAGGAGCCGGCCCGCAGGAAGCTGAACACGCTGGCGCAGTGCAGCTCGCTGTAGTTCGCCAAAGAGAGGCTGTGCGGATTGTGTGATGGCGCGAGGTTCGTCATAGGCTCATTCATGGCTCATCATGATGTGAGAGGAGTCGCGGCCTTGCAAGGCCGACGCACGGCACGACGGGGGCATACATGCCCCCTGGGAAGCGGCGCAGCCAGCGTCTCCCGCGGCTTTCAAGCCGCGTCTGCGTGCTCCGGCCTTGCAAGGCCGAGAAGCGCCCACCCCTAATCATGGATGCGGTCGAGCATCCACTGGCCGCTGGCGGCGTCGTAGTAGAGGTCAAAGACCTGCTCGCCCTCTGGCCCGCGACAGAGCACGCGATAGTAGGAGCGCTCGGTGGGCAGCAGCGCATCGGCGGGCGGGCGGGCCACGTCGCCAGCCAGGCCGCCCACATCGGCCACGTCGGCGGCGGGCGCGGCCCACCAGCGGTCGCGCAGCCGCCACGCGCTCAGCGTCTCATCCACCTGATACCAGACGCCGCGCCAGCAGAAAGCGGCAGGCGCGCCGCGCGTGTCGGCGACATCGCCTCCCTGCCCGCCGGATGTGTGGCGGGTCTGGATGGGTTTGCCGTAGCGATGCGCCATGCCCCTGCCTCCTGCTTCATCTCATCCCCCGCTGACGCCTATGCGGTTCTCCTGCCCGCCGCCCCCATCACCACCAGTGTGGCTGCGGCGCGTGCGCGGGATCATGCAGCGCCTCGGCGGCGTGGCGCTGGCGTGGCGCCGATCTGGCTCTGGATGGCTGCTCGCCCTGGGCAGGCTGCGCGCTGGTGAGGCCGACGAGCCGGGCGCGCTCCTCCGGCAGAATGGCGTCTGGCTGAGGCGTCGTCAGCCGGTAGAGTGCGGGCGTTCCGTAGCGGTGGGCCAGTGGCTCGGCCACCTCCAGCGCGATGCGGGTGAGCCGCGCCGGCGCCTCCGCCGCTTCTGCCGCTGCGGATCGCGCCGCTGCTGTGTCGAAAAGCACGCTCTGCTGCGCGGGTAGCCGCGCCGAGAGGTCGCCCAGCGACAGCGACAGCGCCGCCACCTGCGCGCCCACCCACCCGCTTGGCTCTGGCGCCGATGGCGCGAAAATGGCGCTCAATAGCGCGTGCGCGGCTTGCGTCAACTCGCCGGGCTGGTAGAGCGGGCGCGCCAGTCGTCGCCGCGCCCGCGTCTCGGCGCCAGACTCCCAGATCACGCCCAGGCGTAGCGCCCGCCCGCGCCACTCGCTGGCGTCCAGCCGCCGCGCCAACCCTGCCGCCAACCGTGGTAGCACGGCGAGCGCCTGATCGGGCGTGACGCCAGCGGAGAACCGCAGCCGCACGGCGACACGCGCTGGCGCGGGCGATGATTGCAGCGGGTAGAGATCAACGCCCTGCGCCAGCGCCGCCAGCCGTTCGCCAGCCGCCGCGCCAAACTGGCGACGCAGCGCCTGTGGATCGCGCGCATGCAATTGCACGACCTGTCCCAGCGTCCGCAGCCCGAAGTGGCGCAGCCGCGCGACCAACTCCGGTGTGACGCCCTCCACCGCCAGCCCGCTCAGCGCATCCACCTGTAGCCGCCCAATGAAGCTCTGCGCCTCCTCGGTGGCGACTGCGCGCGCCACGCCTGGCGCCGCCGCTTGCGCCGCGAGCTGAGCGATGACTTGCGTGGGGCCAATCCCCATGCGCGCGACGAGCTGCCGCTCGGCGAGCCAGGCCAGCAGGGGCTCGCAGACCATCTGCGCCTCGCTCAGCGCGCATGGCCCCAGCGCGAGGAGGATGGCGTCAGGCCAGTCGCGACCGCGTGGCTGTCGCCAGGCGATGCGGTCGGCCATCTGCGCGCATTGCTCGCGCAGCGCCTCAGCGAGGTCCAGGCGGTCTGGCGCTGAGACGCCATAGGGCGAGACGAGGATGCATGCGAGCAGCGTCGGCTGTGTCCGTTGTGTCATGGCGTCACCCTCTCTTTCGCTTCTCTTTCGCTTCTCTTTCGCTTTTCATGCGCTCTGCTCCCCTGGCGTCGGCCAGAAATATGAAACATATGTTCTAGTAATGCTCACGTCTGCGCGCGCTTGTCAAGCGTTCTGGGTTGCGCGGGGGCGCTCTGGCGTCAGTTGGCGTCGGGATGCGTCGGGAGATGGCGTGATCTGTCTTCGCGGCGGCTGTGGGCCTGCTGGCCTGCGTTGACGGGATGCGCGCGCTTGTGCTACACTTTATACGGTACCCCCGTAGGGTACATTGAATGATGACAGTGCGGACGGCGGGCGCGAGGCCCGGGAGGATGACATGTCTGGCTCGTATATTGAGGTGACAGATCAGTCGTTTGCGAGCGATGTGCTGGGCGCTGAGGCCCCAGTGGTCGTGGACTTCTGGGCGCCGTGGTGCGGCCCGTGTCTGGCGATGGCTCCCACTTTCGAGGCGCTGTCTGAGGAATATCAGGGCAAGGTGACCTTCGCCAAGATGAATACCGACGACAACATGAACACGCCCTCGCGCCTGGGCATCCAGGGCATTCCGACGCTGATCATGTTCAAAGGCGGCCAGGAAGTGGGCCGCATTGTCGGCATGGTGGGTCGCGGCGTCTTGCAGCGCAAGCTCGAATCCACGTTTGGCGCGCTGGCGTAGGCCACGCCCCCGCTGGTATCGCCTGGTATCGCTCAGCGCATACACGCGGCTGGAGAGCGCAGGGGGCGCCCTATGGCGACATTACAATCGGATAAGTCAAATCAGGACCTCCAGATGCGGCTCAGACGGGTCGAGGGGCAGATTCGCGGCATCATCGGGATGCTGGATGATGGCAAGACCTGTGAGCAGGTCGTTACCCAGATCCTCGCCGCTCGCGCTGCCATGGATAGCGTGGCGATGGAGTTGCTGCGCTGCCAGGTGGACGAGGCTATGACGGACAAGCCACCTGCCGAGGCGCGCGAGACAGTTCTGCGGGCGCTCAACCTGCTCAATCGCGTCTGAGCGCATCGAAAGACCACCCTCGCTGATGGGCAAGCCGCGCCGCAAGAGATGGATTCCTTGCGGCGCGGCTTCGTCGTCTCATCTGTGAGAGGCAGGCGGCCTGCGATCAACGTGATCCCACGCAGGTTGACAGCGCGCCTGTGAACGCCCGAAAATGAGGGAAACGAACGAGGGAATATCGTGGAGGTGTTGGCGTATGGCTGCGGCTCAGAATGAGCAGGACGAGCAGAACAAGTTGGACGCTGAACCCGGCCCGCTCAAGCTGCGCGCCTCGCTGCACGAGACCATCTGGGGCGGGCAGCGGCTGGCCGAGGTGGCGGGCAAGGCGCTCCCTGCGGGCAAGCGTATCGGCGAATCCTGGGAGACCGCGCTCGATTCAGTCGTCAGCGCCGGGCCGCATGCCAACAAGACGCTGGGACAGATGGTCGAGGAGTACGGCGAGGCGTTGCTGGGGACACGCGCGCTGGCCGTCTACGGGCGGCGTTTTCCCCTGCTGGCCAAGTTCCTCGACGCGCACGACTGGCTCTCGGTGCAGGCGCACCCAGATGACACCTATGCCGCAGCGCATGAGCAGGGCAAGCTGGGCAAGACCGAGACGTGGTATATCCTGGCGGCGGAGCCAGGCGCGCAGATCGTCTATGGGCTGGCGCGCCCCAGTTCGCGCGAGGAAGTGCGCGCCAGTATCGCCGCTAACACGCTGGAGCCTCTACTGCGCACTGTCGAGGCGCACGCTGGCGATATCATCTTCGTGCCAGCCGGAACCGTGCATGCCATCGGCGCTGGCGTGACCCTCTACGAGCTACAGGAATACTCCGACGCCACCTATCGCCTCTATGATTACGGACGCCTCCAGGCCAACGGCCAGCCACGCGAGCTGCATGTCGAGCGGGCGCTGGATGTCATCCGCTATACCCCTTCGCCACTCGAACGCGTCACGCCGCTGTCGCTGCCGCCGGAGCCTGGCCTGACGGCGCGCCGCGTGCTGGTGGCCTGCCGCTACTTCGTGCTGGAGGAGCTGGTGGTCGATGGCACGATTCCGGAGCCAGCGCAACCGTCGAGTTGCCGCATCATCACAGTGTTGAGCGGCGAGGTAGACATCGTCACGGAGCACCATCTCCAGGCGCATCTGGGGGTTGGCGAGACGGCTGTGCTGCCCGCCAATCTGGGCGATTACTCCTGCATCAGCGGCCAGGCCACGCTCGTGCGCTCCTATGTGCCAGAGCCAGATGACGCCGCGCTCGGACTGTGGCGCCGCGCTCACGATGGCGTGTTCTCCGAGGACTGAAGCAGCCGCTCCGCCAGCGCCAGCGCTCGCCGGTAATCCTCCGGCGTATCGACATCCAGCAGGGCTGTGTCATCCGCGATGGCCACCAGCGTGAGATCGTCGCCTGCCTGCGCGATGATGGCGCGCGCGCCCTCGTCGTCGCCCAGCGCCAGCAGCTCGGCGAAGACGCCGCGCGGCAGATAGACAGGATGCCCACGCCGTCGCCCGTTCCCCGCGTAGCCGCCCATCGCGATGCGCTCTGGCTGCGCGCGCGCCGCCGCCAGCACGGCCTCGATGGCTGCCGCTGGCATGAAGGGCTGATCGCCGAGTAGAATCAGCGTGCCGCTGACGCCCGCTGGCAGGCTGGCGATGGCGAGAGCCAGCGATGTGCCCATGCCCTGCGCGAAGCGTTGATTGACCACCACGGAGTAGCTCGCGCCCGGCAACGCCGAGGTGATCGCTCCGGCGACCACCTCGGCGGCGCGCCCCAGCGCCACCACGACCGGGCGCGCGGAGCTGGCGCAGGCTGCCGCCACGCTCCAGGCGATCAGCGGCTTGCCGCCCAGGGGCAGCAGCAGCTTGTGCTCGCCCATGCGCGATGACGTCCCGGCCCCCAGGATGATCGCCGCGATGGCTGGCTGCGTCTGTTCGCCCTTCATGCGACCGCTCCCCGCTGACCGCGCTTGCGCCGCCTTCCGCTGCGGTTCGGATTGTATCATGCGAGATGGAATCACGATGAGCGCGTGACGAGGGCGCAAGGGATGAAAGGACGGCGCGCGATGAGTTATAACGCTCCTTTCCTCGTACCTGTTGACTTTGACGATGTGCGTCGTTATCGGGAGGCGTCGCGCGCGCTCGATTCGGCGGCGCAGGTCGTTGCTATGACGCAACTCGTTGCCCGGGCACAGGCACCGGACGCCGCCAACGGGAGCATCGTGCTGTCGGCCAGATCAGCAGGCGCGGCGCGGCGCATCGGCCTGCTGGCCTCCTCGATGAATCCGCTGACCGACGCGCATGTCGCGATGGCGCAGTCGGCCCGCCACAGCGCGCGGCTGGATGCGCTCTACTGGGTGGCTAATCTGGTCACGGTGGATAAGGAGCAGGTCGCGCGCGCCTCGCTGGTCGATCGCCTGCTGGAAGGCAGGGCATACGCCAGCGCGGTGGGCGATGGGCTGCTGCTCTTCGCGGGCGGGCTGTACGTCGAGCAGGCGCGCGCGGCCCATGCGCTGCTGCCAGGGGCTGAGGAGATCGCGCTGGTCGTCGGCTTCGACAAGGCGCCGCAAATCTTCGATGCGCGCTACTATGCGGATCGCGACGCCGCGCTGGATGAACTCTTCGCCGAGGCCGAGCTAGTCGTCGCGCCGCGCGCTGGCAAGTCTGAGGCCGACCTGCGTGCGCTGCTGGCGCTGCCTGAGAATCGGCGCTACGCCGGGCGCATCCACTACACGCCGCTGCCAGCGCTCTACGCCACGGACTCCTCGACGGAGGCGCGTGAGCTGGCCACGACCGCGATGACCGGGATGGACGCCGCCGAGCGGGAGCGCCGCCTGCGCGCGCTGCTGACGCCGGAAGGGCTGGCGCTGACTACGCTCACCCGCGCCTACGAGCCGCCACATCCCGCCACGGAGGCCAATCTGGGCGACGCCTATAGCGCACGCCAGACGCTGCTCGCGGCGCTGGCCGACATCCCGCCGGAGCGTCTCGGCAGCGCGCCGCCACTCAGCCGCCTGACAGCGCTGGCCGCTGATCCCGGCCCAGTGGGCGCGGCGCTGCGCGCATGGGTCGCTGCGTCCGGCGCACACACGCTGGAGGGGCTGGAGGCGGCGCTGGCGCGGCGCTAGGGAAGTCGGCTGTGGGGTCTATTCGTCGTCACCGAGCGTGCGGCGGAGCGCGGCCCAGTCGTGCGCCGCCACCTGCGCATCCAGTTCGCGGGCGGCGTCGGCGAGGTCGAGTGCCAGCGCCAATCCCTGCTGGAAGCGCACGAGCGCATCTGGCTCGCCGCTGAAGAGCGCGGGCAGCGCAGGCACGCCCCGCAGCCGTGCCGAGAATGTGCGCGCGATCCGCCAGTACGGCCCCTGCGCGCCATTGAAGAGGTCTTCCGCGCGCACATCAGCCGCGACTGGCAGGAAGTGGACGAGCATGGCATCCAGCAGCAGGTCGTTGAGCGCCGCACCCGGCTCAGCGCCAATTCTGGAGCCAGCGCCCCCCTCGCGCAGCCCGCTGCGGATGGTCTGGCCATCCCAGCTGGTGTGGCAGAAGCAGTTGAGCAGTTCGTGGGCGAGCTGTGCAGTGTAATAGGGCGCGTCGAGCGCGGTGGAGGCCAGCAGCGTGCGCGCCACCGGCGGCTCTGCGCTGGAATCCGCGACGCTGGCGGAGTCGGGCGGCGCATCTTTCTCTGGCAGGTAGAGCAGCGAGACGACCTGCTTGCCCTCCGCCGCGCCGGGAGCGGTGGCCAGCTCGCCGACCTCCGCCCGCAGCGCGTCCGGGGTGAGTGCGATGATGGCGGGCGTGTCCCGCACGTCGCGCCGATACCAGCGCGCCTGATTCGACCACTGAATGGCGGGGAAGGCGCGCAGCAGGGCAACGGTCAATTCGCCCGCCCGCTGGTAGATGGGGGATAATTCTGGCGTGCGTGTCCAGGGCCAGTTCCGCCCGAAGGTGGGCCAGAAGCTAGCGGCGCTGGCGGCGGCCTCGTTGGCCTGCGCCTGGGTGATGCGGGCGATCATGAGCGTGTCAGTGGGCGAACGACGGCGATGGGGTAGCGCTCTGGCCTGGGCAGGCGAATCATCTCGAAGGCGGTGCGCCAGGCCTCGCCGATGATGAGCGCCTCTTCTTCGGTCTTCCAGGTGAGGAGTTCATCGGTATCCACGTCGGTGACGAAGCGCCACTTCTCGAAGAAGTTGTAGGCCAGGGCGTAGCGTCCCGCGCGACGGCCCTGCGTGAGCCGCGTGACGAGCATACTGTGATCTCCCGCGATGACGGCGATGCGGCTCATGATGTCACTCCTCCCCAGAGCGCCAGGTTCTCCGACACAGTAGGATACTACGACCAGCGCGCAAACTCAAGGGGCAGCTTTCCTATAGCCGACAACTACGGACAATGAGGGACGAGGGCTAACGATTCGCGAGTTGCGGAGTACGGCGCTGGCTGGCAGTTGAAACCGCGCCTGGGAGGCGCCGCGGGCCGCAAAGCGCGGCTACGCCTGCCGCCTGCGCGGGCTGGGGAACGGTTGGCCCCTGGCAGCCTGCCTTCGCAGGCTGCCAGGGGCGACTTCAGTCGCCAGCCGGGCGCCGCCGCACGCTGCGCGTTCCTTCTCCAAGACGAGGTGTATCACTCCCCCAGATAGGCGGCGCGCACCTGGTCGCTGGTGAGCAGGTCATGGCCAGCGCCCGTCACGACGATGCGGCCATTCTCGATCACATAGCCCCGGTCGGCGCGCTCCAGCGCGATCTGCACATCCTGCTCGACCAGCAGAAAGCTCAGCCCCTCTTCGCGGTGGATGGTATCGACGGCGCCCAGGATGTCATCCACCACCATCGGCGCCAGGCCCAGCGATAGCTCGTCGATCAGCAGCAACTCTGGCCGCGCCATCAGGCCGCGCCCGATCGCGCACATCTGCTGCTCGCCGCCCGACATCGAGCCGGCCAGTTGGGCGCGGCGTTCGCGCAGCTTGGGCAGCAGTTGGTAGACACGCTCCAGGTCCTCGCGGATGGCTTTGGTCGAGCCTGCCCGACGTGTGTACGCCCCCAGCTTCAGATTTTCCTCTACGCTCAGCGCCGAGAAGAGGCGGCGGCCCTGCGGCACATGCGACAGCCCCGCCGCCACGATGCGCTCTGGCCGCTTGTTCGTGATGCTCTTGCCATTCAGCGTGACACTGCCGCTCCAGGCCGGAATCAGCCCGGAGAGCGCCGCCAGCAGCGTCGATTTGCCCGCGCCATTCGCGCCGACGATGGCGACCACCTCATGGCGAAAGACCTCTAGCGAGACATCCCAGAGCACCTGGGTGTCGCCATAGCCAGAGTTCAGGCCCTCGGCGGCCAGCAGTGATACGCCGGCGGCCTCGGCGCCACTCTGCGCGCCCTGTGTGGCCTGCGAACCCGTGAGACTGGCGTCAGATACGTCACTCATGCGAGTCCGCCCTTCCAATCTTCCGCAGGCGTCGGATTGGCGCCCGCCTGCTTCTGTTGCTGAGCATAGCGTTGCCCCAGATAGGCCTCGATCACATGCGGGTCGCTCAGCACGTTGTCGGGCAGGTCCTCGGCGATCTTCGCGCCGTGGTGAATGACCAGCACACGATCCGAGACGCCCTTGATGGCGCGCAGGATGTGCTCCACCACCAGCACCGTCACGCCAGAGTTGTTGATGCGGCGGATCAGCTCGACCGCCTGCATCACCTCGCTGGCGTTCAGGCCCGACATCACCTCATCGAGCAGCAGCAGGCGCGGCGAGGTCGCCAGCGCGCGCGCCACCTCCAGCCGCTTGCGATCCGCTACGGTAAGTTGGCCGCCGATCAGGTAAGCCTTGTTCTCCATCCCCACGCGCGCCAGCACCTCGTCCGCGACGCTGGCCGCCTCGGCGCGCGAGAGATTGCGCCGCCCGAAGAGCGCGCCGATGATGACGTTCTCGCGCACATTCAGCCCGGCGAAGGGTTGCGCCACCTGGAATGTGCGTGCGATGCCGATGCGGGCGCGGTTGTGCGGCGCAAGTCGGCTGATGTCTTGCCCATCGAAGGTGATGGAACCGGAGGTCGGCGCGAGCGAGCCGCCGATCAGGCCGATCAGCGTCGATTTGCCTGCGCCATTGGGGCCGATGATGCCCAGCGTCTCGCCCTGGCGCACCGTGCAGGTGAGGTTATCCACGGCGGGAAGGCCACCAAAGCGCTTGGTCACGCCGATGATCTCCAGCAGCGCGGAGCCAGCGCCCGACGCTGCCGGGCTGGCGTCAGACGCCATTGGACGCGATGAATCGCTGGACACGTCGCAACCCCTCTCTGATGCGCAGCAGGTACGAGTCGTTGGCCCCCGCCAGGCTGGTGGGGCGCATGACCTCCTGTACCAGCCGGATGAAGCCCTGCGGGAGGAAGATCGTCACGATGATGATGGACAGGCCCAGCAGCGAATTGTGCAGCGTAAACCCGCTGACCGAGAACTGATACGACATATACTCGAAGGCGATGCCGCCGAGCAGCGGCCCCAGAATGGTGCCCGCACCGCCCAGGAAGGCCAGCAGCACCATCTCCACTGAGTAGCTGACATCGAAGACCGTGGAAGGGTCGAAGCCGGTCGCCCAGTAGGCGTAGAGTCCGCCTGCGATGGCGGTGGGCGCCGCGCTCAGCATGAATGCGGCGACCTTGTACCAGTAGGAGGCGATGCCCATCGCTTCCGCCGCCTGTTCGTTCTCGCGGATGGCCACCAGCGCGTAGCCGAACTTGCTGCGTGAGAGGACAGCCGTACCGACCAGCGTGATGGCGGACAGCCCTACAAAGCCGTAGAAGAACAGCGGCAACTCTGCCAGCGTGGGCGGATGCACCGAGAGCAGCCCGCCGCTTCCGCCGATGTCGCGCGCGGCGATCAGCTCGCCTACCGCCTCGGCCACACCCAGCGTGGCGATGGCGAAGTAGTGGCCGCGCAGCCTCAGGATGGGTAGCCCGACCAGGAAGGCGAAGACCACCGCGACGACCAGCGCCACCAGCAGCCCCAGCCAGAACGGCTTGCCGCTGTTGAGCATGATGCCGACCGCGTAGGAGCCAAGCCCGAAGAAGACCACATTGCCGAATGCGGCGTAGCCCACGAACCCGCCGATGAAGTTCCAGCCCTGCGCCAGCACGCAGAACATCACGATCAGCGTCCAGGTGTGCAGCATCGCTGGATCATTGAACAGCGGGATGATAGAGATGATGGCCAGCAGAATCAGCCCGATAATCGTGTTCCACAGCCACATGCGGCTGGAACGCGGCCCTCCCGGCAGCGCTGGTTTGCTGCCCGGCGAGGTCGCATTCGCTTCTGGTGAAATCGCCATGACGACCTCCTAGGCGTAGAACGCTTTGCCGAGCAGACCGGTGGGGCGCACGATCAGCACCAGCACCAGCACGCCGAACGCGATGACATTTTCGTAGCCAGGGCCGACGCCTGGCAGCAGTGGCAGCGCCGTCTCGGCCAGCGCGAACAGCATGCCACCAGCCAGCGCGGCCCACGGGGTACCCAGACCGCCCAGCACGACGATGACAAAAGCGTCCAGCGTGTAGGCGCCAGAGTCGCTGGGCGCAAAGGGATAAACCGGCGCCAGCATAGCGCCTGCCGCTCCAGCTAGCGCCGCGCCAATGGCGAAGGTCAGCGCGTAGATGCGCGCGATGTTCACGCCCATCAGGCGGGCCGCGTCGCGATCCATGCCGGTCGCGAGGATGGCGTTGCCAGTGCGCGTGCGGCTCAGGAACTGGCTCAGCGCCCACGTCAGCAGGATCGCCACGATCAGGATGCCGACGCGATCATACGGGATGCGCGTGTTACCGAGCTGGAGGCCCGCGCCGCTGTAGCTCGTGTTGATGCTGCGCAGGTCGGTCGTGAAGAAGAGCTGCACCAGATCGGTAATCAGCAGGTCAAGGCCGAAGGTGAGCATGAAGGTGACCAGGAACGGCGCCCGGATGACGCGGTTGATGGCGACATACTGGATGACCCAGCCGATGATGAAGAGCACGACCATCGAGACGAGGATGCCGATGAACGGGTCGATGTGGAAGGTCGAGAACGCCACGAATGCGGCGTAGGCGCCGACGATGATCAGCGCGCCTTGCGCCAGATTGACGATGTTCATGATGCCCCAGATGAGCGAGAAACCCAGGGCGACTGCCGCATAGAACCCGCCGAGCAGCAGCCAGTTCACGATGATCTGGCCAAACGCCATTCCAGGAACTCCCTTCAGGTGTCGCAGGTGTCGCAGGTGGTCTCATGCGGTAGGTGTTGTGGCTCCCTGGCGGGGTCTGGGCGCAGCGGAGCATGCCGCGCTGCGCCCAGACCAGGGGCAAGGCCCGCGTAACGCCAGTGAACCTGGCTTGAGAAATGAATGAGCCGGAAAGACTAGCGGCTGCCGAATGGCGGGGTGGGATACTGCAACGACGCATTCGCGACGTTGGACGGATAGACCGTCACCGCATGGCCATTCTGAACCTGGATGGTCACCATCGGCTTGTAGGTGTTCGAGCCGGTCGAGTCGAACTTGATCTGACCATAGAAGGTCGTGATGTCAAGCTGCGTCAGCGCGTCTCGCACCTTGGTCGGATCAATGGAGCCAGCCTTCTCGATGGCCGCCTGGAAGGCGACGCCGCAGGCCGCGCTCTCTGCTGCCTGATAGGATGGCTCCTGATTGTACTGCGCTTTGTACATCTGCTCGAAGGTGGGCGCCGTGCCAAAGATGTCGGTTCCCTGGTACTTGACCTGTGGCGTCCACTGCGAGCTGCCCAGCACGTAGTTAGCGTCACCACTGAGCGTGGTGGCGAAGTCGGGCAGAGCTGGCCCGACGGTGAAGGCGAAGAGCTTGGGGTTGATGCCAAGCTGCTTGGCCTCTTTCATCGTCACGATGGCTTCACCCTCGTGACCGGAACCCAGAATCATGTCGGGCGGCCCACCATTGTTCGAGGTCTTGAGCGCCGTCAGGACGTTGGTGAGGTCGGTCGCGCCCGCCGGATACTCCTGATAGTACGTCACGGTCATGCCGTGCTGTGTCGCGTAGGTCTTGGCCGCCACCGCGACGCCCTTGGAGAAGTCATCGTTCGCCGAGATGATGGCGATGGTCTGCGGCGGATTCGCCACGGACTGCGCAGCCTCGATCATGATCGCGGCATACTTCGGCGCCGGACTCAGCACGCCGAAGATATACTTGTTGCCCTGCGAGAAGATCGCGGTTGACGCGCCGTTGCCCTCGACCATCGGGGTCTGATACTGCTGGGCGATGGTTTCGTCCTGCAGGGTCGAAGAGGTGCCATACGGGCCAAGCAGGAAGTTGACCTTGTCGGCGGTGATGAGTTGCGTGGTCAGTTGGGCGCTCTTGGTCGGGCTGCTGCCGTCATCGTAATACTTGATCTGGACGGTGTACGTCTTGTCGCCGACCTTGATGCCGCCCTTGGCGTTGACAGTTTTGGCCCAGAGCTGGTAGCCGTTCAAGGTATCCTGGCCCTCGTGCGAGGTCGAGCCGGTCAGCGAGACCGGCGCGCCGAAGACGAGGACATTGCTGCCGCTGTTCGCCGCGCCACCGCAGGCGACCAGCAGCATGGCCAGCAGTGGGATGATCGTCAGCGCGGGAACAGCGCGTAGCGCACGTCTGATGCGCTGCGGTCTGTGCGGTCGCGCTGGCAGGGCGGGGTGAGGGAAACCGTGTGTCATGGGCTACCCTTTCTTTTCAGGCTCAGTACGATCATGTACGAGGCGTGGCTCCTTCGTCGGAGCCACAAGGGCCTGAGACGCCAGCCATTACGCATGCAGCTTGGGTAGGAGAACTGCAAGCGATTGCGAGCGTCGCGCCATTGCTGGGGTTTGGCGACTGGATGAGTGAACGTCCGCTTGTCGAGATGGTTGGAACAGTCCCCAGCGTGTGTATGGATATAGAACCAGTTTGACCAATCTCCCAGCTTCAGCCGGGAGATTCCTGGGCTGACCACTGCTCGCAAGGCAAGCCCAGCGAGTCTGACACGGTCATTGGGAGCTTGGTTGTCGCTCCCGCGCCACAGGCGTAAATTCCCGCAGGCCCTGCGGTATACAGGAAGTATATCATGGAGTGACAAAGAGAGACGAACAAGCTCTGTGAGCATGGAGCGTACTGCAGCAAGTTAGCTGCCGCTCCGCCACTACGAAGGAGATGGCCATGGCAGGCGATACGCGCTTTCAGCTTTTGCGCGGGGAACTTCGCGAGATGTGCGCGCAGTTCCCATCGACCTACTGGCGCGACCTGGATCAGCGTCGCGCCTATCCAGAGGCGTTCGTCGGCGCGCTAACCAGCGCGGGCTACCTGGGCGCGCTCATCCCTCGCGAGTATGGCGGGCGTGGCATGGGACTGGCCGAAGCCAGCGTGATCGTCGAGGAGATCAACCACTCTGGCGGCAATGCTGGCCCTTATCACGCGCAGATGTACACGATGGGCACGCTGCTACGGCATGGTTCAGAGGAGCAGAAGCGCGCCTATCTTCCGGCCATCGCGGCGGGCGAGCTGCGGCTCCAGGCGTTCGGTGTCACCGAGCCAGAGGCGGGCGTGGATACCACCAGCATCACGACGAGCGCCATGCGCGATGGTGACCACTATCGCGTCAGTGGCCGCAAAATCTACATCTCGCGCGTGCAGCACTCCGATCTGCTGTTGCTGCTGGCGCGCACCACACCCCGCGAGCAGGTCACGCGCCGCTCGGACGGCCTCTCGGTCTTCATCGTCGATCTGCGGCAGGCCACCGGCCACGGGCTGACGGTGACGCCGATCAACGTCATGATCAACAATGAGACCAACGAGCTGACCTTCGATGAGCTGAAGATTCCGGCGGCCAACTTGATCGGCGAGGAGGGCAAGGGCTTCCGCTACATCCTGGATGGTCTGAACGCCGAGCGCATATTGATCGCGGCAGAGTGCATCGGTGATGGGCGCTGGTTCGTGGAGCAAGCGACCCGGCGGGCGTGTGACCGCATCGTCTTTGGCCGACCGATCGGGCAGAACCAGGGCGTGCAGTTTCCCATCGCGATGGCCCACGCGCACATCGCGGCCGCTGAACTGATGCGCTTCCATGCGGCTGACCGCTTCGACCAGGCCCAGCAGTGCGGCGCCGAGGCCAACATGGCCAAGCTGCTGGCGGCGGACGCCTCGTGGGAGGCTGGCAACGTCGCCATGCAGACCTTCGGTGGCTATGGGCTGACAGTGGAGTATGACATCGAGCGCAAATTCCGTGAGACGCGACTGTATCAGGTCGCGCCCATCTCCACCAATCTTGTGCTGGCCTATCTGGCCGAGCACGAGCTGGGTCTGCCGAGGTCGTACTGATGACGCCACTCCCACTCGATGGCGTCACCGTGGTGGCGCTGGAGCAGGCGGTGGCCGCGCCCTTCGCCACACGCCAGCTCGCCGACCTGGGCGCCCGCGTCATCAAGATCGAGCGGCCAGTGGTCGGCGATTTCGCGCGCCACTACGACGAGACGGTGCGTGGACTCTCCAGCCACTTCGTCTGGCTGAACCGCTCCAAGGAAAGCCTCACGCTGGATGTCAAGCAGCCTGCGGGAGCGACGATTCTGCGGGCGCTGGTCGCGCAGGCCGATGTTTTCATCCAGAATCTGGCGCCGGGCGCGGTCGAGCGGCTGGGGTTTGGCGCCGAGCGGCTGCGGGCTGACCATCCCCGGCTGATCGTCTGCGGCGTCTCGGGCTATGGAACCGCTGGCCCGTACCGCGACAAGAAGGCGTATGATCTGCTAGCACAGTGCGAAGTGGGGCTGCTCTCCATCACCGGCTCGCCCGACGCGCCTGCCAAGGTGGGCATCTCGGTCGCCGACATTGCCGCTGGCGTCTACGCGTTCTCTGGCATCCTAACGGCGCTCTATCAGCGCGAGCGCACGGGCCAGGGATGCGCGCTGGATGTCTCGCTCTTTGACGCGCTGGGCGAGTGGATGGGCTACCCGGCGTACTTCACCGCCTATGGGGGCGAGCCGCCGCCGCGCGCGGGAGCCAGCCATGCCACCATCGCGCCCTATGGCCCCTTCACCGCGGGCGACGGTCGCCAGATCAACCTGAGCGTGCAGAATGAGCGCGAGTGGCGGGCCTTCTGCGTTGTCGCGCTGGAGTGGCCCGCGCTGGCCGACGATCCGCGCTTCGCCTCCAACTCGCAGCGCGTGGCCAACCGCGCGGCGCTGCATGAGCAGATCGCCGCCGTATTCGAGACGCTGACGAGCGAGGCGCTGGTGGAGCGGCTGGATCGCGCGCAGATCGCCAACGCGCATATGAACGACCTGCGCGACTTCTGGAGTCATCCGCAGCTTCAGGCGCGCGACCGTTGGCGCGCGGTGGATTCGCCGGTCGGGCCGCTCCAGGCGTTGTTGCCGCCAGTCAACCTGGAGGGTGTCGAGCCGCGCATGGACGCCATCCCCGCCGTCGGCCAGCACACCGACGTCATCCTGGGCGCGCTGGGCTACGACGAGGCCAGCATCGCGGAGTTGCGCGTGGCGGGCGTGATTTGAGACAGGGTATAAGCGGTAGTAACAGGGCGGAGCCGTTCACAACGCGCCATGCGGCGGTGACTGCGCTCGCGCACTACCCCACAGCGACCCGTGTGAGGCCTGACGATAAAAAACCGGGGCTGGTGGGTTCGTTCCCCGAGCTTCTGGCGACTCACTCGAACGTTTCGACGATTCCAGCGCTGCCATCCACCGTGACACGCTGGCCATCGCGCAGTCGCTCGGTGGCGTCGCCCACGCCCACGACAGCTGGAATGCCATACTCCCGCGCTACTAACGACGCATGAGCCGCCAGCGATCCGCCATCGGTCACGACCGCCGCGGCGAGGCCGAAGAGCGGTGTCCATGCGGGCGCGGTCACCTGTGCCACCAGAACCTCACCGGGCTGGAAGTGCGCGAAGCCCTCAGGCCCTCGCACGACCCGCACAGGCCCCGTGGCGCGACCAGGGCTGGCGGGCATACCGCGCAAGTCGTTTGCGTGGGCGTTGTTCGTATCGTTCGCATTGACCGCTGATGGCGCGCGCATGCCGTCCGCAACCCGCGCGATGACGCGGGCGCTGAGAGGGTTTCCTAACGTCAGCGGCGGAGTCAGGCGTCGCTGGCGCTCCCACTGGCGTTGCCTGGCGGTGACCGCCAAGCGTATTCGCTCCGCCTCCTGACGCGGTCCAGTCAGGGCGTCTCCAAGGCACGCAGCCAACTCGTCCTTTGTGAGGAAGAAGACGTCCTCCGCCTGCTCGATCATCCCTCGCTGTTGCGCCTCCGCGCCCAGCCGCAGCACCGCGCGCCGCATGAACGGCCAGCCGAGGGTGAACCACCCCGCCTGCTCTTCACGCAGCGTCGCGTAGCGCTGAGCCAGGGCCAGCAGCGTCTCGAAACGACGTCGCCGCGCTGGGGACTCGCGTGCCAGCGCGTTGCGGCATGCTGCCTCCGCCCCCTGTCGCGCATGCTCCATCCGGGCGCGTCGTCCAGCCAGATCGTCGGCGCTCAATGGCCCGCGCGAGCCATCACCCAGTGTTGGGCGGATCCAGTCGAGGCTCTGAACCGCATGGGGCGGCGTCACCGGGAATGGCGCCGGTAGACCAAGCAGCAGATCCTGGTGGCCTCGAGACGCGGGCGCGCCGTCTGACCGGGCCAAGCGTCGCGCAAGGTACCGCTGATAGAAGCGCGCCAGCGCATGCTCCGCTTTCCAGGCATGCCCCCCAGACACACTCAAATCCCAAAGATAGTCTCCACCTACGCTCACAATCTGGTCGATGGCAGCGACCAGGTCAGCAAGCGAGGCGACTGCTTCGCGCGCTTCCCATGTCGCGACGAGACGCTGATAGCGTGGTAGAGTCTCCTCCCGCCAGCGACGCGCGACGGGCGCAATGAACGCCTGTTCACCGAAGCCGGGACGTCGCGTGCTGAGCGCGAGCATTGCGATCAACTGTGGATGGTGAATGAGGACATTGAGAATGCCGCTCAGCGACGCGCCTCCCGCAACGGGCGCTGAGAAATACCACCCATTGGCAAGCACATGGTAGGGCAGTCGCAGACGCAAGCCATAGTCGCGCTCCTCGCCGTTCACCTCGCCCTGCTCCAGGCCAGCAATGAGCCATGTCTCGCACAGCGGCGTTACTGGTTCGGGGAGCCACTCTCCGAGGCGGAAATTGCGCATCCAGCCGCTGCGCGTTGGCGACACCCACGTCACCGGCTCCGGTAAAGCGGTCATCGGGCGCGCCTGCAGAACGAAGAGCGCGCCGCGCACATCGATCGCCCACTCGATGTCCTGTGGCACGCCAAACTGGTTCTCTATGCGCCACGCTACCATCGCCACCGCCAGCGCCTGCTCGGCGACGAGCGCGTGTTCCATGTCACGCCGGCAGGTCACCTGTGCGCTCTGGCCGCGCCCCCGCACGACCCACTCGTCTGCGGCGCCTTCGCCGGACACCAGACGCTCACCCAGGCCGCGCACTGCGCTTATGGTCGTCTCCGCGCGGTCGCCCGTCACCGGATTGGCGGTAAAGACGACTCCTGCCGCTGCTGCCTGTACCATCACCTGGACCACCACGGCCAGTGCGAGTGGCTGCGCGCCATCCGAAGTCGCCACCTTGCCCAGTGGAGGGGCGTCCCATCCACTCTGGCGTCGATAGGCGACCGCACGGGGCGTCCAGAGCGAGGCCCAGCATGCCTGCACACCTCGGAGCAGCGCATCTGGGCCAACGACATTCAGGAAGGTGTCGTGCTGGCCCGCAAACGACGCCGTCGCCAGATCTTCCGTCGTACCCGAGGAGCGCACCGCGACCGCGCACTCGGTTCCCATCTGCTGATAGGCCGTCAGGATCTCAGCGCGGAGCTCGTCGGGCATCGGCGCCGCTTGCATGGCCGCTTGCATGGCCGACGGATTTGTCGCCGATACATGCCCAAGGCGGTTTGCGGCGACGAAATCGTCATAGGCCGCCGTGGTAATCACAAACCCTGTGGGCGTCGGGAGTCCGAACGCCCGCAAGCGCGCAAGGTTCTCCCCTTTTCCGCCCAACTCAGCAATCGATTGCCCATCGGCGGCTATTGACGCATCGAGCCAGCGGATCCATGTGGAGTGGGACATAGTGGTCTTGCTCCTGTCGTGTACCGGACGATGACGGCCTGGAATACCGCGGTAGCCGTGTCACGCTTCCGGCTGAAGGCCGCGCAGGAAGAGCGCGACGATGGCTTCCACATAGTCGTCATCGGAGAGACCTTCGATGCGTATCGCTTGAAGAAAGAGCTTGCTACCCAGTTGCGGCAACGTCATTCCTACAAAGGCGCGGGCGCTGATTCGTGTGTCGTGTGGGCGCAATCGGCCCAGCTCGACCTGGCGGTCCAGGTAGCGCTCGATGAACGTGAGAACCCGACCGATGATGCGCCCCCCCAGTAGCTCAGCGACCTCGGGGCGACGCAGCGCCTCGGGCGCAAAGAGTCGCAGCAGGCGCAACGCCGCCGGGCGGTCGGCCATCGCCAGGTAGGCGCGCGCCAGTTGCGGCAACACCTGTTCAGGTGGCTGGTCAAGCAGCGCTGCGCCATCATTGACCACCTGCGCGATTGGTAGGCTGCGCGCCAACACCGCCTGGAAGAGCGCGTCTTTTGTGGGGAAGTACCAGTAAATCAGCGCCTGGGACGCGAGCTTGGCGCGCTGGGCGATACGCTTGATCGTCGCGCCCGCGAATCCCTGATTTGCAAATTCTTCCAACGCGGCATTCAGTATCTCTTCCTCCCTCTGCCGCTCCTGTCCCTCCTGGCTCCGCATGCTCGCGGACTCGGCGGTGGGCGGAGAGTCGCTTCCTTCTCCGGGAAAGGGCTGTCGCTCATTCAAATCACCCGATGTGTTCACTGCTGGAACCCCTTACTTGAACGTTCACTCAAGTGCGAGGATAGCATTAATTGAACGTTTAGTCAAGTGGCAAGCAAAATGAGGATATGATTGGCTCTACCAACGGCGCTCCTGGAGTCCGAGAGCAACTGTGGCATGATGGTGAATCACTGCGGGAGAAAGGCGAAGTCTTCCGTTACGCGATCGCGCCGACACGCACTGTCTTGCGCTACTCTGGTTCCGAACGCTGTCTGTCGGGCAACGAGAGAGAGACGAGAGGGAGGTGAGCGACGATGCCAGTGAAACCGGGCTGGGTGGGACGATTCTTCGAGGACTTCACCGTCGGCGACATCTACGAGCATGCGCTGGGGCGCACCGTGACGACCACTGACAACCTCTGGTTCACGCTGCTGACCCAAAACACCGCGCCGATCCACTTCGATCATCATTACGCGGCGCAGACCGCGTTCGGCAAGCCGCTGGTGGATTCCACGTTCACGCTCGCCCTGGTGACAGGCCAGAGTGTCAGCGATGTCTCACAGAATGTCTTTGCCAATCTGGGATGGGATGAAGTGCGCTTGCCGCATCCCGTCTTCGAGGGCGACACCATCTACTCGCATTCTGAGGTGCTGGAGGCGCGGCCGTCGCGTTCGCGTCCGGAGGTAGGCGTGGTGACGGTTCAGACGACCGGCTTCAATCAGGAAGGCGTGGTGGTCATCACGTTTAAACGCACGGTGCTGGTCTACAAGCGCGGTCAGGGGCCGCAGACTCCCCGCCTGCGCCCCGCAGAGCCAACCGAGGCTGAGGGTTAGCCCACCGCTGGCGATGCTTCGGTCGCGCCGCCCTGCTCCGGGCGGCGGGGAGTGACGAGCGAGCAAACCGCCGCGCCCAGCACACCAACGCCACACAGCGCGACCACGCCGGGCCAGCCGAAGCTCACCAGCGCGAACCCTGGCACGAACGAGCCAAGCCCGCCGCCGACGTAGAAGCCGAGCGTGTAGAGCGAGAGCGCCGTGCCGCGCGCCTGCGCGCCAAGCGGATTCGCCGACTGGCTGACGGAGGCGTTGGCGACGGCGTGCGCCATCAGGCTGCCGACGCAGACCAGCGTGAAGCCCAGGATCGCCAGCGCCAGCGTGGACGCCAGGCTGAACCCCAGCCCCGCGACAACCACCAGCAGCGCGAACCGGATGGTCGAGCGTCGTCCCACGCGGTCGGAGATATTGCCGGCAGCGGCGGCGGCTACAGCGCCGACGACGTATGACAGGTAGA
>DATBTW010000023.1:0-3416 GCA_036559055.1 Ktedonobacterales bacterium
CTGGCCATAGGGTGGCTGGTAGGCTGGGGGCGGAGGAGCCGCATACGGCACATAGGGTGGCGCGCCGCTCGGCTGCCCGTACCCTGGCGCGGCAGGCTCAGTTGGCGCCGAGGCGCCGAGGCCTGGCTCCAGCGACGCGCCGCAGTAGGGGCAGGTCAGCGTGGAGGCGTCGGTGATGAAGCGTCCGCACGAGGGGCAGGTACGCATGCTACATTCCTCCTGGCGCGCTGGCAATATCGGTCGCCTGTTCGACTGACACTCGCACGACTCAGCAAGAATACAGTATACAGGTTGGGAGCCATCTTGTGAACACCCGGCGCGTATACTGAGGTCAGCGCGGCGTATGGCGAGGCGCGGGTGAATAGCGAGTAGCCGTGCCGGGACAGCCGCGCGCCAATCGCAAAGGAGCAGCGCACGATGGATACTCAGACGGATACGCAGCAGGCGGTGAGCCTTGGCGAGCAGGCAGCGGCGCCCGACGCGAGCGAGCAGCCCACAGCCACACCAGCCGATGCCGCCGAACAGCGCCGCGCGGCGTTCCTCCAGTGCGAGCGCACGCTGAACGGGCATCCGCCGCAGTCGATGCGCGCGGAGCTGCTGGCGCTGGCAGAGAGCGTGAGGCCAGACGAGCAGCCCGACCGCTACGGCGGAGGCGCGCTGATCGAGGCATTCGAGCGCGAGATTGCGGAACTGCTCGGCAAAGAGGCGGCTGTCTTCATGCCCAGCGGCACGATGGCGCAGCAGATCGCGCTGCGCATCTGGAGCGCGCGTTCTGGCCGCACGACGGTGGCCTTCCATCCGACGTGCCATCTGGAAATCCACGAGAACAAGGGCTACGAGCGGCTGCACGGGCTGCATGCAACGCTGGTGGGCGACGCCGAGCGCGTCATTACGCTGGACGACCTGCGCGCGACGCCGGAGCCGCTGGCAGCATTGCTGCTGGAGCTGCCGCAGCGCGAGATCGGCGGGCAGCTCCCGGAGTGGGAGGCGCTGGAGGAGCAGACGGCGTGGGCACGCTCGCGTGGGGCGACGGCGCATATGGATGGCGCGCGGCTCTGGGAGGCGGCGGCGTATTACGGGCGCAGCTACGCCGAGATCGCCAGCCTCTTCGATAGCGTCTACGTCTCGTTCTATAAGGGCATCGGCGCCATCACGGGCGCGGCGCTGGCTGGCCCGGCGGAGTTCGTCGCCGAGGCGCGCATCTGGCAGCGGCGCCACGGCGGCAACCTGCTGCACCTGTGGCCGTATGTGCTCTCAGCGCGTGCGGCGCTACATGAGCGGCTGCCGCGCTTCGCCAGCTACCACGCGAAGGCGGTAGAGATCGCCGCCGCGCTGGCGCAGGTAGATGGCGTCATCATCAAGCCCGACCCGCCGCAGACGCACATGGCGCACGTCTATCTGCGCGGCGAAACCGAGGCGCTGCTGGACGCCAGCGCCGAGCTAGCGCGCGAGCAGCGCCTGGCGCTCTTCACCTGGCTGCGACCCGCGCCCATCCCCGGCTATGCCATGTTCGAGCTGAGCGTGGGCGATGGCGCGCTGGAGCTGGCGGGCGACGAGGTGGCGAGCCACTTCGCGCGCGTGCTCCAGCGGGAAGCCCCCACCCCCAGCCCCTCCCCCGCTGTGCGGGAGAGGGGAGCCTAGCGGTTACTATTGCGGGGGCTGGGCGACTATGAAGTTGGTGAAGATGACTTCGCTGTTGGCGTCGGTGTCGTCATTCACCACGCCGGTGCGCCCGGTGGCGAAGGTGGAATCGGTCGCCGTGCCGAGCTGCGTACCGTTAGCGTAGAACGTGAACTGCGAGCCGACGACGACCACCCGCAGATCGTTGGTGGCGCCATTGCCCGTCTGGATGGCGCTATTCGACTCAAACTGCTTGACGGTCGTGCCGTTGCCATTGGTGAACTTGATCAGCCCCCACTGGCCACCGGACGTGATCTCGAAGGTGTAGAAGTTGCCCGAGCTGGCGCGGCGCAGCACGATACCATAGCCAGTATTCTGGCCAGTCTTGACCGCCTGCGCCGTCACGCGGATGTCGGCGTCGTTCGGATCGACATCGCTGGGGCTGAGGCAGGCATTGCCGCCGATGACGTGATAGCCATCCGACTTGAAGCCACAATTGTTATCGTTGAGCCAGCCAGCGGGGGTATCGGTGAAGGAATCCTGGTAGATCACGTTGAGGGTGGGCGAGGGCGTCAACTGCTGCGCCAGCGCCGTCTCGGTGGGCGCCAGGTTCGTGAGGACGCTGGACGCGGCGCCCTGCAGGCGTGTCCCCAGAACGTAGAGGCCGACAAGGCAGGCGACGACCAGCACGACGATGACGCCGACGACGATGCCGATAATCGCGCCGACATTGCGGCGACGTGGTTGCGGCGGCTGCCCCGGAGCGCCGGGATAGCCCGGCTGTGGGCCGCCGGGATAGCCCGGATAGCCCTGGTACTGCGCGCCGGGATAGCCCGGCTGTTGTGGCTGCGTCGGGTAGGCGGGCTGGCCATAGCCTGGCTGCGGCGGCGGGTAGGCAGGCGGCTGGCCGTAGCCTGGTTGCGGCTGTTGCGGCGTGGGATACTCTGGCTGCTGACCATAGCCCGGCTGCCCCGGCTGGCCCGGTTGCTGTGGCGGATACTGCGGGTACTGCGGATTGGTTGGGCCGTTCGGATCATATGAAGGCATGTGCGCTCTCACTTCACCCACTGTGCGTGGCGATCAGGCGCTCGTTGCGCCGCCAGCCCGCCACCTCGCCCAGTGTACCGTACACAGGCGCCCACTGGTTAGGCAATTTGGCCGAGTCGTGGCCTGCCAGCGCCGATTCGGGCCAGTGCGCGTCTGGCGGAGCGCGCCGCTCGTCCTGATTGGCGGATATACTCAGGCGTAGGGAGACGGGGGACGAACGCAGCATGGTGGGGAGTAAGACCATCAGCGCACAGGGAGATGACCGCCTCGACGAGCGGGATCAAAGCCCGGTACGGCAGCAATATCTCAGTGTGAAGCGCCAGTATCCTGATGCGGTGCTGTTCTTTCGCATGGGCGACTTCTATGAGATGTTCGACGACGACGCCGAGCTGGTGGCGCGCGAGCTTGATCTGACCCTGACCAAACGCGACTTCGGGCGCGGGCAGCGCTCGCCGATGGCGGGTGTGCCGCACCACGCCGCCGACGGCTACATCGCGCGGCTGATCGGCAAGGGTTATCGCGTGGCGGTCTGCGAGCAGGTCAGCGATCCGGCGCTCTCGCGCGGTCTGGTGGAGCGCGAGGTGATCCGCGTGGTCACGCCGGGGACAATCGTCGATCCGGCCATGCTGGCGGCCAAGCGCAATAACTACCTGGCCGCCGCCGCGCTGGGACGCGACGCGGTGGGCGTGGCCTATGTGGACATCACGACGGGCGAATTCGCCTGCGCGCAATTCGCCGCCGCTGACCCG
>DATBTW010000024.1:0-20330 GCA_036559055.1 Ktedonobacterales bacterium
AGCCGATCGACCTGTTCTTGAATGGCGCGCGCATGCGCAGGTGTCAGCCGCTGGGTGCGCTCGTCGATGCGGGCAATCTGGCTATCTGTAGCCGCCTGGCGCTCACCGAGCGCTTCGAGCAACGCTACGGCGTCATCCAACCGCAGGGAGAGTGCGCCAATCTGTTCGGATGTCGCCGCGAACTGCGCATCCAGATGCTCGCGAAGGAATGACACGACGCCGAGCAGCGTATCGAGCTGTTCCGCAATTTCTCCAATCGGCGTGGCAGGCGCCACAGCGGGCGCCTGCGCCCCCGGCGTCGCTGGCTGAACGCCCAACACGCGCATGAAGACCTGCATCGCCACGGGCGCCAATTCGTCCTGATACGCCTCGATCTTCGCGCGAAACTGCGGCTTGATGCGCGATGTCTCCACCCCGGCTAGCCAGAGGGCGACCCGATCAACCCGCAGGCAGTTCATCGCCTGTACGCCACCGCGCGTTTCGAGGGGGATCACCCGCAGACCCTTCTCAAGCGCAGGTGTGCGGATAATGCGCCGAAATTGTGGCTGTGTACTGAGACCCAGCGCGCGGCACATGCCCGGCAGTGCTACATAGATAGCGCCTTCGGCTGTGCGAGCTGCTTCCAGATCATCGTCCATGAAGCCTATGGTGCGTTGTTCTAGCGCCTGCTCAGTGGCAATCATGATCTCGCGTAACTTTCGCTCATCTAGAACGGGCCGTTCATCTGACATGATGGCTCCTTTGTGAGAGGGGTAGCCAACATGGCTACCCCTTTGTGTAACATCCGCCCAAGGCCGAGCGCACGCAAGGGACAGTGTCCCTGCTAAAGTGATTTACCGAGGGCGACGCCAGATGCGGAAATGAGCGGGGTTGCGCGACGGGGTGACCGAGCGGTTCTGGCGATCTGCGCATGATGGGCGGCGCCTCCGGTGCAGAGGCGCGCCAGGTGTGGGGGTGTGCAATTGGCGCGAAGCGTGATAGCATGCGCCATAGCCCGCCGCTACTTTACCTAGCGCGCTGGGTCAGACGTCCGCTCAGTGTTTCCAGCGCTGAGCGGACGTCGCACATTGATGCGACAAGCATACCACAGCGCAGCCTGCCTGTCGCTAGGTGTCGCCGCTGCCTACGCTCGCTGGCCGTAGGCGATGTAGAAGGGCCAGGTATAGCGCAGGCGCTCGCACTCGTCGCGCATGGTCTGTGTGAGCTGCGCGAAGTCGGGTTCGGTCATCCCTTGCGCCAGCAGCAGCGGCCGGGCGGCCTGGCTGAAGGTCATCACATCGGTGAGGGCCAGATGGCCAATGTGGCCGCCCCAATCGCCCACCGGCACGTTGACCACGCGCGTGCGGACATCGCGCAGGCCCGCCGCCTCCAGGAACTGCGCGAGGTTGGCGCTGTTGCGCGGGTCGATGCCCCGCTGGAGCATCGCCGGCAGCATCGCATCGGCGATACGCTGCGCCGTCGGCCCCATTGGCTCGTAGCCGTAGTGACCCTCGACGACCTCCACCCATCCGCCGGGGCGCGTCACGCGTGCCAGCTCGCCCACTACGAATTGCCAGCGGTCGCTGGGGATGGCGAAAAAGAGCAGTCGCTGATGTGTGAAGTCGAACGCGGCGTCGGCAAACGGCAGCCCCTGCAAGATGTCGCCCTGCGTGAAGGAATAGGGATGCTGCTCCGCCGGAGCCTCGCCGCTCTCCGCTGGCTCCTTGATGTCCAGCGCCGTGACGCGCGCCTGCGGGAAGAGCGCTGCCATCTCCTTCGCCCAGCGCCCCGTGCCAGCGCCGACATCCAGGATGGTGGCTGGCGTGCCGATAGGCGCCGCGTAGATGCCCTTGAAAGCCTGCCGCAGCATGTAGTGCTGGAAGTCCAGCCGGTTCATCTCGCCCAGGTCAGAGGGCAGCGCATACGGCACGTCGGCGGTGTATTCGCGGCCAAAGAGCCACCGTCGTCGGCCCCCAGCGGGCGCGCTCGTCGCGGTCGGCGCGGTCGGCGCGGCGCGGCGGAAGGGCCAGAAGCGCGGCATGCGTCACATCCTTTCCTCGCCAATCATCGCCAATCGTCGCCAGCCATGTGGGACGCCCTACATGAAGACGCCGCTGGGCAGGTAGCGCGTGACATCGGGCAGCGCGGCGTCGGGGCTGGCCAGAAATGTCTCGTTGTAGACGATGCGGCAGCCCGCTTCGATCAGCGGCGCCAGCGCGGGATGCGGCGCGGGAACGCCTAGCCGCACGGCGGGCGCGCGTTCGGCGGCCCAGCGCACAGCGGCGCAGACACAGTCGCGCGCATTTTCAGGCGTCTCAGCGCCGATGGGGCCGAGCGTCCATGCGCCCGGACGGGAGAGCGATTCGTCGCAGTGGCGCTGGATGTAGCCATAGCCGATGGTTGCACCGCGCCGCCGGAACCACAACGGCAGCGCATCGCGGGTCGCCACCTGCCACGCCAGATCGCGCGAGCGCACATAGCCAAAGACGCGCACATCCCACGCCGCCAGTTGCGCATCATCCGCTGCCGCTGCGGTCAACTCCACGTCGGCGCCGGGCAGCGCGTCGAGCCGCAGCGCTGGGTGGCGCTCCACATCGGCCACCAGCCAGAAATTGGGCCAGAGCGGCAGCATGCCCGTGCGGATGTAGAGTGCGGCGGCGCGCGGGTCTGTGCTGGCATGCACGCAGCGCCCGCCCGCGCTGAGCGGCAGCGCCCGCAGGATGGCCTGCCCCACGCCGTGCGACTGGATGTCTGGCGCGATGAAGAGATCGGCGAGATAGGTCAGCGAGCCGCGCGGGCCGCTCCAACTGACGCTGCCGCCGAAGCCGATCACCCGGCCTGCGTCTGCCTCGGCCACGCGCATCTCGCCGTGCTCCTGCTCGTAGACGAAGCCGGACAGCACGTCACGCGGAGCGGGGAGTTGTGGCGTCTCGTGCGGCGCGTCGTTGTGTAGCCAGATGGCGTGAACCGCTGGCAGATCAGCCGCAGTGGCTGGACGCACGCGGAAGGGTGTCACGGGAGTTCTCCTGGGTGGCGCGGTCTGGTCAGTTTTCCTGGACGGAGTGGATGGCTGAGCTATCGAGCGTGTCGTCGAACGGCCACAGGCGCTCGCGATGCGTGATCTGCGCGCGCCACTCTGGCGGCAGACCAGACGCGCTGTCGCCCAGCAGTAGAAACTCTGGCGAAGGGCCGAGCACCATCATGCGCGTCCACAGGCGGCCCAACTGCGGGCGCAAACGCTGGTAGAGCGCGCTGTAGCGCAGCGCATCGGGCTTGGTGAACCACTGCGCCACCGCGCCATCGAGCGCTGGCTCCTCGCCCACGCGCGGCCCACTGGGCGAGTAGAGAGCGGCCATGCCGCCAGCGGCCAGCGAGGCGGCGGCGTCGTGAACCTCGCGCAGCGAATCGGAGACGGCGGCAGCGTTGAGCGCGTCGAGTCCGGCGCTATTGCCCAGCAGATACCAGTCCTCGTAGGCCACCGTGGCGGGCGTCCACGGCGCGCCGATCACCCGCCAGATGGACGAAGCCTCCAGCGCCGCCGGGCCGCGCGTCGCCAGCGCCTGATGGAAGGCTACCTGCCGCGCCACGTACTCGTCGTAGGCCACACCCGGTCGCGGCCAGTGCCAGAAGACATACGCCAGCATGCGCGCTCCTCTCAGTTCGCCGGGCCGCCGACCTGGCCGCTTGCGGAGCCTCCCAGCGGGAAGCGCAGCAGCGGCCGCTGCGCCGCCTGCCCGGGCGCCTGCACACCCAGCGTCAGGTCGCTGAATCGTACCTCGCGGCGCAGATCGCGGTCGGCCCAAGCCGATTGTATCGCGCGCAGCCCCTCCGGCGTCAGGTCGCGTTGCGCCAGGGTGATGTGCGGGACCCACGAGTCGGGCGCGTAGAGCGGCGACCACTCGCGCGCCACGCCGCCCTCCACCAGCGCCCGCCAGAGCGCCGCGTGCAGCGCATCCAGCGCGGCGTTGCGCCGGACGGCGAGGTAGAGCACCGGCTCCGGCGCCTCGAACGCGCCCAGCCCGCTGACGTCCACCGAGAAGGGCGCGTGCCGCGCCGCCACCTGCGAGAGGATTGCGCCCAGCGTGGCCAGATCATACTCCGCCGCGATCTGGTAGGAGCAGTGCGGGAATGGCACACTGCGCGGCGCCTCGCGCAGATCGTGGCGCGTCTCCAGCTCGGCCCACAGCGCGCGCACGGCCCGCTCGCTCGCGTCGTCGAGCAGCGAGACGATCCCCTGCATAGCCATCAGACCTCCGGTACGGGGATGCAGCCGACCGAGAGGCGCACGTAGTCATCTGAGTAGCCGAAGGCGCTGCCCGGCACCCCCGCGATGCCCGTCATACTGAACAGGGAGAAGACATCTTCACCTGGCGCGAGCTGGCTCCAGTTATAGATCGTGCCGCCGTCATCCATGCTGACGCTGGTGAAGATTGGCGCGGGCCGCGAGGCGCTCAGCGCCCGCAACTGGCGCATGAGCCGCACGCGGCGCAAGCGATAGAGCGCCCGCGCGCGCGCCTCCACACGCGGGCGCCGCGCGAACAGCTCGATCAGCGCCATGTAGCGCAGTTGCCAGTCAGCGGGCAGCGACGCTGCGGTGTTGCTCCAGCCGACGCTCACCGCCTGCGCCAGCTCCGACGTGCCGAGCGCCACCCAGCCCAGGCGGTCGCCCGTCAGCGTGTGCGACTTCGAGAAGGTGAAGGCGTAGGCGGAACGTGCGCGCGCGTTTGGCTCGGTCAGGGCGCGCATACGCTCGCGATCCGCCGCCGGGTCGCCGGTGCCGATGTAGGCCAGATCGGCCACCACGATCAGGTCGCTGCCCCGCTCATCCAGCATGCGGTAGAGCGCGCGAATCTCATCAGGCGTGTAGGCGAAGGCGGTAGGATTATTCGAGATGGTCAGGTAGATGGCGCGCGCGTCAGGCGCGACGTCGAGCGCCTGTGCCAGCGTCTCCGGCGTCACCTTGAAGTGATCTTCGGCGCGCGTGCGGATGGCGTAGGAGCGAGCGCCCATATTGACCACCTGCCATTCCGGCACATTGAAGCCGGGAGTGGGGAAGAAGATGGTGAAGTCGCGCATGCCTTGCAGCCGCCACGAGGCCACCAGCCCCATCCAGAGCTTGCACAGCCCATCGGTTGAGCCGAGGCTGGCGTGGATCTGCAGAGTGGGGAAGCTGATGCCCCAGGCGCGCCGGGCGTGACCCGCCAGCGCCTCGCGCAGGCGCAGCGCGCCGATGCCAGAGAGGTCGTAGATGCGCAGATCGACATGTTCGGCCAGCAGCTCGCGCTCGATCTCCTGCATGCGACGCTGAATCCAGCGGTAGGTACGGCCCTTCGCTACGTAGCCGCCGTCGAAGACCTCGCCGGGCAGCGCCAGTCCCATGTCATCGGCCAGGGAGACATAGCGCGGGCCGTCTTCGGTGGCGGAGATGCGGCGGACGTCGATGTCGCCGATGGTGCGATTGATGACCTCGCTGGCGATGATCGCTTCAGGGATGCCAGCGGCGCGGCATTCGGCGATCAGATCATTGACCATGTGGGCCATCACGCGGATCGGCGCGGCCCCCGCTTTGACGGCCGGGCGGGCGCGGGCGCAGGCGGCGTCGCGCAGGCGGGCGATGGCGGCGCGAAAGTCATCCTCGCTGGCGTCGCTGGTATCACGCTGGACGGCGCCGCGTTCGCTGGCGATGTTGGGCGCGCTGAGGTCACTCGACTTGATGGCGTCTGGCATGCTTGGCTCCTTCGACTCCCCATCGACTGCGGCGCGCGGGCATGTCTGGTAGACGCCGGGTACCTGCACGCTGTACCCTGACACGAGGCGCCTGCATCGCCGCATCGTTGAGCGCAGAATAGCACAGACGCTGGCGAGTGGCTACCTGGCGCCATTGCCTTACATGAGGGACAGGAGAGAGGAAGACCTGATGCGAACAGAGGAAGTTCTGCGCCTGATCGACCGTGAGCGCGCGTCATTTGACGCGGCCATCAGCCATATCAGTCGCGAGCGGCTGGAGGCGCCAGGCGCGGCGGGGGTCTGGAGCGTGAAGGATATCGTGGCGCATGTGAGCTGGGCTGAGCGCGAGATGATCGGCGTGCTCCAGCGGCGCGAGTTGGTCGGTTCTGATCTGTGGCGGCTCTCGCAGGATGAGCGCAACGCCGCCGTCTACGCCGAGAACCACGACCGCACACTCGACGACGTGCTGGATAAGGCGCGCAGCGTCTTCGCGGCCATGCGCGCGGAGATCGCGCGGGTGAGCGACGACGAGATGAATGACCCGCAGCTCATCGCGAAGGCGCCAGAGGGGCTGACGCCGTGGCGGTTGCTGGCGGGCAATACCTGGAAGCACTACGAGGAGCATCTCTCCGACTTGCAGGCGCTGGCCGTGACGCCGAGCTAGCAGCCCCCTCCCCCGCGCATGCCGTGCTCTCGGCCTTGAAAGGCCGGAGCACGCGACGGCGGCTTGAAAGCCGCAGGAGACGCGCCTGCCTGCGGCGCAAGAAGGGGCATTTATGCCCTCGTCGCGTGCGTCGGCCATTTATGGCCGCGACTCCACACAGCCGCGCCGTGCGTCGGCCATTTATGGCCGCGACTCCTCATCTGGCGCACGGGTCGCCTCGATGATGCGCGCGCCCGTGACGGCCAGCAGATCGGCCACGCGCAGCTTGAGGTTGACGCCGCGCTGCCCGCCATTAATGTAGAGCGCGTCGAGTGCGGCGCCGGGGGCGTCCAGATAGACCTCGAAGCGTTTGCCCAGCAGTGCCAGCGGCGAGATGCCGCCCACCTTCAGTCCGGTTAGCCGCTCGGCGTCGCGTTGCAGCGCCATGTGCACGGACTTCGCCCCCACGCCGCGCGCCACCAGTCGCAGGTCCAGCTCGCGATCCCCCGGCGTGATGACGAGCAATTGCCGACCATCATCCGTCAGCGCCACCAGCGTCTTGAAGACCTCGCTGGCGGGGACGCCCAGTAGCGGCGCGACCTCCGCCGCCGAGTGGATGGTGTCGCGATAGAAGAAGGGCGTGTAGGCGATGTGGCGCTGATCGAGCGCCCGCATCGCGTTGGTCTTGGGGTGGTCATCTCGCTTGGTCATGCGCTGATTGTAGCGCGCCTGTCACGCGATGGCGACGACTTCCACGGTGTTGTCGATGGCGTTCACGACCGCCAGTTGATGACCCGCTGGCGACCACGAGAAGTAGGGCCATCGCGCCATGCCGATGTCGCCCTGCGTCGCTTCAATCGGGATGACGACGCTGCCGATGACCTGCCCGCTGGCTGTATCCAGCAGCGAGATGGTGATGGCGCGCTGGGCGCCCGAGCCATCGTCTCGCGGTAGCACCGTGGCGAGGACAGCGCCATCGGGCCGCCAGACGACTGGAGCATCATTAGGATAGAGTGGCGGACTCGATAGAGCCGCCACCTTCATCCGCGCCATGACGGTCCGAAACGCGGCGTCCGGCGTGGGGATCATCTGGTCGAAGCAGGGCTGCGGCAGGGACTCATCGCGGCAGTTTTCGGGAGCGATGGTTGAGGGCGCGCCATCGGTGCGTCCCGCCTGATTCATCGTCATCAGGCCAGTCGCGACATAGCGGCTATCTGGCGACCAGCGCGTGAATGCGGCGGTGGAAAAGAACCAGACCGGATTTGCGGCAGACTGGCTATTGGTGGGGACAGCGGCAATGAAGCCGGGCTGCCAGTACGAGAACTGGCTGCCATTTGTCGGCGTGGCGCTCAGCGCGGGCGTGATGTGGCCGTCCGCTGACCACTGATAGGTCGGCGAAGTGGTGAGCGGAACTTCAACGGTGCAGGCTGGGGCGCCTGCACGCACGTTCCAGACGGTCGCGCCGACGAAGCGCGGATGGAAGCCAACCGGGCTGGGCGCGAAATTGGATGGCCCTGCCAGCGCGCGCACACTGCCACCCTGCGGCGAGATGACCAGAATGCCCATGCCACGCGGGTCAGACGAGTAGACGATGTATTGGAAGAAGGGAACCACGATCATCGAGCCATCGGGCGACCAACTCACGCCACTGAAGCCAAAGCCCGGCTCGATCATCACATCCGCCTGCACGCGCGCCAGCGCGGCGGCCAGGCTGATCTGCCGCACGATTGCGCCGGAATGCGCGTCGTAGATGATGATGAGGTCGGGCATCTTCGCTGCCGGGCGAACGAGACAGGTGTCGCGCGTCGCCAGTACGGCGAGTTGCCCGCCAGAGGGTGACCACGCGGCGTCGATTGGGCAGGCGGCGGGCGCATCCGCTAGCCGCAGCGTGCGTGTGATCGTCCCGTGCAGCGGCGCGACACTGGCGGTGGCTGTGGCGATAGACGTCGCTGCGGGTGTTGTGGCGCGGCGCGCGGCTGGATCCGCCGGGCCGCTACAGCCAATCAGTAGCAGTGTCAGCGCCAGCAAGAGCGTCAGCAGTGGCGCGGACATCCAGCGCTTGCCTGACGTCATCGTCTGTGTCGGATGCATAGTACTTCGCCACCTTGCTGAGATTGGCGCTTTGGCGAGCCTCGCGCGCATCATGCTCCCTGGCGCTCATCATAGCAAAGCGAGCGGGCGTAGGCAAGCGCGACGCCGAGCCGCGCGGTATACTGGTGGCGTGCGCGAGGATGCGCCCGCTCCATCGGCGCGTGCGCGACGAGAGAGGATTGTCGCTACATGACCGGCTCCATGTCTGCTCCCACCCCGCTCTCCGCGACCCTCGCCAGCCCACCAGCCGCGCTGGCCGCCGCCGAGGAGGCGCTGCTGGCGACGGCTGGCGTCGCGGTGGAGCGCTGCGAGGCGCCGGGGCCGGGCGGCGCGCGGCTACATTACCTCACCTGTGGCGAGGGCGAGCCGTTGCTGCTGCTGCATGGCCGGGGCGGAGCCGCCGCTGGCTTCACGCCGATTCTGGCGCCGCTCGCCGCGCAACGCCGCGTCATCGCGCTCGATCTGCCCGGCTGGGGCCTCTCCGACAAGCCCCCCTTCAGCGGACGCACGGCGCAGGACGCGCTGCGTGTCTGGATGGATGGCGCGCTGGCGCTGCTCGATCACCTCGGACTGGAGCAGGTCGATCTGCTCGGCCACTCGATGGGCGGCTTCACGGCGCTGGGCCTCGCGCTGGAGCATCCTGAGCGCGTGCGCAGTTTGCTGCTGACCGATTCTGGCGGACTAGGGCGCGAGGTCGCCTTCGACGTGCGGCTCTTCTTCTGGCTGATGCCCGAACGACTGTATCCGCGTCTGGGGCGTGGCTTCCTGGCGCGCATGCTGGCGATGGACAGCCCTGGCCATCCTGGGCGCGCTGTTCCGCGCGATGCGGCCTTCGAGTTCGCCTGGCAGGTTGGCACGCAGCGCGACGTCATCCCCTCTGGTGGGCGCGCCTTCAACGCCTGGGTCGATCTGCTGGGGGTGCACCTCGATCTGCTCGACCGCCTGCGCACGCTGCAACCGCCGACGCTGCTGCTATGGGGCGAGCGCGACCACGTAACGCCCTACGCCCACGCCCTGCACGCGCGCAAATTCATCCGGCAGGGGCGGCTGGTCGCCTTCACGGGCTGCGGCCATTCGCCCTTCGCCGAGCGTCCGGAGGACTTCGCGCGCGTCGTGAACGTGTGGCTTAATGGAGGCAACGCGCCCTCGCGCGTCTGACCTGCTGGCCACTGCGCCGCCATGAAGCCATAGCGAAAAGCCTGCGAGAAGGGGATGAGATGCCTGCTCAGGTAGTGACCACCACGAACCTGCCGCTGCCGAAGTTCAGTGTCGGCAAAGTGCGCGATACCTATGATCTGGGCGACCGCCTGCTGATGGTGGCCACGGACCGCATCTCGGCCTTCGACTCCATCATGCCCAATGGCGTTCCCGACAAGGGGCGCGTGCTCACCCAGCTCTCCGCCTTCTGGTTCGACCGCCTCTCCGACATCATCGCCAACCACCTCATCAGCGTGGACGGCGCCGATCTGCCCGACGCCGTGCGCAACGACGCCGCGCTGCGTGACATGCTGGCGGGTCGCTTCATGATCGTCAAGAAGGCCAAACGCTTCGACTTCGAGTGTGTCGTGCGGGGCTATCTGGCGGGCAGCGGCTGGGCCGACTACCAGCACACGGGCGCCGTTTGCGGTGTGGCGCTGCCCGCCGGGCTGCGCCAGGGCGAGCGGCTGCCGGAGCCGATCTTCACCCCCGCCACGAAGGCCGAGCAGGGCCACGACATCAACGTCTCGCTGGACGAGATGAAGCGCGCGATTGGCGACGAGATGGCGCAGACCATCGCCGACGCCAGCATCGCGCTCTACCAGGCGGCGACCACCTACGCGCTCGCCCATGGCATCATCATCGCCGACACCAAGATGGAATATGGCTTGCTGGATGGCGAGCTGATCCTGATCGACGAGCTGCTGACCCCGGATTCCTCGCGCTACTGGCCCGTCGCCGACTACCAGCCTGGCGGCTCTCCCCCCAGCTTCGACAAGCAGTTTCTGCGCGACTGGCTCGAATCCTCTGGCTGGAATAAGCAGCCGCCCGCGCCTGCGCTGCCCGCTGACGTGGTCAACGGCCTCGCCTCCCGCTACCGCGAAGCCTACGAGGGGCTGACCGGCCACCCGCTACCAGCGTAGGTCGCTGATATGCTCCCCTGCCGTAACGTCAGCACGTAATCTCCTGCAAGCGGATGAGTCCGCGAGGGGAGATCAGCCACACGCGAGTCAGCGGGAGCCAGGTATGCAGCCCAGTCCTTTCACAACTTCTCACCAGATCGACGATCAGCGCGTGCCATCGAGCGCCGCGCCGACACCTCTGAGCAGGCTGGTCAGCCTGGTCGCGCCGCCGACGCCTCCGGCCAGCGCCGACTTCGCCGCACGCGAGCGGGCGCGGCGCGGACGGCTGGCGGGCGTGCTGCTGCTGGCGTTCACCCTGATCGAGTTGGCCGCGCTCATCCAGTTCACCGTCGTTGATGACGACCACCCCTACATGAAGGTGACGCTGGTGGCCTGCCTGCTGCTCACCGTGGTGGTCGGCGCGCTGAACCGGCTCGGTTGGAGCGTGGCGGCGGCTTTGCTGCTGGTGGCGCTGGCCGATCTGCCGCTGGCCGCCATCCCGGCGACCGCTATCGGTGGCAAGTTCGACACTGTGGATCTGGGCGCGCTCTATCTGGCGGCAGGTTCGCTGCTGGTGGCCGCCTCCGTGCTGGAGCCGTGGAGCGTCTTTCTCGTGGCGGCGCTCAACTGCGCGCTGATGGCGGCGCTGATGCTCGACATGCCGCACACGGAAGCGTTTAATCAGTTGCTGGCCTCGAACAATGCCCAGCAGGCATTCGCTGGCCCGCTGCTGATGCAGGCGGTGGTGGCGCTGGTCGCCTTTGTCTGGGCGCGCAGCGTGCTGATGGCGCTTCGCCGCGCCGACCGCGCCGAAGAGATCGCGGCGCTACAACAGCGCGAGGCCCAGCGCACGAGCGACCTGGAGCAGGGCGTGCGCGAACTGCTGGCGGCCCATGTGCAGATCGCCAATGGCAACTTCCAGGCGCGCGTCCCTGCCATTCGCAATCCGCTGCTCTGGCAGATCGGCAGCAGCCTCAACAATCTGATGGCGCGGTTCGCCCGCCTGGCGCAGATGGAGTTTCTCTTGCGCCGCACGGAGCAGGAAGCGCATCGGCTCGCCGAGAGCATCCGCGTGGCGCGGGCTGGCGGCAGACCCCTCTGGCCCGCCCCCACCGGCGCCCCGCTGGATGAGGTCATCACCGCGCTGACCAGTGCGCCGCCGCCAGCCGCGCCGCCCTCACATGGCGCCCCCGCGCCGGATGCGGCGGGCCAGCAGCTCGGCGCATGGCCATTCGCATAGTCGTCAGGGCGTGATGGTCGGCGTCGGGTCGGGGATGTGTGTGGCAGCGTGGCGGGCGCGCAGGCTGAGCCACGTCGCCAGGCCCATCAGCGCGACTGCGAAGACGCCGATGACGATGGGCACGGGCAGATTCTGCTGCACCGCGATGATCGCCCCGCGAATGGCCGCCACGCCGACGAAGGCCGAGCCGGTCAGCGCCAGAATGCGATTGCGCAGCCCCACCGCCAGCAGGGTCAGCGCCAGCGCCTCCACTGCCAGCAGCAGGGCGTAGCGCCACTGCCACTCCAGCGGCTCGGTGATGGATTGGCCGAGCGTCGGCAGCGTCAGGATGAGCGCCCCGACGATGGAGAAGGTCTGCGCGGCCCACGCGGGCGGGCGAATGCGGGTGTCGGCAGGCAGCAGCGCGCCAATGATGAGCTGCGCGCTGCCCGGCGCGATGATCCACGCCTGGATGTTCTCAGCGCCGAGCCAGCGCAGCTCCCAGGTGACAAAGAGCGCCAGCGCCTCGCCCGCCAGATAGAGCGCTGGTCGCCAGCCCTGCGCGCCCCAGCCGCAGCGCGCCAGCAGCGCCGTCAGCGAGAGCAGCGCCACACACAGCGCCTGTGTCTGCGCGCTCTGCGTGGCGAAGGCGTCGGGCGCGAACCAGCCGCCCACGACGGCGCCAATCGCCGTCAGTGTCGCCGCGCCGCGTGCGATGCGCTGCCCTGCGCGGCGTGGATCGCTCCAGGCGGCGCGCTCGCTGGCCGACGCTCTGCCCAGCCCCGGCAGCCAGAGCGACTCGCGCTGACGCAGCCACGGGATGCGCGCCCAGCCCGGACGCGACAACTCGAAGACCCACGCCAGAGCGGCGAAGGCCAGCGTCGCCTGCCAGGCATCCCAGCCGAAGGCGCGCGCCGCCGCCGAGACGGCCAGCGCGGCGAAGGTATATGCCACCAGCAGCGCATCGGGGCGCGACTCCAGCGCGGCCAGCGCCCAGGCCGCCAGCGCCAGAACCACCAGCGCGACGACCTCGAACCCGCCAGAGATATTGCGTCCCTGCCAGGTCGCCACCACCGCCGTAACCAGTGTTGCGCCATAGAGCGGCAGCGACCAGGCGCTCCCGCGTGTGCGCGAGACGGCATAGGCGGCGGCGGCGAAGGCCAGCGCCAGCGGCAGCAGCGCATGGCCATCGGGCTGGGCCAGCGCTGCTGCCACGGCGAAGGCGGCAGGCGCCAGCGCCGCCCAGGGCGTACGCTCCAGCAGGGCGGCGACAAAGGCCAGCGCCGCGAAGATCAGCAGGAGCGCCTCCAGCAGACCCGCCGCCTGCGGATAGGGTGTGACGCGCGTGGCAGTGAAGCCCGCTCCAATCACGGCCACCACGTAGGGCGCCAGCGCCCACGCGCGCCCCAGCCGCAGCCGCGCCGCCATGCCCGCCAGCGTGAAGCCCAGCGCCATGGCGAAGGTCGCGCCCAATTGCTGATCGCTGGAGCCGGGCAGCGCGCCCGCCATCGCCAGCGCCAGCAGCGCATAGGGCGCGATGGTCAGGCTCAGCCACGGCAGCCGCTCGCGCCAGGCGATCACATAGGCGACCAGCGCGAAGAGCAGCGCCAGACTCAGCGTGAGCGCGGGGGCGTGATCGATGTCCTGCGCGGCGTGGTTGAGTGCCACCAGCGAGGCCACCAGGGCGGCGCCCAGCCACGCTGGCTCCCAATAGGCGCCGCGGAATTGTCGTAGCAGCGTGCCGAGCAGCGCCAGCCCCAATGCGAGCGCCACCAGCGGCGCTAGCGCGCGCGCATCCACCACCGTCAGCAGGGTCGCGCAGGCGGGCGCCAGCATCCACAGCGGCGAGGACTGTCTGCGCTCTTGCGCTGGATTGGCCGGATTGGCCGGAGCGGCTGGCCACGCGGGCAGTGGGCGCCCGTCATTGGTTGTCATCCAGATGGCGGGCGATGGCGGCGTGGTCAGCGCCTCCATCAGCAGCGCCAGCGCGACGATCAGCGCCATCCATCCGCCAATGCCCAGCGCCAGCGGCGCCAGCCCGGCGGTCGTCTCGTTCGAATCGGAGACGAGCTGCAGGTAGCCAAAGAAGGTCGCGAAGAGTGTGGCGATATAGATCGGGGCGGTGTAGGCGCGACCGAGCCAGCGCCCCACGATGATCGTCAGCAGCGCCAGGCCGATGGGCAGCGCCGCCACCGCCGCGCCATCGCGATTGGTGATGACGAAGACCAGCGCGCCCGCCGCGCCGAAGAGCGCCGCGCAGCCGCCCGCCAGCAGTGGCTGGCGTTCCAGCCGCGAGACCACCAGCGCCAGCAGCGCATAGGCGCCCAGGAAGAGCGCGCCGTAGACGCGCGAGTGGCCGCCAATGAGCGAGAGGGACGAGACGACAGCGGCGATCAGCGCCGTGACCTGGATGGGGCTACGCAGCCGTCGCACCTGCGCGCCGAGCGGCGCGCGTTTCAGCGCCAGCCCCAGCGCCCATAGCGCCACCGCCGGGTAGCCCAGCAACGTGGGGTATTCTGCCAGTGCGCCGGGGAGGCGGTCGCCCGTATCGAGGATCTGTGCGCTTGGAATCGCAGCAGTGTAAACGGCATTCAGCCCCAGCAGCAAGAAGATGCCCGCGAACAAGCCCCACGGGAAGGCCGCAAACGCCCCGCCGCGCAGCGCGAAGGTCAGCCCAATCGCCACAGCCACCGCGCAGGCCACCATCAGCGGCGCATTGGGCGCCTGCGGCTGAGACGCCGTCAGGATGGCGGCGATGACGATCAGCCCGCCCGCCAGAATCTGCACGCCGATGCGCAGCCCCACGCGCGCTGGCGAGCGCCTCCGCAGCGCCTCCGCCGCCAGCGCCTCCGCCAGCGCGACGACGGCCAGCGAGTAGGCGATGCCCCCCAGCGAGGCGTGCAGCCAGACGGCCACGGCGACATCGGCCAGCGCGACCGACGCTGCCGTCAGCCAGTCGAGCGCGGCGACGATGGGGGCGTCGGAGAAGAAACGCACGCGCCGCGCCGCGCGGCTCCAGGCGGCCAGCAGCGCCGTCAGCGCACAGGCGGCCAGGGCAAAGGCGGCCCGCGCCTCATCACCCACTCCTACGAACGCGCTGCCCGCGACTTGCACGCTCAGCGCGAGGGTCGCGACGCCGCCCAGGATGACGAGTCCGGCGCTGAACTGCGTGGCGGAGGGTTCCAGCGTCGCCAGCGACTCGGAGTCTGGCGCGCGTCGCCGCAGGAAATGTGGCATCAGCAGCGCCAGCCCCACCAGATTCGTCACCGGAATCCACCATGACTGGATCAATCCAGCCCACAGCGGGATGGCCAGCGCGGAGAGCAGCAGCGCCGCCCAGCCCAGGTAGACGTAAGTGACGAAGCGGGTGCGCGCCCCCAGCGAGACATAGACGACCGCCGCGTAGGCCGCCGCCAGGCAGACCGTGCCAGAGATGGGGAAGCCATGTGATTGCAGCTCGAAGCGGTAGACCGCCAGCGCCGCCAGCGGTGTCATCAGGGCGAAGACGCCCAGATAGACGCGCCCGACGGTGCGCAGGCTGGTGGAGCGCCGCAGCGCCATACCCAGCAATCCGAAGATGAGGTAGACGACGACCACGCCCGCCAGCTTGACGCCATCGGGCAGCGCCTGCCAGCCGCCCACCTCGAAGGTGAGGGTGGCGATCAGCAGCAGGAAGCCACCCAGGTACGCCATCACCGCGATGGCCTGCTCGGCGATGAAGGCGCGCCATGAGAAGACTGGCCCGTGTGGCTGCGGCGCCACGATGGCTGCGGCGACCGGCGCGACCGGCGCGACCGGCGCGACCGGCGCGACCGGTGTCGCGGGTCTCGGCGCGGCTGGCTGGCCCGCCGGGGTCAGGGGAACCGTGGCAGGCGCGGGCGCGCCCATCGCCGCAGCTGCGCCGCTGTTGGCAGGGCGCGAGGCGCGCTCGGTCAGATACCGCTCGCGGATGGTGTCGCGTAGCGATTGCACCGAGGCGCTGCCCAGCCCTGCCGTCACCTGCGCATCCAGCTCGGTGAGCAGTGTATAGAGGCGTTGCAGTTCGGCGACCAGCGCGGGGTCCACCGGCTCGCCGCAACGCGCGCAATAGCGTGTGCCCGCAGCATTGGCCCAGCGACAGTTTGAGCAGATCAGTCCACCACCTGAGGCGCCCATGTGCGACTCCTAATTCTCTGTGCGCATCCGATTCGCCTGGCAAGGCGTCCGTGGTCAATGTCTGTGGGTCAGCGATTATGGCAGCCTTCCAGCTAGCATACCTTGTCTTGCACTACGTCATGTGTGGCCTTGGTCACTCATACCGCCGCCAGATGCGCCTGCTTGGCGCATCGCTCTACGCTGTAAAACGAATGAGAACGAATTGGCGCCATCGTTGCGCACGGTCTACGCAAAATGTCACATGCGCTCCCCATCTGACCTCAAGGGATGACAGCGCTGAGGAAGGCCTGAGCAGGCCGCAGAAGTGAGAGGAGACCGCATGTCGGAACACGATCAACGTGGATTCGCCTCGATGGATGAGCAGCGGCGCCGCCGGATCGCCAGCGAAGGCGGTAAGGCCTCGCATCGACGCGGCAAAGCCCATGAATTCAGCTCGGACGAAGCGCGCATGGCGGGGCGCAAAGGTGGTCAGGTCGCCCACCAGCGCGGCAGGGCGCACACCTTTAACTCAGAGGAAGCGCGCATGGCAGGGCGCAAGGGCGGCATGGAAGTGAGCCGAGATCGCCAGCACATGTCGGCCATCGGGCGCAAAGGCGGCATGGGCGCCCACAGCGGCCCTGAGCCGCTGGCTGATCGCGCGAGCCACCACGGCTACTCTCCAGAGCTGGAGGATCGCCGCGTCGCCGACGCCCGCCGCTAGGCTCATCTCGCTGCTAGCGGCGCCATCGCGCCATACACGAATACACCCAGAGCGTCAGCAGTCTGACGCTCTGGGTGTGTTCGTGTGCGCTACCGGCGCCTCGTAACGTTTTGGTGACGGCGGATCGGTATGCTATTCTCACGAAAGCGTGTGCAGGCTGGCCGAGCAGACAGAGGTAGTAGTGATGAGTCTGCCCATCGTCTCAGGCGTCTCCACATCGCCACCGCCGCAGCGCGCCGCCGAGGCGCGTGTGAACGGGCGCTGGCTGCCGCTGGCGCGCCTGGGCTGCCTGGTGGTGGCGCTCGCGTCGCTCATCGTCTGGGGCTGGGGCGTGCCGCTGCGCTATGCCCAACTCGCGACGGTCTGCGTGTCGCAGACGTGTGGTGATCAGCAGATGACGCCCGCGACCTACGCGCAATTGCGGGCCGGTGGCGTGAGTCTTCAGTTTTTCGCAACCTGTATTGGCACACTCGAAGTCGCCTTCGCGCTGGTGTATCTGGTCGTCGCCGCGCTGATCTTCTGGCGCAAGTCCGATACGCGCGTCGGGCTGCTCACGGCCGTCTTCCTCGCCACATATGCGGCGACGCAGACCAGCGCCGATGCGCTGGCGACGGCCGTACCCATGTTCGAGGCTCCAGTGAATCTGCTTTCAGTGCTGAGCTTTGTCAGCCTGGGCCTGTTCCTGTACCTCTTCCCGGATGGCCGATTCGTTCCGCGCTGGACACGCTGGGCGATCCTGGCGTGGATTACGCTGTTTGTGATCGGCCAGTTCGCACTTGGCTCATCGGCGTTCGTGGGCGTCCTCTTTGCGATCATTCTCGCTTCGCTGGTCGCGCAGATCTACCGCTACCGGCGTGTCTCCACGTCCATCCAGCGCCAGCAGACCAAGTGGGTCGTCTTCGGGGTGGTCATCAGCCTGATCGGTTCCATCGGGATCATCACGCTGTCCAATCTCCTGCCGCTCGCGGGGGCGACCGGGGCGCAGGGATTGCTGGCGGGCGACACCGCGATCTATCTCTTTGGCGCGCTGATTCCCCTGTCGATTGGAGTGGCCATCCTGCGCTCCCGACTCTGGGATATCGACGTCATCATCAATCGGGCGCTCGTCTATGGTGTGTTGACCGCGCTGCTGGCAGCGATCTACGCGGGACTCATCATCGGTTTGGAACACCTGCTGGGCGCCTTTGAGCATGGACGCATCACCGAGCAGCCCATCACCATCGTCATCTCGACGCTGGCCATCGCCGCACTCTTCCAGCCACTGCGCACGCGCATTCAGGCGCTGATTGACCAGCGACTCTATCGCACCCGCTATGACGCCGCGCGCACGCTCGCCGTCTTTGGCGCCACGCTGCGCCAGGATGTGGATCTGCACATCCTGACCGGTCACCTGATCGACGCCATCGACGACACGATGAAGCCGAGCCATGTCTCGCTCTGGCTCCAGCCGCGCGACAACCGCGCCACACCAGCGCCCACAGGCGACGCCATGCCACCACGCTGACCGAGCAGCGTGACAAGCGAACACCCCCAGGCGCGCAACGTGTGCGCGGCCTGGGGGTGTGCTGTGGGAAGCATGTTTGGCTCCCCGGACAGGATTCGAACCTGTAACCTTGCGGTTAACAGCCGCCTGCTCTACCGTTGAGCTACCGAGGATCATGCGCCGTGTTGCCTGGGTTGAGTGCCCATCAGAGCGTGCCAGTTTGGCGTCACAGCGAGGTGAAGTATACACCTGTGGGAGGCGAGCCGTCAAGCAAAAAGGCCGAGCGTCAAACGGCTCCGTCTAGCTATCTGGGGCTATCTGGCGGCTACATCCGGCGCAGAGATTGGCGCGCTAGCAGCATGCCAACGATGAGTGCCAGCAGGCCGACGAACATCCACTCGATGCGGAAGGCGTCGAACTCGTAGACTTTTTCGAGGACGAGGACGACCTCTTTGGACGCGCCGAAGAAGAAGCTCCCGACGCCAATCACTACCAGCACGATGCTCGCCAGGTATCCCACGAGCCGCCGCAGCGTGATGTTCGATGGGCTGATGGCGTTGGTTCCGACGTAGGCCAGCGCTGCGATCACGATGATCGCAACGATCAACGTCGAGGGCTGATACATCAACGAATTGAAGAATGTATTGATGACGTCCACTGCTTTCCCCCCATCTCCCACTGAACCGAGCCACGTTCCAGCCAGGCTGGCCCCACCCCCGCGGCTCCGATACGTTCATCTACGTTCAACTCACGCTACTCGCCGTTCAGCGCCGTGATACGCTGGCGACCACATTGTAGCCTGTCTGGCAAGCGTTGTCCTGAGCAATGTATCCTGCGCCGTCTCCGCCACAATCTCCGCCCGCGCAGCATCGAGCGCTCCCGTCTGTTTTGCGTACATCAGAGATAGCGCCTCTCTGGTATCATAGTGTCGGCCACGCGCGCTGGCGCAGGCTCATGATGACCGGGGAAGATGGGGATAGCGCTGTGAAGTTTCGCATCTGGCACATCACGTTGCTGCTCGCGCCCGCCGCGCTCGCGCTGTACTGGTACAACACAAATGGGGCGACGACCGGTAAACTCACCTTCTGGCTCTTCGGCGTCTCGCTGGTCGCCCTGCTGCCACTGGCGCAGTTCAATGGTGATCTGGTCGAGGTGCTGGCGCGCGGACGCTCGCAGATCGTGGCCGGCCTGATGAACGCCCTGCTGGGCAATATTCCAGAGATCGCCATCGGCTTCTGGCTGCTGATGCAGGTCGTGCGGCATCCGTTTCTGACCGACTCGAACTATACGATTGTGCATGGGCTGCTGCTTGGCTCGGTCATCGGCAATATCCTGCTGACCCTGGGGCTGGCCACCTTCGCGGGCGCCTGGCGTCATGGTCGCCTGCGCTTCAGCCAGGAGCGCGCGGCGGGATTCGCCTCGATGCTGGGGCTGGCGGTGGTGGGCCTGGCGCTGCCGACGCTGGCCACCGCCTTCGCCGACCAGGGCAAGGAGCTACTCGGCTCCTCTACCGAAGAGGCGGTGAGCCTGGTCGTCTGCGCCATCCTGCTCATCAGCTACCTCGCCTATGTGCTCGTCGAATACTTCCACATCGGCGACCGTCTCGCCGCCGAAAAGGCTGAGGGTGAGGAGTCCAAAGGACAGGCCATCACGGCGGCGCAAGAAGCCGCCATCAAGCGCGTGGAGGAGGCCAAAGTCGAGCGCGCGAGCGAGCTGGCTAGTGAAGGCGAGCAAGCACTGGGGACGGGTGTGACGGCGCTGGCGCTGGTCGCGCTGGTCGTCTCCATCGGCGCGATTGCGGGGGTCTGCGCGACGCTGGTCACGACGACCGATCGCGTGATCGTGGCCAGCCCGCTGCTCACGCCGCTCTCCTTTGGCCTGATCGTGCTGCCGATCATCTGCAACTTCGGCGAGCTGCTGGAGGCGACCCAGATGGCCTGGGGCAAGCGCATGGAAGAGGCGATGGAGGTGGCGGCGGGGTCGAGCGTGCAGGTGCCGCTCTTCGTCACACCCGTGCTGGTCTTCGTCGGCTTCGGCTTCGCTGCCCTCACGCCGGGCTTGCAGCAGTTCACGCTGGTCTTCAAGCCGCTGGAGCTGGTGACGGTAGGGCTGGTGGTCTTTGTCTACGCGCTGGTGAATCTGGATGGCGAGACGACCTGGCTCGAAGGGCTGCAACTCTGCGCCTTCTACGCCATGATCGCGCTGACGGCCTTCGCGCTGCCAGGCCGCTAGCG
>DATBTW010000025.1:0-1703 GCA_036559055.1 Ktedonobacterales bacterium
ACCTCACCCCCAGCCCCTCTCCCACAAGGAGAGGGGAAAAGAGGCGCCGTTCCGGGCTAAATGCCCATTACGCCGACCAGCTCTTTCACGGAGTCGGCGGACTTCTTCAGCGCGGCCTGCTCGTCTGCGGTCAGCTCCAGCCTGATGATCTCCTCGACGCCCTTGGCGCCCAGCTTGGCGGGGACGCCGACGAAGAGGTCGTTGATGCCATACTCGCCTTCGAGATAGACCGAGCACGGCATAATCATCTTCTTGTCCAGCAGGATCGAGTCGATCATCTGCAAGACCGAGGCGGAGGGCGCGTAGTAGGCGCTGCCCTGCTTCAGCAGCGCCACGATCTCGGCGCCGCCATCGCGCGTGCGCTGCACGATCTGCGCCAGCCGCTCGGCGGGGATGAGCTGCGTCAGCGGCACGCCCGCCACCGAGGAGGAGCGCGTCAACGGCACCATCGTGTCGCCATGGCCGCCCAGCACGAACGCCTGCACGTCGCGCACCGAGACACCCAGCTCCTGCGCGATGAAGGTGCGGAAGCGCGCGGTGTCGAGCACGCCAGCCATGCCCATCACGCGCTGCTTGGGGAAGCCGCTGACCTTATGGGCCAACTGCACCATCGCATCCAGCGGATTGGTGACGCAGATGAGGATGGCGTTGGGCGAGCGCTTGACGACTTCCTGCGTGACGGAAGTGACGATGCCCTGGTTGGTGCGGATCAGGTCGTCGCGGCTCATGCCCGGCTTGCGCGCGATGCCGGAGGTGATGACGACGATATCTGAGCCTTCCGTCTCGTCGTAGCCATTCGCACCAGTCACCAGCGAATCGTAGCCCAGCACGGGGCCAGCTTCGAGGATGTCGAGCGCCTTGCCCTGCGGCATATCGGGGATGACATCGACCAGGACGACATCGGCGTAATCGCGCTCGGCCACGCGCTGGCCAACGGTCGCCCCGACGTTTCCGGCTCCGACGACGGTTACTTTACTGCGCATCGTTGCTGCTCTTTTCTTCACATTCGCACGGTAGCATTGTGGCGGGGATGAGCGCAGGGCGCCGTGCACACCCGCGCTCGCTCGTCCATAGGCGATTGTATCATCTGACCCGTTGTAGCTGGCGTGCTCGGCTGGTGGGACGGCTCTCGGCCATGAATGGCCGGGGCACGCGATGGCGGCTTGAAAGCCGCAGAGACGCGGCCGCCTGGGGCGGCGCAGGGAAGGCATTTATGCCCTCGTTGCGTGCGTCGGCCATTCATGGCCGCGTCTCTGCTCTCACCCTCGCGCTATGCTACCATGGGCAGCGGCGACGCTCTTGGGTGATCGTGAGCGCGTGAGCGGGAGGTGACTGTGACACTGGCGACCGATCAATCCGCTGAGCGGGCGGGCGCTGGCCGGGGCGCGGCTGGCGCGCCGATCTGCTATGGGCATCGCGGGGCGCGTGGGCATGCGCCAGAGAACACCCTGCTGGCCTTCGATCTGGCCTTCGATCTGGGCGCCGATGGCATCGAGTGCGACGCGCAATTGAGCGCCGATGGGCGGCTCGTCATCATCCACGATGGCACGGTCAACCGCACCACCAATGGGCGCGGCGCCGTGCGCGACCTCAGCTTCGACGCGCTGCGCCAGCTCGACGCGGGCGCCGGGCAGCGCATCCCCACGCTGGATGAGACGCTGGCGCTGGTCGGCGCGCGTGGCGGGCAGATCAATCTAGAGCTG
>DATBTW010000026.1:0-6063 GCA_036559055.1 Ktedonobacterales bacterium
CGCATCGGCGCGCATGAGCGCCAGACAAGTTGAAATCCCCTTGCGCGTCGCGTGGCGCCTGTGTCTTGATGAGTGAGAGTTGAGCAGCGCATCCTCGCCGCTCGCCTGGTAGCTGGCGCCACTCGCCAGCGGGGCGGCGCCATCCGCGAGGCGCAGGGGGGCGAAGCCCACAACACCATGGCGACAGAGGCGACCAGCGTCATCGAGCGCGTCAAGCAGAAGCTCGATATCGTCGAGGAGATCGGCGCCGTTGTCCCGCTAAAGAAGTCGGGCAGGGCGTTTCGCGGGCTGTGCCCGTTCCACGGCGAGCGCACGCCCTCATTCTACGTCTACCCCGATGGCCACTGGCGCTGCTTCGGCTGCAACGAGCACGGCGACCTGATCACCTTCGTCGAAAAGACGCAGGGGCTGGATTTCATCGACGCGCTCTCGTTGCTGGCCGAGAAAGCGGGCGTCTCGCTCGACCGAAGCCGCAGCGATGAAGCCAGTGCGGCCGAGGCGGCGGAAGGCTCGGCGCGCAAACGGCTGCGCGCCCTCAACGAAGCCGCCGCCATCTGGTTTCATGCCCAGTTGCTCCAGTCGCCCACCGCGCAATATTGCCGCACCTATCTGGATTCGCGCGGTGTCAGCAACGAATCCATCGCCACCTGGCGGCTGGGCTACGCGCCCGATGGCGATCAGCTCTCCGCCTATCTGCAGAGCCAGGGCTACAGCGCCAAAGAGCTGATCGAGAACGGCTTCTCGCGCGAGCGCGAGGGGAGCCTGGGTGGGCGGCCCGGCGGTGGCCTGTTCGACTACTTCCGCAATCGGCTGATCTTCCCCATTCGCAACCAGGCCGGGCAGACGGTGGCCTTCGGCGGGCGCGATTTGGGCGGCGGCCCGGCAAAGTATCTCAACTCGCCGCAGACCGTCCTCTTCGACAAGAGCGCGACGCTCTTCGGACTTGATCTGGCGCGCGGGGCCATCAGCCGCGCCGACCGCGTGGTGATCGTCGAAGGCTACATGGATGCCATCGTGGTGTATCAGCATGGCTTCCGCAACATCGTCGCCATCATCGGCAGCGCGCTGACCGAGAAGCATGTGCGCGTCATCAAGAAGCTGACGCGGCGTGTCACCCTCGCGCTCGATCCGGATGCGGCGGGCGAATCGGCGATGGTGCGCGGCATCAGCGTCGCCCAGCGCGCCTTCGACCGCGTCGTGGCGCCTGTGCCGCTGGCGGCGCCCGGCGCGCCGACCAATCGCAAGGGCGAGCCGAAGGGACTGGTGCGCTTCGAGGAGCAGGTGGACGCCGAGATCACCGTCGCGCGACTGCCCGCGCACGAAGACCCCGACGAATTCGTGCGCCGCGACCCGGATGGCTGGCGGCTCGCCATCGAGCAGGCCCAGCCGCTGATTGATTTTCTGATCGAGGTGGAGACGGCCGACCTCGCGCTGGACACCCCACAGGGCAAGCTGGAGGCGCGCCGCCGCGTGATGCCCGTCATCGCCGAGGTGCGCGACCGCGTGCAGGCCGAGGAATACGTCGTGCGGCTGGCGCGCAAGCTCCGGCTGGATGACATCGTGCTGCGGCGCGAGCTACCCGTCGTGCGCGCGCAACTCGACCGCGAGGCGCGCGCCTCGCGCCAGCGTCAGGAGGAGGAAGCCGCCGCCGACGCTGCCCAGGCCGAAGCCAGCGCCGCAGCCGAGGGAGCCGCGCGCGGCGCCGTCAACACGCCCGTCAGCGACGACGCATTAGGAGTTAAGTACCGCCAAACTGCCCCTGGTTGGCCAACGCGGGGGTATAGTTCGTCCAGCGCATCAGGGGGATTCAGCGATCAAGCCCTGCTTGCCGAGCAGACGCTCGAGGCCTACTGCCTGGGGCTGGCGCTGGAGTTTCCCTCGACCTGGGCTGAGGTGTCCGCCATTCTCGACGGGCGCGACTTTGTGACGCCTGAGCTGCGCGCACTCTACGACACCCTCGCAGACGCGCTCCGCAGCGGCCCATCCCTGGCCGCGGAAGACTTCATCAGCACACTGCACCCTTTGCTGCGCTCTGCGGCAGAGCAGGCGTGCGCGATGATTACCCAACGCGACCGCGATGCGAATCATCTCGTCAAAGACGCGCGCATGGCGGCCTATCGGCTGAAGAGCCTGCGCCTGAAGGGCGAGATGGCTGAGTTGGATGCGCTCCTGCGCGAGGCCGAGCAAGCGCACGATAGCGAGTCGCTCGGCGCAGCGCGGGCGCGCAAACAGCAGTTGCTCGTGCAACAGCGGGCAATTGATACCGCCAGCGCAGGAACGATTAGCAAGCCCAACAAGCACGCGCCCAAGCGCCACAAGGTCTAGGCTGGCGTGGCGAAGGCGCGCTCGTCGTCTCTGTGGCGCTCGACATCAATCCGGTTCGACGTCGTCGCAATCACTCCGAGTGGGTCATATAGCCCATTCGGCGGGTCAATCTATTCAGTTCGCCATCATGTACGAATCATCGGCAGTCATCGGGAATCATCGGGAACACACGGGATCACTGGCGCGTCCAGGCTCGATGTTCGCAGGAGGAGTGCGGCGCATGGTCAGACGGAAGCAGGACGCGCGGCGGTTGCGCGTTTCCGATCCGATAGAGCCTGAGAGCACAGCATGGCTGGAGATGAGCGAGCAGCAGTTCGCATGCGCTGACGCCGCTGACGCCGCCGCGCAGAGCGCGAGCGGCGGCACACAGGAAAGGTCAACCGGGTGGGCGTCGTGGACTTCCGTGACGCATCCAGGGCGACAGGAATCGGCAGAAGCGAGCGAAGAGTGTTCATTATTTGGCTTCGGCGCGTTACATAGAGTAGGCGCCGTGGAGTCATCTCTGGCGTCGGGTGAGAGAGGTAAGCGAGTCGGCGATCTGACGTTCGGCTTTCCAACCCCTGCGCGGCCAGACAGCGCGCCTGCGCGGCGGCGTTCGTTCGATGCATCGTACGATGAATCGTTCGAGGCTGACGACGACGAGGACGACGAACTGGCTGAACCGGACGACGAGACCATCGACGACGTGTATCTGCGACAGGAAGGGCCTATGGCCGTTGACCCGTTGGACCCGACCAAAGATGCCTGGACGATTCCAGGGCCGGACGATGAGCTAGGAACCACTGGCGCCCACAAATGGGGCGATCTGCGCGAGAGCATCACCGCGCTGACCGCCGAGTTGGATAGCAGTCTGGACGACCCCGTCCGGATGTATCTGCGTGAGATTGGCCGCGTGCCGCTGCTCTCCGCCGAGCAGGAGATCGCGCTGGCCAAACGCATGGAGCGAGGCAAGCTGGAGCGCGACAAGCCACGCCAGCAGCAGAGCCTGCGCGCGCTCTACGACGCCGAAGAAGCCCAACGCCAGCTTACTGAAGCCAACCTGCGACTGGTGGTGAGCGTCGCCAAGAAGTACATCGGGCGGGGCATGAGCCTGCTCGATCTGATTCAAGAGGGCAACATCGGGCTGATTCGCGCGGTCGAGAAGTTTGACTATACCAGGGGCTTCAAGTTCTCGACCTATGCTACCTGGTGGATTCGCCAGGCCATCACACGCGCCATTGCCGACCAGGCGCGCACCATTCGCATCCCCGTCCACATGGTCGAGACGATCAACCGGCTGATCCGCACCAGCCGCCGCCTGCTGCAAGAGATGGGCCGCGAGCCAACCGCTGAGGAGATCGCCGCCGAGATGCAGATCACGGCGGACAAAGTGCGTGAGATCATCAAGGTCAGCCAGGAGCCTGTCAGCCTGGAAACTCCCATCGGCGAGGAGGACGACAGCCATCTGGGCGACTTCCTCGAAGACCACGCCGCGCTGGCCCCCGCCGAGGCCGCCAGCCACCAGCTCCTCAAAGAGCAGGTGAAAGACGCGCTCTGCAGCCTGACCCAGCGCGAGCAAGAGGTGCTACGTCTGCGCTTCGGCCTGGATGATGGCCGCAGCCGCACCCTCGAAGAGGTCGGCAAAGAGTTCCGTGTCACCCGCGAGCGCATCCGGCAGATCGAAGCCAAGGCGCTGCGCAAGCTCCGGCACCCCAGCCGCAGCCGCCGCCTGAAGGATTATCTGGAGTAACGCGCCCGAACCCAGCGATTCGCTCTCATCATGAATATGCGCGTACATTCGCGCGCACTGGCGGCCCGACGACAGCTCATACAGTCGTCGGGCCGCCTCGTGTCTGCCCGCAACGCGGCGGCTGCTCGTCGACCATCCCGTGCATCAGGAATCCGCAGAGCGAGCCGCCAGTTCAGTGCGAGCGCAGGAACGCCTCAACCTCGACGCGCGTGGGAATGCTCTCCTGCGCGCCACGCCGCGAGACACACAGCGCCGAGGCCGCCGTGGCGAAACGCAGCGCCACCGCTGGCGTCGTCTGGGCCGCCGCCACCGCATACATGCCGATGAAGGTGTCGCCCGCAGCCGTCGTATCCACGACCTCGATGGGGAAGATGGGTGTCTCGATGCGGGCGCCGCTGGCGTCGCGATAGAGCGAGCCGAGCGCGCCCAGCGTCACGATCACCGCGCGCGCGCCGCGCGCCAGCAGCTCTGACGCCGCCTGCGCGGCGTCGGCCATCGTGGCGACGGCGCGATGGGTCAGCGTGGCGGCCTCCACTTCGTTGAGGATCAGCGTATCGATAAGCGGATAGGCTTCGGCGGGCATCTCGAAGGCGGGCGCCGGATTGGAGAAGACGCGCGCACCTGAGCGGTGGCCCAGCGTGAGCGCGGCGAAGGTCGCTTCCCACGGTATCTCATTCTGTGTCAGCACGACGCTGGCCCGCGCGATGCGCGCTTGCGCCGCCCCCACCTCGCCTGCGGTGATCTGGCCATTCGCGCCCGCCGACAGCACGATAGTATTCTGACCGCTAGCGTCCACGGTGATGAACGCCAGGCCAGAGGTCGTGCGCTTATGCGCCAGCGCCTCCACATTGACCCCGCGCGCCGCCAGTCCGGAAGCCAGCGGCTCGGCGAAAGCGTCGTCGCCCACCGCGCCGATGAAGTCCACGGCGGCGCCAGCGGCTGCGGCGGCCACCGCCTGGTTGGCGCCCTTGCCGCCGCCGTGGAACCCCGTGGCGCTGGCATGCACCGTCTCGCCCGCCTGCGGAAACGCTGGCGCCTGGCTGACGACATCCATATTGACGCTGCCGACCACGGCGATCCTCGGCTGACCATCCATCGCTGACGACCTCCTCACTGGCATGACAATACGACCTCCGCAGCGCATAGCCTATCACTCCTTGCGCAGAGTCGCAGCTTTGGGCTACACCATAGGGGCGAGATGCAGGGATCAGGAGGGTCAAACGCATGGCAGAAGCGTATCGGGTGGGCATTCTTACCATCAGCACGCAGGGCGCGGCGGGCGCGCGCGAAGATACCTCCGGCGAGGCCATTCGCACACTGGTGGCGGCCGAGCCGCTGAGCGCGCAGGTGGTCGAGCGGGCCATCGTCGCCGATGACCGCGCCGCCATCGAGGGCAGGCTACGCGCCTGGGCGGACGCGGGTGTGGCGCAGTTGATCCTGACGACGGGTGGCACGGGCCTCAGCCCGACCGACGTCACCCCAGAGGCGACGCGCGCCGTGCTGGAACGCGAGGCGCCCGGCATCGCCGAGGCGATGCGCGCCGAGAGCCTGCGCCACACCCCGTTCGGTATGCTCTCGCGCGCCGTCGCCGGCCTGCGCGGCGCCACCCTCATCATCAACCTGCCCGGCAGCCCCCCGGGCGTCCGCGAATGCCTGGCCGCGATCATGCCCGCCCTGCCCCACGCCGTGGACATCGCCTCCGCGCGCGTGAAGGGCCACGGGCCAGCGAGCGGCGGGTAGGGCTCATAAGGAATCAGGATTTTGACGTAGAATGCGGGAGCGCGTGCATCATTCGCGCTCACCCAGAAGGAGCGAACGCAATGTCGTACCAGATCACGCTAACCGACGCCGAGTACGCGGCGCTCTCGGCGCTAGCGGCGCGGCGCGGGCAGGCTATCGAGACACTGGTGCATGAGGCGCTGGCTGAACGATACCAGACGCCCCCAGCGATAGCGGGCGCGGACTCCGATCCCCTGGTCGTCTACATGCTCAGCGCCGGTCACATTCGG
>DATBTW010000027.1:0-3875 GCA_036559055.1 Ktedonobacterales bacterium
GCCGAGGAGCCAGTGGCGGCGCCCGCGCTGGCGCTGGCTGGCGGCGGAGCGGATGACAGTCTGCCCGATGAGCATCTGATCGTGGAGCGCTCGTCACTGGGCGCTGCAGATGCTATGCCGTCATCGGCCATCTCCGGCGGCTCGCGGCCACCCGCTGGCGGTGTGGCGCGCGCGCTGGCGCTGGGCGGCGCCGGGCTGTGGAGCGTGGCCTTCGTCTGGCTGCTGCTGGCGGCGATGATCTATCCGACGATGGCGCTGGCGGCGCGCTCGCAGAATCTCAGCGCGCCCCGCTCACTTGACGGAACCGCCTACATGGCGCAAGATTCCATGAATATGGGCGACGCGCAGGCCATCGACTGGCTGAACACGCACGTCAGCGGCGACCCGGTCATCGTCGAGGCGGCGCTCTACAACGAGTACACGCATCTGGGGCGCGTCTCGACGTTTACGGGCCTGCCCACGCTGATCGGCTGGGGCGGGCATGAGGAACAGTGGCGCTTCAACTGGCTAGCGCAGCCGGGGCGCGCCAACGTGCTGGGCGAGCGCCTCAACGCCGTCAAGCTGATCTACACCAACGACAACGATGCGTTTGTCCTCTCGCTGCTCCACAGCTATCGTGTCAGCTATGTCTACGTCGGCGCCGCCGAACGCCAGACCTACGGCCAGAATGTGGATCACTTCGCCAGTTTTCTCAAACCTGTCTATTCACAGGCGGGTGTGACGATCTATGCGGTTCCAGGGGCGCCTGCGGGGTGAACCCCGGCGCGCTTGTGTCAGTACGTGTGACCGACAATACAGGATGGGAGTCAGGAGCTATGAGCGCTCGCCGTCATCAGAATCGCCAGCAGGCGCGTAGCCAGCGGGGCAGCGAGTCCTCTGCGCAGCACGGCTGGAAGGGTCAGCCTGCGCTCGCATTCGCCGCGCCGCAGGGGCCACTGGCGACCACGGCGCCAACACGCCCGGAGCCAACACGCCCAGAGCCAGCGCAGCCCGCCAGCGACGACCAACCTGAGACAACGACGCTGGCAGGCCCATCGGCGGGCGAGGCGCTGGCCGTGCTGCTGGCGTGGCTGCGCACGCTGCCCATCAAGCTCTGGGGCTACCTGCGCGGCCGCAGCCCGGAGCAATGGGCCTGGCTGGCTGTGCTGCTGGTGGCGGCGCTTTTGCGCTTCTGGGATCTCGGCGCCAAGCCGCTGCATCACGATGAGAGCATGCACGCCTTCTATTCGCTGCTCTTCGCGCAGGACCCCTCATCCTATACCTATGATCCGCTGCTGCATGGGCCGTTCCAATTCCACGCCGAGGGGCTGATGTTCGCGCTACTCATGGCGGCGCAGAACCTCTTCCACGTCAGCAGCCCGGGCAATAACCCGTGGATCAACGACGCCACCGCGCGCATCGTTCCGGCGCTCTTCGGGCTTGGCATCGTCGCGCTGCCCATCGGGCTGCGGCGCGAGATGGGACGGCTGGGCGCGCTGCTGGCGGGGCTGCTGCTGGCTGTCTCGCCCTCCTTCGTCTATTTCTCGCGCTTCCTGCGGGAGGACATCTATTTCAACTTCTTCATGTTCGCGCTGGTGGTCTGCGCGGTGCGGTTCGCCAGCTCGCGCAAGATGGTGTGGCTGGCGCTGACAGCCGCCAGCCTGGTCTTTGCCTACGCGACCTTCGAGGGTGTCTATCTGACCGTCGCGATCTTCGGCGCATTCCTGGCGGCGCTGCTGGCATGGGAGCTAGCATATCCGCTGGCGCGGCTACTGCCCGCCGAGCTGGACGCTGTGCGCGAGCCGCTGCCTGCGCGTCCGCTGCCCAGCCCGCTGGCGCGCCTGCTGCCCAGCCCGCTGGCGCGCCTGCTGCCCGATGGATTCGGCGCGGGCAAGCGGCTGCTGCTGGGGCGGGTGGTCGCGCTGCTGGCGCTGGCGGGCGTGGGCGCGGCTGTGGCGGCCTGGGGGCTGCACACCATGAAGTCGCTCGGCGCCTTCATCACGACGCACACCAAGATCGCCGATGCGCAGGTGGCGGCGCTGGAGCAGCGCACCGTACTGGTGCTGCTATATGTCAGCATCGCGCTGGCGGCGCTGGTCATCCTCTCGCTGCTCTGGCAGATCACGCGCGAGAACGCGCTGTATGAGCGCGAGGAGCAGTACGCCGCCCATGCGCATGACCCCTTCGACACCACCGACGGCGACTCCGAGCTGGAGGCATTCGAAGCGGCGCCAGCGCAGACCTGGGTGGATCGCCTGGATCGCGTCGTATCGGCGCCGGGCCGCGCCATGCGCTCGCTGCGCGACCGTACCGATCCGGAGCGGCAGCCATTTCTGCGGCTGCTGCTAGGCATCCCATGGACGCAGTGGTTCGTGGCGTTCGTCGTCGGGTGGATGATCTTCGCGGGGCTGTACTGGGAGTTCCCGAACGTCGGGCGCTCGCTGGGCCAGGGCTTCGTAGATGGCGTCGGCAAGGGCGTCTGGCAGGGGCTGTACTACTGGCTGCAACAGCAGGATGTGGCGCGCGGCGCGCAGCCGATCTATTACTACTTCCTGCTGATCCCGCTGTACGAGCAGCTTGCGGTGGTCTTTGGGCTGGCGGGCGTGGTGTACAGCCTGTTCCGGCCCACACGCTTCCGCATGTTCCTGGTGTGGTGGTTCGTCGGCTCGCTGGGCATCTACTCCTGGGCGGGCGAGAAGATGCCGTGGCTGGTCATCCATATCCTGCTGCCGCTGATGCTGCTGGCGGGGCTGATGCTGGCGCTGGCGGCGCAGCGTGGCTGGGCGGCGGCGCGCGAGCTGACCGACGCGTTGGCCAGCGGCGCGGCGCGACCACAGCTGCGCTGGCGCTCGGTTGGCGCGCTGGCGTCCGCCGCGCTAGGTGTGTTGCTGCTGATCCCCATGATCCACAGCATGTATCTGCTGACCTATCAGGATCCCGCTAACGGACCGTTGGAGATGATGATCTACGTGCAGACCACGCCGGATGTCGATACCGTGATGGCCAAGATCAACCAGGCCGACCAGAAGCTGTACGGCGGGCGGCATCAACTCAGCGTGGTGGTCGGCGCGGGCGAGGAGTGGCCGTTCTACTGGTATCTCCGTGACTACTGGATGCAGCCGCACCCCAACACCTATGTCACATTCGATCCAACCAGCCTCCAGACGCTCAACGCCGACGTGCTGATCCTCTATCCCACTGATGCGCAGGCGTTCATGCAGGCGCACCCGACGGGCTATCACGAGCAGCAGTACGCGCTGCGTTCGTGGTTTGACGAGTCGTACAAGCCGCAACTGGCGTGTCAGATCCATCCAGGGACGAAATGCCCCGCCAACGTGGACTACGCATTCTACGGCAAGGGGCTTGACCCGTGGCTCAGCTACGGCTCGAATCCGCCGCCGAACGCGCAGTTCAACGCCGGACGGGCGGCCTCGCGTCTGTGGAGCTGGCTATGGGTGCGGCAGCCGCTCGGCTCCACAACCGGCCCCTACTACGATTTCGTCTTCATCGTGAAGGACGGCCTGCCGATTCAGCCGTGAACCTCACCCCCAACCCCCTCTCCCACAGGAGAGGGGGCTTTTGGTTTGCGAGAGGACGCGCTTTCGTCCACTGTAGGGCGATAGAATGTCACTGAGACATCGTTGATGTGCGCCGACCGGAGGGATACATGGCCATCGAAGTGGTCAATCTTGCCCAGAAGTTCAGCCAGTTCAGCGATCAGTGGAGTCCGAAGATCGCAGGCGAGTTGAACGACTCGTACCTGAAGCTGGTCAAAGTGCAGGGCGAGTTCGTCTGGCATCAGCACGAGACGGAAGATGAGCTGTTCCTGGTGGTGAAGGGCCGTCTGACCATCAAGCTGCGCGACGGCGATCTGTCGCTCGCGGAGGGCGAGTTCG
>DATBTW010000028.1:0-13787 GCA_036559055.1 Ktedonobacterales bacterium
CTTTCCCGCGAGGAGAGGGGAGCCGGAACCCCTCTCCCGCCCTGGCGGGGAAGGGAGCGCGCCACGAGAGCAGCAGCCCCGCCAGCGCCAGCGTAGAGAGCGCCAGAAAGTAGCGCTCCGGGCTGCGCCACGCCACCAGCAGCGGCAGCAGCCCCGCCACCAGCCCGGCGGCAGGCAGCCGCCCTCGCAGCAGCAGCCGCCAGACGCAGGCCAGCGCGCCCGCCCACACTCCAAGCTCCAGCAGTGTGTAGAGCGCGGGGATCAGCGGCAGCAGCCCCGCCTGCGCCAGCGCGATCAGCCCGCTGCCATTGGGCAGCAGCGGCAGACTCAGCGGCAGCAGCACACTGGAGAGCCACGCACGCGGCGAGACGATCAGCCAGGGCAGGTTGATGAGCAGGAAAGCCGCGCAGGCGATCCCCACGCGGCGCAGCGCCTCGGCCAGACCATCCCTGCGCCAGACCCACAGGAAGTAGAAGGGCGCCGCAAACCAGGCCGTCTGCTTGATGGCGCAGGCCACGCCCACCAGCGCGCCAGAGAGCCAGCGCCGATCACCCAGCAGCCACGCGCCGATCAGCGCCGCCATCCACCAGATGTCGAAATCGCCAGTGACGACGCGCTGCGCAAAGACCGGATTGGCCCACACCAGCAGGCCCGCTGCCAGCCGCAGTCCCGGCGGCGCATACGTCACCAGCGCCACGCTCAGCGCCACGAAGAGCAAAATCTGCGCGACGCCCATCCCCGGCAGCCCCAGCCAGACGGAGGGGACATCCACCAGGAACGCCCCCGCCGGATAGCTGTGTAGCGTATCAGGGTCAAGCTCGGGCGGCGGGCTGAACGGATGCGCCTGGTACTCAGCGGCCACTGCGCGCATCTCATGGCCCGTCGGCGTGTGGCGCGGATCGCTGAAGCGCCCACGCGCGATGGGCGTGAAGCCGCGAATGTGGAAGAAGGTCATCGCCGCGCTGAGATGGGCATCGGCGTCGGTGTAGGGGTTGACGCCAGCAAGCAACAGGCGCGCGCTGTACTGGTTGTAGTACATCTCGTCGGCGGTGTAGGCGGGCGGGCTTTGCGTCGCGCTGGCGGCCAACCCTCGCCCCAGGATCACCGCCGTCTGGAGCGACGCCACCAGCGACCACAGCAGCACGGGGATGGCCAGCCAGCGCGCCGCGCGTCGCAGCCAGCCCGGCGGCGTGCTTTGCCCGGCGGCCAGCAGCAGACCAGAGGCCGCCAGCAGCGCCAGGAAGGTCAGCGCCGCGCTGACGCCCGCGCCAAGGGTTGCCGAGGCGCCAGCGGAGACGCCTGCGCCCGCCAGCGCCACCTGGAGGTCGCGCGTGGGCAGCGCCAGCCAGACGGGCAGCCGATTCGAGGCGGTCAGCGCGATGATCCCGACGCCCAGCGTGACGATGCCCACCGGAATCGCATCCAGCGCGGCGGAGAGCCTGTGCGACGTCCGCGCCCACAACGCGGAGGCCCGCCGCACAATCTCCTGTCGCGTGCGCGTCATCTACCAGCGCTCGTGGTGGATGACGTCGCCATCTGGCTTGCGTCGGCGCTTGAGCGAGGGCGAGGGTTTGTCCTGCGCGCCGTGGCCAATCGGCACGACGCCCACTGGCGTCACCTCATCTGGTATGTTGAGCAGGCGGCGCAGCTCGCCCATGCGCTCGGTCGTGGGCGCGCCCGCGAAGCCCGCCGCCAGCCCTTCGTTGACCACCGCCAGCAGCAGCCCCATCACCGAGCACCCAGCATCCATGAACCAGTACGGCACGGGCCACTCCGTCTCGGCGCCCTGCTCATCCAGCTTATCTGGCTCTTGATAGCGGCGGTGATAGGCGGCCTCGCTGACGCACGGCACGACGATGACGGGCGGCTGCGAGATGAAAGGATCAAAACCCTCGGCGGTATACTCATCTTCGCCGCAGATGCGCGCGATCTCGCGGCGCGTCGCCGGGTCCGTCACCACCACGAACGACTGCCCCTGCGTGTAGCCCGCGCTGGGCGCGCGCCGCGCCAGATCCATGATGCGCTCGATGGCGTCCGGAGCGACCGGCTCGCTGGTGAAGCGCCGCACCATGCGCCGCTTGCGCATGACCTCGCTGAAGTCCATCCTCGTCCCCTTCTGTGGATTGCTGGATTGCTGGATGAGCAGCCTATGAATGATCAGCGCGCCGCGATGGCACGGGAAGGTCAACCTGCAGCGCGGCATGAGCAGCCAGCCGACGTAGCGCTATCATTCAGTTGTGCCAGCGTATACTAGCGCCGCTGGCCCCGCTAGTATACGCCTGATATGCGCGCGCTCAGCCGCCGACCGCGCCCGCCGCTGGCTGCTCATCCGCCGCGCTCGCCGCGTTCGCCTCATCCGCCTCGTCCTTCTCGATGGCTGTCATGCGGCCCAGCGTGCGCAACTCTGGCCAGGCCCAGGCGATGGCGCCGACCGCCAGCGCCGAGCCGATGCCGCCAAGCGCCACCGCGCCCACCGGGCCAATCGCCGCCGCTAGCGCGCCTGACTCGAATCCGCCAAGCTGATTCGATGCGCCGATGAAGACGTTATTGACCGCCGAGAGCCGCCCGCGCAGGATGTCGGGCGTGCGCAGCAGCAGCAGCGTTTTGCGGATGACGACGCTGATATTGTCCATCGCGCCCAGCGCGAAGAGCGCCGCCAGCGAGAGCGGGAACGAGCGCGAGAAGCCGAAGATGACGGTGGCGACGCCGAAGGCCACCACCGCCAGCAGCAGTGTGCGCCCGGCGTGGCGGAAGGGCGGCAGGTATGCCTGGAGGGTGGCCATGCAGATGGCGCCGATGCTCGGCATGGCGACCATCACGCCCAGCCCTTGCGCCCCCACATGCAGGATGCTGATGGCGAAGATCGGCAGCAGCGTGGTCGCGCCACCCAGCAACACAGCCACCATATCCAGCGTCACCGCCGCCAGGATCACCCTGGTCCGCAAGATGAAGCGCACGCCACCCATCAGCCCGGCCAGCGTCATCGGCTCGCTCGACTGAGAAGCCTGCCTGCCGCGAATGCGGCCAATCATCACGATGGAGGCCAGCCCGGCCAGCGCATCGAAGAAGTAGACGGGCGTAACGTCACCATGCAGCGCGATGACAAGGCCAGCCAGCGCCGGGCCGATGACGGCGGCGAGCTGCCAGGAACTGCTGCTCCACGAGGCGGCGTTCTCGAACGTCTCGACCGGCACAGTCTGCGGCGGCATCGCGCCCGATGCGGCCACATTGAACGCCTCGCCCACACCGCGCAGCGCCAGCAGCACGAAGATCAGCGCGACCGGCCCGTGTGTCAGCGCGATAGTCGCCAGCCCCAGCGAGGTGAGGCCGATCAGCCCCTGGGAGAGCATCGCCGTGGCGCGGCGGTCGAAGCGGTCGGCGGCGTGCCCGGCCACCAGCGAGAGCGCCAGCACCGGTGCGAACTGCGCCAGCCCCACGAAGCCCAGCATCAGCGCGGAATGCGTGCGGGAGTAGATGTCCCAGCCAATCGCGACGGTCAACATCTGCTCGCCCAGCGTCGCCAGTGAGGCGCTGGCCATCAGGTAGCGGAAGTCGCGGAAGCGGAGCGCAGCGTAGGGATCGTTGGCGCGCTGGCGTGTGGCGGCGCGACGCGCCTCGGCGGCGAGCGTCTCGGCCTCTGCTGGCCCAGCGCCCTCGCCACGATCATCCGAGATAGCCAATCGCCAAAGTCCCCCTGTGCGCCACTGCGCTCTGCGCGCCCCACACGCAGAACCTGTACAGTATAGCGCCTGCGGAGAGACGCCGACGGCGCCAGTAGGCAGGGATCGCGCGCGTGGCGAACTGGCGCGCAACCTCTCCCCCTGACCCCCTCCGAGAGGAGACGCACCACAGGCAGACGCATCCACCGCTGGCGCAGGGTTCGCCATCGAAATGCCTGGGCCACGCGCCGTATCTCTGCCACAGGTCCGCCTTCTCCCCGTGGGAGAGGTAGACAGCGGGTGAGGTTCTCGCCACACGCGATACGCTCAGCAGATGCTCCCCCTGGGCGCGAGAGGGACACGGGGAGAGGTCTATGCTACACTGGGCCAGGGTTGGACGCATGCTCGGCGCGTGGTGGCGTGGTGGGACGTGAGCGCAGGCGGAGCGAGGTGACAGATGCGGTCGCGGCAACGGCAGGCGCCCGTTTCGCAGGCGATCCGACCAGCGGCGCCTGTTGCGCGGCGTGGGCCACGTCGCTGGCTGCTGGCGCTGGCGGCGCTCTTCGTCACGCTGCTCGCGCTCGATGCGCTGCTCTATCAGGTCAGGCTGCCCGTGAGCGTCAGCGCTGACGGCGACTCGCTGACGGTCGCTGTGGCGGGCGCCGCGCCTGTGGGGCTGCCCCTGCATGCGCGCATCGTTTCGGTGGCCATCCTCCCGCGCGACCCGCTCATCCACGAATATCAGCTCGATGGCACGGACAGCGCGAACAACTTCACACTCGACACCACCTACCTCAAAAGCATCGCCAATACGCCCTACTACCGCTTCTACGCCTGGATGCGCGACCTGGATGGCCTCAGCCGCTGGCGCGACCTCTGCGCAGGCGCGCATTGCGTGGACGAGCCGCCGCTGAGTGGCGCGCGCATCCTCGCGCCGACGGGCGCGGGCGCCCAGCGTATCAGCGCGCAGGTCCAGCGGGCAGAGACGCCCATCGCGCTGACGCTGCTGATGAGCGACCGCAGCGTCGTCACGCTGACCATCGACCGCAACGATCACTATGTGGATGTCACGCGCTCAGCGCCCGGCCAGCCCGACGACTCGCAGCGAACGTTCTTCCCCGCCGACGCCGCGCCCTTCGCCGCGGTGACGGCGGATTTCATCGTGCGGCTGGCGCTGTGGGCGCTGGCGCTGCTGGGGCTGGTCTGCGGCGGCGAGTGGCTGGTGGGGCTGGCGCTTGGCGCGCTAAGCCCTCGCTCTGGCGCCAGCGACGCGGGCGATCCCACCCCCGCCGCTGAAGATGTCATCGCCAATGACGCAGATGATGATGTAACGGAACGGGCCAGCCTGCGTCCGCCGCGCGGCTTGAGCGCCTCAGCCGGCCTCGTGCGCGCCTATCAGTGGACGCGACGCGCGAGCAGCGCTGGCTGGCGTGCGCTGACCCAGGCGATACATCCTATCGGGCTGGTCGCGCTGGCTGCCTCGTTCGCCTTCGTCGTGAGGATCGCGCTGGCGCAGTATCACGCGCTGCCCCACATCTACGACGCCGCCGCGTATCTCTTCGGCGCGCGCATCTTCGCGGCGGGACGCCTCTTCGCGCCCGTCCCCGCCCTGCTCAACAACTTCAGCGGGCCGTTCATGGTCATCCACGACGGCAAGTGGTTCCCACAATATGAGCCGGGGGCGTCGCTGACGCTGGCGGTAGGGGTCAGGCTGGGGGCGCCGTGGCTGGTCGAGCCGCTGATGGGCACACTGGCGCTGCTGGGCATCGGGCTGATCGCGCGGCGCCTCTTCGACCGCCGCGTGGCGACGCTGGCCGTGCTGCTGGGCGCGCTCTCGCCCTTCTACAGCTATCTCGCCGCCAGCTACCTCAGCCATACCATTGCGCTGTTCTATCTGGTCTGGGGCTGGTGGGCGCTGCTGCGCAGCCAGGAGGGCGCCGCGCGGCGTGGTGGGGTGTGGTATCTGCCACTGGCCGCGCTGCTCTGGCTGATGGCGCTGCTCACCCGCGACACCAGCGTCATCTTCATCGCCGTCGTCGCCGTGGGCGCGCTGTGGTTCGGCTGGCGCGGCTGGCTGCGGCGCGGCGGCGGCTGGCCCAACCTGCGCACGCTGCGCTGGCGGCGCTGGCTGGCGCCCACGCTAACCCTGCTGGCCATCCTCGCCCTTGGCCTGGACGCCTACCTCGGCTACAATACGCTGCTGACAGGCTCACTGCTGACCACCCCGCGCCAGCTCTTCTTCCCCGGCGACCACTACGGCTTTGGCCAGGGGGTCGGCTTCTATGGCCAGCACACTCTCGCCGCCGGCTTCGTCAATGTCGATGAACTGCTCGCCAGCCTGGCCATCGACCTCTACGGCTGGCCCTTCTATCTAACGCTGGCCCTGCTGCTGATTCCTTTCCTGTCGCGCCGCGCGCGCGCCGCCGATGGCCTGCTGTTGCTGGGCGCCGCCGCCATGACCTGCGCCTTCATCGGCTACTTCTATCACGGCATCTACCTCGGCCCGCGCTATCTCTACGAGTCGCTGCCCTTCTTCCTGATCCTCACGGCGCGCGGCCTGCTGACGCTGGCAGAGGCAGGCATGGCCGCTCGCGATCGGGGCGCCAGATGGGGCGCCACGCTGCAATCCGGGCGGCGGCGGCTCGCGCTCCTGCGCGGGTTCGGCGTGACACGGTCAGTCGTGCGACCGGCCTGGGCCAGCGGCGGCTCGCTGGCGGGCGTGCTGGCGCTGGCGCTGCTGGCCTGCACATTCATCTACTATCTGCCGCGCCAGATCGCGCTGCACACCGATTTCACTGGTATGAGCGCCGGTCGGGTCATCCAGATGGGCGCGCTGGCCAACCCGCCGCTGCATCATGCGCTGTTGGTGACGAGCGACGACCAACTCTATCGCTACACACTCTTCGCGCTGAATGATCCGCTGCTGCAAGGCGATGTGCTCTACGCCGAGGCCAGCAGGTACGATGACATCACCGCGCTGCAACGCGCCTTTCCCGGTCGCCAGGTCTACATCCTCATCATCCGCCCGGATGGACAAGTCTCCTACACGTCTATGGGCAGCGCGCCGTGACCGCGCATGCGTGACTACTATGTTGGTGAGGACGATGCTACGGAAGCGGCTCGACGATTCAGGATGAATCAGGAGGACGGTGATTCCATGCGCATGACGGCGGAGCCACAGGGCGGACTGGCGCGGCGCTATCGCCTGCTGGGCGACGGCGCGCTGGTAACGGAGATCAGTTTTCCCGCGTTTGGCCCATCCACCGCCGCGCCCATCGGGAAGCAGCGCTATCGCCTGCGGCGCACCGGCGTCCTGCGCGACCACTTCACGCTCGAAGCCGACAGCGACGGCGCCGTCGTGGCCAGCGCCACCCAGCGCGACCCGCTGCGCCGCGAGTTCCTGGTGCAGGTGGGGCCGCAGCGACTGACGCTGTGTGCCGCATCACCCCTGCGCAGCGACTATCACCTGCTGGATGACCAGCGGCGCATCGGCGAGATACGCCCGCATGCTACGCTGCGGCGCGGCGCCGAGGCCGACCTGCCCGATAGCCTCCCGCTGGAGGCGTGTGTCTTCCTCGTGTGGGTTGCGTTGCTGCTGTGGAGCAGGCGACGTGTCACCCGCGCCACCGCTGGCCTCTGAGCTGCGGACCGCCTGGGCAGCCTAGGCATGCGCCGGGGCAGGCGCGGGCGTGTCTGGCAGGTCGGCAGGCTGCGCGCTGGGCGGCGTGCGGAAGCCGCGCGCGAGATACACGGCGGCGATCACCACCGTCAGCAGCATCCAGCCAGCGACCACGCTCAGGCTGATCACGTCGATCTGGTTGGTATATTCCACACCGCCGGGGCAGGCTGTCCCGCAGGCGCTGGCGTACCCGTTGAAGAGCCAGCGCGACACGATGAAAGACTGCGCGCCCCAGTAGATCACCGCGCCCGTGGCCGCCGCCATGCTGAGCGTCAGCAGTAGCGCGGGCCAGCGCGCATAGCGCAGCACGCCCAGGCTGATCTGGCTGCGCGCCACCGTCCAGCCGACCACCACCGTGGCCACCAACCCCGCGCCAAAGGCCAACACGCCCGCGATGATCAGCACGGCAATGTCGCCTGGCGTACCGATGACGTAGCCATTGCGATGATAGGTGAGCAGATTGTTATTGGCGACATAGCCAAAGGCGCCAGCCACCGCGAGGAGCGCCACGGGCAGCGCCAGAAACACCAGCGTGCGCCAGGCGCGCTCGCGCCATGCCCGCAGCGCGATGTCGAGCACGATGGGAACGCCGCCCAGCGCCAGCGCCAGCAGCCCCAGAGCGGTCGCATCGGCGACGACGTTCAGCGCGATGAGCAGCTCAGGATGCGCCTGCGCGGCATCCAGGAACGGAGCGCGCGGATCGGTCAGGCGCGTGAAGGCGCCATAACCCAGGATGAAAGCGGCGAATGTGAGAAAGAGCGCCACCGCGCTCGCGCGTAGACGGCTCATAGGACGAAACATCCTCTCGCTGGTGAAGGCGGGATCCAGCCGCGCATCGAGCGCGCCCCACAGCAGATCGACAATCGTCGCGAAGGTGATGGTGTGCTGCTCCAGCACAGCTTCCAGCTCATCCTGGTAGCGTGCGCGCCACGCGGCGGGGTAGAGCCGCAGCAGCAGGTTGACGCCACGCTGGCGAGGCGCCGCAGCTGCCGGAGGATGCTGATGTATCGTGGTCATTGGCTCACCCCACTCCCGGCGCCAGGCGCGCCTGCGCCACGCTGACGATGCGCGCCATCGTCGCCAGTTGCTCGCGCAGCGCCGCCTGCCCCGCCGCCGTGATGCGGTACGGGCGGCGTCGCTCCTCTGCGGGCAGCGGCGCAATCCAGCCGCGCCGCTCCAGGCGGGTCAGCGCGCCGTAGAGCGTGCCAGGCTCCAGCAGCGTGCCGCTGAACTGGTGAATATCCTCCATCATGGCGTAGCCGTGCTTCGACCCGCTCGCCAGACTGGAGAGGATCAGCAGCGATGGGTCCGAGAACCGGCCCAGATCGCCCAGCGCATCAGCTCCATTCGGCATTGGCGATCACTCGCTCCCCTCTACTACGTACCACACTATATCGCGCCAATTACTACGCGCGACTGAATAGTAACATGGCACAACGGGCGTTGTCAATGGGACGCCAGAGCAACGACAATCGCCAGATTGGCCAGGGCGCGGTAGAATACAACATTGTGGCGCCGGAAATGTGGTAGCGGAGACGGCCAGAACGGCGACCACATGGGAGCGCAGAAGGAGCGCATGCAGACAACCTTCAGACAACCTCCAGATACACTGGCGCGACGACGCGCAGGGTTCGCAATGATGCGAATCTGACCACAACAGGGAGAGTGGCGTCATGCCAGTCAATACTTCTATGGAACTTCAACAACTTGGCGCGAGCGATCTGACGATCACCCCGATTGGCCTGGGAACCTGGGCGATTGGCGGCGGAAACTGGGAATCGGGCTGGGGCTCCCAGGATGACGACGACTCCATCGCGACAATCCATCGCGCGCTGGATATGGGCGTCAACTGGATCGATACCGCCGCCGTCTACGGCCTGGGCCGCTCCGAAGAGGTGGTGGGCCGCGCCCTGCAGGGCATCAGCCAGCGCCCCTATATCTTCACCAAGTGCTCGCTGATCTGGGATGAGCAGCGCAAGGTGAGCAGCAGCCTGAAGAAGGCGTCGGTGAAGCGCGAGGCCGAGGCCAGCCTGCGCCGCTTGCAGGTCGAGCGCATCGACCTCTACCAGATGCACTGGCCCAATCCCGACACCGAGATCGAGGAAGGCTGGGCGGCGATGGCCGAGCTACAGCGCGAGGGCAAGGTGCGCGCGCTTGGTGTCTCGAACTTCAGCGTCAGCCAGATGGAGCGCGTCCAGCGGATCGCGCCGATCACCTCGCTGCAGCCACCTTATTCGTTGCTCGACCGTGCCATCGAAGATGAGACGCTGCCGTTCTGCCAGCGCCATCACATCGGCGTGCTCGCCTATTCGCCGATGGCCTCTGGCCTGCTCTCGGGCAAGATGACCCGCGCGCGTGTCGCGGCGCTGCCCCGCGACGATTGGCGCAGCCATAGCGCGCAGTTCGCCGAGCCGCAGCTCTCACGTAGCCTCTATCTGGTGGAGACGCTGCGCGACATCGGCGCGCGCCATGGGCGCACCGCAGGCGAGGTCGCCATCGCGTGGACGCTACGTCGGCCCGAGGTGACGGGCGCCATCGTCGGCGCGCGTCGCCCTGAGCAGCTCGATGGCGTCATCGGCGCGGGAGCATTCCGCCTCAGCGCGGAGGAGATCGACGAGGTCGCGGCGGCACAGGCCAGATAAGCACCGACGCGACCGCCAGCCACGCATGTGAAGTCTCTCATGGCAGGCTCATCATCTCCCCATCTCGCGCGCATACGCTGCTCCTGCGAGCGTGATGAGACCACTCGGCGCGGGGCAGCGGCTCACGCCGACGCAGAGAGAGGGGTACGGTACGTATGCCGGGGAGAGATTTCGGGCCTGGGCCATTCTTTGATGGCGGGCATATGTGGCTGAGTCTGGCTTTTACAGGGCTGTCGTTGCTCCTGTGGCTGGGGATTGCGGGGCTGGCGATCTGGGCGGCGATGCGCTGGATCATCCCGCGCTGGCGCATAGCGATGGCGGCGCCAGCGGCATACGTCGCGCCGCAGCCCTCCGCCATCGAGACGCTGCGCCACCGCTACGCGCTGGGCGAGATCGATGCGCCGACCTTCGAGCAGATGGTAGAGCGGGTTCTGACCTCAGAGGCGCGCGAACGACGCGGCGAGCAGTCCAGCGCCCCGCCGCCATCAGATGACCCCGAGATCTACACCGTCTGACGGGAACCTCTCCCCCTGTCCCCTTTCCCGCGAGGAGAGGGGACAGGGGGAGGCGGATCTCGCGGTTCCGAGCCGCCAGCCCAGTCGCAGGCGGATAGCCCACCCTTCGGTTGCGCGCCGAGGGGTGGGCTATCGCTCTGAGTAGGCTGTGGCGCGCGGGCGCTACCCGCGCGCCGTGGGGCCGGTGTGCTGGCGCGGATGGCGCTGAGTGTCGTCCGCGCGCCGGGTGGCCTCGGCGCGCTCGCTGGCTGCCACTCGCCCGCCTGCCGTATCGCCCGCCGGCAGATCGCCAGCGGCGACCGAGCTATGCTGCTTGGTCAGCCGCTGAATCAGCTCGCGATTGAAGGCGGGCAGGTCGTCAGGCTTGCGGCTGGTGATGAGGTTGTCATCCACCACGACCTCGCGATCCACCCACTGGCCGCCCGCATTGCGGATGTCATCTTGCAGAGTTGGCCAGCTCGTCATCGTGCGGCCATGCGCCAGCCCCGCCGACACCAGCTCCCAGGGCGCGTGGCAGATGACCGCCATCGGCTTGTGAATATCGTCCATCGCCCGCAGGAAGGCCTGCGCCTCAGTATTCATCCGCAGGGCGTCGGCGTTGAGCGCGCCACCTGGCAGCACGACGGCGATATAGTCATCGGGGTTGGCCTGATCGAGCGTGCGACCAACCTCGACCGTGATACTCTTCTCGTGATGCTTGTAACCCTGAATCTTCCCACTGTGCGGCGCGATGATGTCAACCTTCAGGCCAGCCGCACGGAGCGCCTTGACTGGTTCGGTCAGTTCCGCCTCCTCGAAGCCGTCTGTCGCAATCACCGCGACCCGATCATCAGCATGTTGCGCCATGTCTCGTGAATCCTTTCCGGTCATAGGGCGTCTTCATCCACCTTTCGTCCTTGTGGCGTGAGAGCGCGGGGCTGGCTCTCATTACATCAGGTCACGCGCAAATCATGCCGAGTTGCGGGCGCATGCCGACGGATGCGAGTGGATGCTGACGCGCGCCCCTTGTTGGCCAACTGGTTCTTTGCTATCATGGCGGCACACAGCGACGAGGGAGGCGACACCGTATGCCATATGATGGGCGCGATGACCAGGGCAGCCAATGGGGCCAGCAGAGCCAGCAGAGCCAGCAACAGCGGCGACAGGCGGCGCTACGTAACCTCGCCCGCCAGCCCGGGCAACCACGGCAACCTGGCCGCGCAGCCCCAGAGCAGGATGAGACGCTGCGCCTGCCGCGCGTCGCAGCGCCGCCCAATCACCCGCCACACGACTCTCGGCAGCGTCCGCCGCAGGATGTGGCTGCGGTGGCGCGCCGTCTGCGCCCGCAGCGACGCCAGCGACGCGGCGCGCTGCCCATCGCGCTGGCCGCGCTGGTGATCGCGCTCGTGGCGGTGGGCGCAGGTGTGTGGGCGCTCAGAGGCAGGCAGCCCACAGCGAAGATTGCGCCACCGCCACCCATGCCGCCGGTGCGCAGCATCGATCTTGGCGCCTACAACTTCAGTTGCCCGATTGATCCAACCTGGTCTCCCGATGGCACGCAGATCGCGCTGTGGGCGACGCTTGGCGACTGCGGCAACCAACAGACGGGCGGCCCGGAACTGGCCATCCTCGACGCGCGCACGGGCAAGCTGGCGAACAGCGTCACGCTGTACTCACTGCTCTCGAAGCAGGGCCTTCCCACCACGCTCATCCCCTCGCCTTTCGCCTGGTCGCCCGATGGCGCGTCGCTGACCTTCAGCGTCGGCTATACCTACTACCAGGCTCCAGCGGCTAATGCGCCACACGGGTTGGTCACCATCACCCTCGCCCATGATACGGCGCGCTACACGCCCGATGCGACGCCGCTGCCGCCAACGATGGACACTCCCGCCATCCGCATCTGGGACATCCGGAGCGGCAAACTCGTCCAGACCATCGAAAGTCTGGCGCCCGCCACCACCTATGCCTGGGACGCCGATGGCTCGCTCGCTCCCGCTCCAGCAGGCGCGACAGGGAAAGAGGCCGTGAGCGTCTGGCAGGCGGGCGTGATTAGCCCGATCGACGCGATTGCCAGCAACGAGAACGTGCAAGGCCCGCCAGATGAATATGTGCCGCAGGACTGGCTCTTCGGCTCCAGCGCTGCGCGCTGGTCGCCTGATGGCCGCTACCTCGCGCTGCCCGCCGCCCTGGTGGTGCGGCTGCCCGGCGGCGCCCACGCCTTCCCGACCTACGGCTGTCAGCAAGTCTGCGATTCCACTCCCGTCGCTCCGCCCGACAAGGCGTTCAGCGCGGCGCTGGCGGCGGCCCAGAAAGGCTGGATCGTGAAGTCAGGGCAACCGCCGGAGTTTAATGGCCTGGACATCGCCTGGCGCGCCGACGGAAAGGAACTGGCGACGATGCTCCCCAACGAGGACTTCAATTTGGCCGAGCCTGTCGTCAAGGTGACGGTTTTCAACACGCAAACGGGCGCCATCGTCGCCAAGCTGCCGATCAATCGCACGATGGTCAATTTCAGTGGCAATGGCGATCTGCCGCCGATCACGTGGTCACCACGCGGCTCTTCGTTGGCGGCGCTGAACTACGCCGACGCGACACTCACCCTCTGGCGCGCGGAATAACGCCGGCAGCGGAAGTGACTCCATCGCATGCTCCTAGTGCGCAGAGGAACCCGCCACTTGCGCGTTCGGCGATGGGAGCCAACGACCGAACTCAGTCCGGCTCACGCGGGACTGGCGGCTGTGGGCAACAACAGAGCGATAAGCGCGCTGGAGAGCCACTGCTCGTATCGCTCTGGCGTCCAGCCACGATCCACCGTGAGCAGGTGGTGTACCTCCGCGCTGGATAACGCCCATACCGTGTCTGTCGCCTGCTCTGTCGAGAGACCTGTGCGCAATGGGCCGTTGCGCTGTACCCACTCCACAAACTCCGCAAGGGTCTCGTGGCGGGTGTGCAGCAATCGCTGAAGTAGCTCGGCGATCTCAGGCTCGGCGAGCGACGCCCCGCGCATCACTCCGAAAAGTGGCCCAACCCGCCCCATGATCTCGCACATGCCATGCGCAAAGAAGCGGATTTGCTGCTGTTGATTCGTCTCCTCGCGTACCTGTCGCTGCTCTGGACGATCAAGCAGTGCAATTTGCTCGTCATCTCCTCCCACCGCAGTGTCCACGAGCTGTGCAAGCACTGCTCGTTTGCTGCCGAATGCGGCATATACCGTCTCTACGGCGACTCCAGCCGCCTGCGCGAGCGCTTCCATCGTGGCGCCCTCATAGCCGCGCGTCGTGAAGAGTTGATAGGCTGCCTCCAGGATCAATCG
>DATBTW010000029.1:0-2480 GCA_036559055.1 Ktedonobacterales bacterium
GGGAACGGGTCGTGGACGATGTACTTGTTCTGTTCGGCGTCGAAGTGCGCCGGAACCTTCAAGCCCAACTCGTCGCAGAGTGGCACGGCGGTAGACATCCAAATCTGGCGTAGTTCATCGTTGCTGTGGCCCTTGAAGCCATAGGCGAGTTGCTCGGCGTGCTTCTTCAGGCTGTCTGGCAGGCCAAACCACTCCACCGTCAGCAGGAACATCCAGTCCACCGCCGCCTGCAACTCGTCGTGGCCAGCGGCGGTCTGATTGATCTTGCGCATGTTCTGCTCGCCGTGGCGCAAGTGGAAGGTCTCCTCTTTGTCCACTTTGACGAGCGCGCGCTTCCATGGGCCAAACGTCGTGTTGCGGTGGACATCGCCCAGCAAGGTGTAGCCTGCGCGGTCGTAGAAGGCATTGGCGACGATCATCTCGACCCAGCTATCCAGCGGCACATCGAAGGCGTAGGGATATTTGAACTTGCGCGGCTCGCGCTCGAAGATCAGCTCATCAGAGTCGACGCCGAGGTCGCGCAGCAGGCGATAGGCGATGTGGGCGTGGGCCAGCTCATCCTGGATGATGGAGACCGCCGACCCGAAGGCATTGAGCGAGGGGGCGTGTACCGCGGCGTGGTAGTAGGCGGGCGCGCTGATCAGTTCAGTATCTGCTGAGACCGTCAGGATGCGCTTGATGCCCTCCAGATAGGCCGGACTCATATGCTCGACGGTTTCGACGAGTTGTTGCTTGCGCAGCCGCTCCTGAACGGCCGCTTCGCTGAGTGGCGCAGTGACAGTAGCCATCGTGAGGATACTCCTTGGTCTCGACGGTCGTCGGGCGCCCAGAAGTGAGCGGCCCGCGAGACGCCGTGCAGAGACGACACGTTCGGCGCATTGGACAGCCAGGGCGTATCAGGTGTGTCAGCGTGACGCCTGACATCACAACCAGCACACAATTTGAACAACTGGTAGAAAGATACACAATCCTCCGCGCAGTGTCAAGCCCTTGCCCGGCGCCTAGCAAGCTCCTTCGCAACGCCGGAAGCCGCGACTATGCCGCGCTCGCACGATCCGAAAGGCGCCAACAGGTGGGAATTGAGTTGACATATGCGGCGCATCACAGTATGCTCACAGGAGAGCATGCGCTGAAGAGGAGGCGCCCATCTATGGCGGGAAACAACCCGGAACACGCAGCGGCGACGAAAAAGACCAGTCGGTCAAAAACGACGGGTCGCGCGCGTCTCTCGCAGAAAGCCATCGTCAACGTCGCTGCTGACCTCTTCGCGCGCAACGGCTTCGGCGCCACCAGCCTTGACGACATCGCCGATCAGCTTGGCGCGACCAAGGGCGCCCTTTACTACCACATCAAGAATAAAGAAGACATCCTGCGCCACATCTACCTGATGGTGCTGACCGCCAGCGAAGAGCCGCTGGCGGAGATTGCCCGCTCGCAGGCGGCCGCCGATGAGAAGCTGAGCCGCGCCATCGCCCACCATGTCAGCGTCGCCGCCAGCCGCTCACCCGCCATGATGGTCTTCTATCGCGAGCATCCCCATCTCTCTGGCCCCTTCGCGCGCGAGATTGTGGAGCGCAAGAAGACCTACGAGCGCTACTTCGAGCAGATCATCGAAGAGGGGCAGGTGGCGGGCGTCTTCTCGCGGGCGATTGACGCCAAGATCGCCGCTTTCGGGTTGCTGGGCATGTGCAACTGGCTCTCGCAGTGGTATCAGAGCAGCGGCCCCTACACCCACCAGCAGATCGCCGCCATGTTCGCACAGATGGTCGAGGGCGGCCTGAACGCGCCTGCGGGCGTGGAAGCCACACGCTGATCGCGCGGTGGCATCGAGTTTGGCCACGAACTTGCACAACCCGTAGTTGAGCCGCCTGTGGCGAGCGTTAGGAACGCTCCGAGCTGGCCGCCATCAGCCTCCGGCGCCGAGCGTTCGGGGAAGCGACGACTACTCCACAGGCGGGCCAAGGAAGGTGGCAATCATGTCTCAAAACACGATCGATCAGCCGGGAGTGCGCGATCAGCGCGTTCCCGATCCCAACCTGCGCGACGATCAACGCACCATGCCCGTGGAGCGACCGCTGGAACAGCCCGTGGATCAGCGCCCCGTGGAGCGTCCCATCGAGCGCCCTGACGAGCGCCCGATGATGCCAATGGGGGCGGTGGCTGAGCCAATGAGCGCCAGAGCGCCGGGTGAGGCTGTGCCGGGCGACCGCGTGCGCTGGGGTGGCATCTGGGCCGGTACGCTGACGGCCTTCACGATCTTCCTCGTGCTGGAGTTCCTGGGCGTCGGCCTGGGGCTGATCACCGCCGGGCGCGGCGGGACGACCACGACCAGCGCCATTTCGACGCTAATCGCGGGGCTGATCGCGTTCTTCATCGGCGGCTGGGTGGCCGAGTCCACGTCCGCCGCGCGCGGCTTCAGCTCGCGCCTGCTGACGGGCTTCATGGTCTGGGCGCTGGTAACGACGCTGATTCTGGCGCTC
>DATBTW010000030.1:0-13421 GCA_036559055.1 Ktedonobacterales bacterium
CCTATCCGCATGGCGTCAACTCCTTTCGGCTGCCTCGTCATCACCTGCTACACCTGTCGCATGATAGCCCGCCCCGCCAGGCAGCGGCAAACGGCCTCGCAGGCAGCACGAAAGCGGGCTGGGCGCCCCAAAGGGTTCCCAGCCCGCCATCGCTTGTGCTGGCGCCGGCCTAGTTTGGCGGCATGTTGTTCGTGCCAACGCCAGGCAGGCCAGGCGCGAATGTCGTTCCGCCATTGTCGCCGTTGTCGGCGTCGGGCTGGCCTATGGCCGGAGCCGCGCCGTTGTCGGGCAATGTCTCCGCGCCAGTGGTCGGCGCGACCTCCGCCAGGCTCACGCCCGTCTCCACCAGAATCTGGGCGAGCTGCTTCGCATCGAGCGTCTCGTGGCGGCGTAGCTCCAGCGCGATACGCTCCAGGGTGACCTTATGTTCGGACAGCATCGCCCTGACCTGCTTGTAGGCGGTCTCCACCAGCAGATGCGTCTCCTCGTCGATCATCGTCGCCGTCGCATCGCTGTAGTCGCGCTGGCCCATGTCGCCACCGTTGCCAAAGGGGCTGGGGCGGTCGCTGAACGAGACCAGGCCCACACGCTCGCTCATGCCCCAGCGCGCCACCATATTGCGCGCGATGGCCGTCACCTGCTGGAAGTCGTTCTCCGCGCCGGTGGTGATGCTGCCGATGACCACATCCTCCGCTGCGCGCCCGCCGAGCGCCGTCATGATACGCCCGAACAGGTACGCCTTGGAGTAGTTGTAGCGGTCATCCAGCGGCGTGTACTGCGTGACACCCAGCGCCTGGCCGCGTGGCACGATTGTCACCTTCGTCACTGGATCGGAATGCGGCGTCAGCAGGCCGACCAGCGCGTGGCCGCCCTCGTGCACCGCCACGACGCGCAGGTCTTCCTCCGTCAGCACCAGCGGCCGCTCGGCGCCAAGCTGGATGCGATCCAGCGCGTCGAAGAAGCAGCGCATGTTCACGCGATCCAGATTGCGGCGCGCAGCCAGTAGAGCAGACTCGTTGACGAGGTTGGCCAGGTCGGCGCCGACCATGCCGGTCGTGGCGCGGGCCAGCGTCAGCAAGTCCACATCCGTCGCCAGCGGCACGCCGCGCGCATGGATGCTCAGGATCGCCTGACGACCCTTCCAGTCGGGGCGATCCACCGTCACACGGCGGTCGAAGCGGCCCGGACGCAGCAGCGCCAGGTCGAGGTTGTCGGGACGGTTGGTCGCCGCGATCACCACGACCGCCTGGCGCGAATCAAAGCCGTCCATCTCCACGAGCAACTGGTTGAGTGTCTGCTCGCGCTCGTCGTTGGTGGTCAGGCTGGTGCCGCGCTGGCGACCCACGGCGTCGATCTCATCGATGAAGATGATGCTCGGCGCGGCCTTCTTGGCCTGGTCGAACAGGTCACGCACGCGGCTGGCGCCGACACCCACCAGCACCTCAACGAACTCCGAGCCAGACATCGAGAAGAACGGCACGCCAGCCTCGCCCGCCACAGCGCGCGCCAGCAGTGTCTTACCGGTGCCTGGAGGGCCTACCAGCAGGGCGCCCTTCGGAATCTTGCCGCCGAGCCGCTGGAACTTCTGCGGCGTCTTGAGGAACTCGACGACCTCTTCCAGCTCCGCCTTGGCCTCATCCACACCTGCCACATCGGCGAAGGTGGTGTTGGGGCGATCCTCCATGATCAACTTGGCGCGGCTGCGTCCGAAGTTGAAGATGTTCTGCTGGCTCTGGGTCGCCCTTCGCGAGAACCAGAGCAGCAACCCCAGCAACGCCACGATCGGCAGGATGTTGAACGCCAGCGTGAACCACAGGTCGCTCGACCCGCTGGACTTGGTAAACACCTGCACATGGTGATCGTGCAGCGCCTGCTGCATGAGCTGGTCGTTGGAGAAGTGTTCGAAAGTGTTGAATTTATCGGAGGTGACGGTCGTGCCGTCCTGCTGTTTATAGGTGATCTGCTGCGTCAACTGGCCATTGATGTTGCCGCTGTCGTCAATCGTGACCGACTTGACCGCATCGTTCTGGACATAGCCGATGAAGTCGCTGTAGGCCATATTGATGGACTGACCGTTGGCGCTGGCGTTGAGCCAGTTGTACAGCTCGACGCCCACCAGCACGATCAGCGCCAGCAGCAGCAGACGTGAGATCCAGCTCAGGCTACCGCCGGTGCGTGGGCGGTTATTGTTGTTGGCGCCGCCAGGGCCACCGGGGCCGCCGGGCGTATTCGAAGGCCGGTTGGGCGGGCCTCCCTGCGGGTTGTTCAAGGCATGGTTCGCAGGGATCAGCGCCTTGATCCGCGTGAGCGGCGACGGAGATTCCAGCTGAGCAGCCTGGAGCGATGATCGTGGTTCCATCTTCGCTCGCGCCTCGCTTTCAGGTAGTGAGAACACTCGCTTGCGCTGCGCGCGCGCCAGCGATAGATAGGGAACACGCGGCGAGCGGCCATTGAATGAACCGCCCTGGCCGCGCCAGAGGCTTCCCAGAGACTCCTCGGATTATACCGCAGTCGCGCGCGGCGTCCAGCGGCCCCCACCCCCAGCCCCTCCCCCGCTTTGCGGGAGAGGGGAGCTACGATCCCCAAGGCTATCGGCTTCCGGCTCCCCTGCTCCTGTGGGAGCGGGGTTAGGGGGTGAGGTCGCGCCGACATCCTTCGGTCTGTGTACGTTTCAGAAGCGAAAATGGCGCCTAACTGCCAGTGTTTCGTTGTGGCGGCGGCTCGACCCTTCGTTCCAGCCATTGGCTGCCGATGTGGGACGGCGCTGCGCTCCCACGAACGCGCTCGGAAGGCCGACATTGCGCTCTCGCGCCCAGGTCTCATTCGCGATCCACCTGCCGCCAGAGGGCAGCCCATCGCCATGGCTATCGCTGCGAGGGCCTGGATGGCCCAGTTGTGCCGCTTTCGAGAGACGCGAGACACTCACTGTGCTGTCGCTGTGACGCGCGCATGTCTCACTAGCAGATGCGCATAAGACATTGTACACACGCTTAGTCGGGGTATCCCGCATGGGTGGAAGCGTCGCCCAGCCAGGTTCGCAGTGAAGAGAGAGGAGTCAGCCATGAACAGTGATGTATCGAAGGGCGGCGCCACGGCGTCTGAGCCGCAGGCAGCAGCTCCAGAGACTCCGCGGATGGAGAACCCTCCCAGCCCAACTGAACATCCGCAGAACCAGTATTCCTACACGCGGGCGCCATATCGCTCCCCGCAGGCTCCATATCCGCACGAACGCCGGACGTCACATTGGGTTCCATGGGTCATCGGTGGAATCCTCGGAATGCTCGTGCTCGGTGGCCTCGTAGTCGCATTGATCATCGCGCTCGTCGGTAGCTTCTTCGTCTCGACGATCAACCAGCGCGAGGTGTCGACCAGCGCAACGCAGGCGCTCACTGTCACCGGAACACCGAGCCTGATCATTACCGACTCGGCGGGCAATGTCACCGTGCAGACGGGCGCCGTTGACAAGGTGGTCATTCAAAGCACGAAGCGCGCCTGGGGCAGCAGTGTTACCAGCGCGCAAAACGGGCTGTCCTCCATGACGGTGAATGTGCTCCAGAATGGCGATACGATCACAGTGCAATGCCACTTCAACACGAATGGTGGGGTGGCCCGCCGCGCCGTCGATCTACTCGTGACAGTTCCGGCTCAGGCCAATCTGGATCTGCATCTGGGAGCCGGCAACATCGTCGCCCGGCAGATGAGCGGAGCCATCCGGTTGGATACAGGCGCTGGCAACATGACGCTTGAAAACGTGACGTTCTCAGGTAATTCGCGGCTGAATTCGGGCGCCGGTAACATTCAGGCGACCTGCGCCCTCGCGAGCGCATCGCTGGTGGATGTACACGTCGGCGCTGGCAACGTCACCATGACGCTACCATCCGATACACCTGCCCAACTCGACGCATCTACTGGCGTGGGTAACCTGACCATCACCGGCTGGCACATGTCCATGATGAATTCTGGCATGACGGGACATCACGCCACTGGGGCAATGGGCGCCAACGCGACAGGGAAGATGACCATTCAGGTCGGAACCGGTAACCTGATGCTCATAGGCCAGTAGTCGCTCGATCCAGAGCAAGCGGCACAGTGTCGTGACATGGCGCCACTGCGCTTGGGATTAGGATCTTAGAAAGCGAGAGGCAGCGCGTCGGCTCGACCCTACCCTTGCTCCTCCGCCAGCGCCGCCGCCGTGACTCGGCGGACACGCGCGGGGTTGGCGAATGCGTCAATCTCGACGATTTTGCCCTGCACGACGGTGAAGCCCATCACGGCGGTGGGTCGGTTGCCCAGCATGATGACCACGCCAGCGACGCCGTTCACCAGCGCCGGGCGCAGCGTGGCTGCCGGGCGGGCGAAGGTCAGCGCCGTCCTGGCCACCGCCTCCGCGCCGCGAATCGTCTGCGTGGCGGCGGGCCGCCGCGCGCCGATGTCGGCATGCAGCTCGACCTCTGGATTGAGCAGCGCGACCAGCGCGTCGAACTCGCCTTCGCGCGCCGCCTGGAAGAAAGCGTCCACCACCGCGCGCTGCCGCGAGAGGTCGGGGTCAGGCGCGCGCAGATCGGCGCCCTTCACGCGGCGACGCGCCCGGCTGGCGAGCTGCCGCGCCGCCGCCGGAGTGCGCCCCACCAGCGGCGCAATCTCCTCGAATGGTAGCTCGAATGTATCGTGCAGCACGAACGCCAACCGCTCGGCGGGGGTCAGCGTATCAAGCACAACCAGCAGCGCCAGCCCCACTGCATCGGCTAGCAGCGCCTCCTCCTCTGGCTGTGGCGCGCCGTCGTCCAGGCTGACGACCGGATCAGGCGCCTGCGCCCCGAAGGATTCTTCGCGCCGCGCCCGCCGCGCTCGCAACATATTCAGGCAGACGCGGGCAATGATCGTCGTCATCCAGCCGCTCAGATTCTCCACTTCATCTGCCCCCGCGCGGCTGATGCGCAGCCAGCTCTCCTGCACGGCGTCGTCAGCCTCGGTCAGTGAGCCGAGCATGCGATAGGCGACGGCGCGCAGGTGGCCGCGCTGCTCCTCGAAGCGCTCCGCCAGCCACTGATTGTCATTCACCGTGCCGTCCATATGTCACATCCTTCCGTTGTGCAGTGTCTTCTGTGTGACCCGCGAAACGCAACCAATGTGACAGGGAGGCGCGATGATCGCCAAACGCTCGCAGTACTACACATCCAATGACGCTTCCTCGCAGCATGGCGCCAATCGCGCGACGACACGAGGAGCGAGAGAAGAAAGAGGACAAGCATGACAGAGACGATACTGGTCACTGGCGGCACGGGCACGCTGGGGAGCCTGCTCACGCCACGCCTGCGCGACGCTGGCTACGCGGTGCGGGCGCTCAGTCGGCACGGCCCCACAGCGGCGAAAGGCGCTGTGGCAGGCATCGACTATGTGACGGGCAATCTGGACACTGGCGAGGGGATCGAGGCCGCCGTGGCGGGCGCAGGCGTCGTCGTCCACCTCGCAGGCAGCAACTCGGGCGACGAGCAGAAAGCGCGCACGCTGGTTCATGCGGCAGCGCGAGCGAGCGTGCGCCATCTGGTCTACATCTCGGTGGTCGGGGCCGACCGCATCCCCGTCGTCAGCGGCGTTGACCGCGCCATGTTCGGCTACTTCGCATCCAAGTTTGCCGCCGAGCGCATGGTGGCCGACTCTGGCCTGCCGTGGACGACGCTGCGCGCCACGCAATTCCACGATCTAATCTTGCTGGTAGCGCAGCAGATGGCCAGGCTGCCGGTGGCGCCGCTCCCGGCGGGCATGCGATTCCAGCCAATCGAGACGGCTGAGGTGGCGGCGCGTCTGGCCGAGCTGGCGCTGGGTCAGCCAGCCGGACTGGTTCCCGACATCGGCGGGCCGAAAATCTACACCGCTCGTGACCTCTTTGATGCCTATCTGCACGCCAGGGGCCAGCGCCGACCGAGCGTCTCGATCTGGCTGCCCGGCAAGGCCGCGCGCGCGGTGCGGGCTGGCGCCAATCTGGCGCCTGATCGCGCGGTGGGCCAGCGCACCTGGGAGGCGTTCCTGGCCGAGCGAGTCGGCGTGGCCAGCGCCAGCGCGCCGCGTGTGGCGTAATCGGCGCCTGCGAAACGCCAGGACAACGGGCGGCGTCTGCGCGCTACCACAGCGCCGCCCGTTGGATTCTCAATGCTCGTTGGGTTACGATCCTACCGGCATCGAGAACCAGAATACCCACTGACCTGATTCCAGCAGGTAATAGGAGGTGATGGTGACCTTTGTGATGTTCCCACCTCCTTTGTCCAGCTCGACCGCGTCTGTCACGGCGAAGTACGCTTCGCCCGCCGCATCAAACTGAACCTGCGGAGACGTGTTCGTCGACGTGATGGACTTGATGCGCCCGTGCTTCTGCGCCTGCTGCTCGATGAGCGTCCCAAAGCGCTCGCTGCCATACTGCGCGGTGATGACCCGCGACGAGCCAGCATAGATCTGGTTCCACGACTGCGGGCCGCCGCGCTTGGCGGCGCTCACCACCGCTGTCTCGAACGCCTTGACCGTTGGCCCGCCGGTCTCCACCGGGCTTACGCAGGCGCTGGCGGTACAGCCGGAGAGCATGTCAACCGCCTGCTCGGCGCCCTGTCCCGTCTGCCCTGCACAGACGCCCGCCGCGCCCACCTGGTCGCGCGCCGAGGCATAGTTCAGATGCGCATAGGCCACCAGCGCATACTGGTCGAAGTGGGTCGTCAGTGTATAGACAATCACTTCCGCGCCCGCGCCGTTCTGGCTCAGATGCAAAATGCCCCGGGCGCAGGTGAGCGCGCCTGTCGTGGCGTTGACCGGGGTGGACTGCGTATAGGAGCCGTCCGGCTGCTTCGCGATAGGGAGCGCGGCCACCAATTGATCTCCGGCGGGCGTGGTGAAGGTGAGCCGGTAGCCGCCAACCGCCACCAGGCTGCTTGAGGCGCCCGTTTGCAGCGCGACCGTATAGGACGTGCCGCGATGGACATCCACCCAGCGCGCGAGCGGCGGAAGCACCGCTGGCGGGCTCAGGCGCAGCGGCGCCAGCGGCTGGCTGGGTCCTGCTTCCACCGCGCCGACCAGTCGCGCGCCCGTCAGGAACGCCGCGCAGAGCAGCAGCAGCGCCGCAGCCCCCAGCCGCCCGCTGGTCCTGCGTCGCAGCGCTTCCCAGATCGGCGCCCACGCTGTCGTCTGCGAGCGTTCCGCTCGTAGCGCGCGGGATCGCCTGGATTGCATGGTTGACCGTGTCTGTGAGCGTGTCATCGAATGCCTCCTCTCCACTGCATCCCCTGCGCGCTAGATCAGCCCATCGCCATGCATCAGCGTGAGCAGAATCTCATACGGCATGTCGGTCATCGCGGCGCCCGCGCGCCCAGTTGCGTCCGCCACCTGGATGGAAGAGCCAGGCGCCTGGGTAGTCGGCTGGGACACGTTCAGATGTTGCACTGGCGACTGGATCGCCCCCTGGAGCGCCGAGACCGCATCGGGCGCTGAGAGCAGTGGCGCCAGCCCGCTGATATTGAAGGTGTAGCGCTGGGTGAGCGCCCAGGCATGATAGCGTCCATTGCTGTGATACCCGTTGACCAGCGGCCCGCACGAGTCACAGAGCGCGCCCCCGCCCCACAGCGGCGAGGAGAGCGGGTTGTCACTTTGCGCCAACATGACCAGATCGCCCATCGGCAGGGTGGAGGCGGCAGGCAGCGTGTACGCATAGAAGTTCACCGCCATGCCCAGCTCGATGTCGCCGTAGAAGGTGTACAGGTTGACCGTCGCCGCAGGCTGCACGCTGTTGTGGGCGAGGATGTTCGCGCTCTGCGGCGTCAGATCCATCTCGGCGCCGCTGTTGACGTTGAGCCCCAGCTTGTCGCCGATGACGCCGTCGATGTTCTGGGCGATCAGAGGGAGAACGGAGATGAACGGCGAGTGGGTGGCGTCAGGAATGCCAACCCCTGTGAGCGTCGCCGCGTCCAGCCCGCGATTGACGGTCAGCAGCCAGGAGCCTTGCTGCGCGCCATTCAGGAAGAAGGCGCTATCCACCAGTTGGCTGCTGTTCGCGCAGTCCTGCTGGTCGGTGGCGCCTGTCGAGGTCAGGCAGCCCGCCAGCAGCGTGCGCACGACGGCGGTTCCCATGCTGTAGGCGAGCAGCGTCACCTTCTTGCCGCCCGTCCGATTGCTGAGATCCTTGACGACATGGGCCAGCGACACCGCGTTCAGGTCAACTGAGCTTTGGCTGGCGCAGGCAGTGGGTGCGGCGCTCTCGACCGGCAGGGTGGTATCACACCCCGCCGTCTCGGTGCTCGGACAGGCGGTGGGCGCCGTCACCCAGGCGGGGTCATCCACGTAGCAGAACGCCTCCATCGAAGCGGGATCATAGACCAGCTTGAGGGCCTCGATCAGCGAGGTCCAGGTCTGCTCCGCCGCGTCGCTGCCCTGATCGCTATCCGTAACCGCGCCGGGATTGAACTGATGCGCGAAATCACCAGCGTCTTCGCGGATGCCATGCACCAGAATCAACGGATGCGTCATATGCTGTGGCGTGATCCAGTGGATCACTGCGGGGCGCGTGGTCGCGCTGGCGCTGTCATTGGCGGCCGCCACCCGCACTGTGTCAGTTCCCGCGCTGGCGGCGGTGTAGGTATACGTGGCAAGCCCGCCGCCATCGGTCGTCACGGTCGCCGTGCGCGCATTGACGCCGCCGACGGTCACGCTCAACTGCTGCTGCTTGAGCGGGTTCCCATGCGGATCAACGGCGGCGATGCGGAGCGACTCAGCCTGTCCCACGGCCTGAAATGTTCCGTTGAAGCAGGCGTCCGCGGGAAAGTCGAGCGCTCGCGCCGCATCCGTGGCGCAGATGGTGACGGCGCCGTGGCTCGTGGAGCTGGCGCCGCCGGGATTGCAGCAGGCGAGAATCAGCCCCAGGATCAGCGCATTGCCCGCAACCGCAAGAGGGAGACGGAGGCGACGCGGGCGCCCGAGTGGCTCTACGAATGACGGCATGACCGACGACATACAGAGCGCTCCTCTCCGTCACGAGGCTGGGCGCCGCTTCACATGGCGAGCAGGCCACGAAGACCGCTGAAACCGTGGTCACGCGATAGCCCCCAGCCTGATGATTGTGGCGAAGTGTATGCCAGCGCCTGCCCGGTGTCAATCCGGCGTGGCAGTCCTTCAGGGTCGGAGAATGCTCAGCGCACTCGCGGTGGTGTGAGTCGGCGGACGCGCGCCGAGTGTGGCGTAATCGCCATCTGCTGAGCGCTTCAACAACGAAGGGCATTGTGGGAGCGCGCCGTTGCGCCGCCACAATGCCCTTCGCTGCATTTCGCTTCATATATCCCGGTTCGGCGCCAGCGTCAGTCGAGCGCGCCCCAGCCCCGTCGGCGGCGCTGCTGGCGGGGCTGGGGCGCCGCTGAACCCGCGTGCTACAATATCGGTACCTATGCTGGTCACAGCAGACTGGATCGCCGCCGGAGCCGAAGGAGAGCCATCGTGAGCGAAAAGAGCGACACCGCTACGTCGGCGCCGACGAGCTTCGACCCCGCCAGCGTGGATGAGGTCATCACCGCGCTCGCCAGCCACAGCTACATCGCCGACCGTGGGCTGGCCACCGCCATCTTCCTCGCGCTCAAGCGCCACAAGCCGTTGCTGCTGGAAGGCGAGCCAGGCGTCGGCAAGACCGAGGTGGCGCGCACGCTGGCCGCCCTGCTGGGGACGCGGCTGATCCGCCTGCAATGCTACGAGGGCATCGATCAATCCAGCGCGGTCTATGAATGGAACTACGCCCGCCAGCTCCTCTACATTCGCATGCTCGAAGCCGATCACACCAGCCAGGCCAACCACGACTCGGCCAGCCCCGCCAGCGAGAGCGCCAGCGGCGCCGCCAACGAGGCGCGGCTGCGCGATGTCTTCGGCCCGGAGTTCCTGATTCGCCGCCCGCTGCTGGAGGCGCTCGACGCCGGCCGTGAGCGCGCGCCTGTGCTACTGATCGACGAGCTGGATCGCTCCGACGCCGAGTTCGAGGCCTACCTGCTGGAGCTGCTCAGCGACTACCAGATCACCATCCCGGAGATTGGCCCCCAGCGCGCCGCGCAGCCGCCCGTCGTCGTCATCACCTCCAACCGCACGCGCGACATCCACGATGCGCTGCGTCGCCGCTGCCTCTACTACTGGATCGAATACCCCACGCTGGAGAAGGAATACGCCATCGTCCGCACGCGCGTCCCGGAGGCGTCCGATCTGCTGGCGCGGCAGGTCGTCACCTTCGTGCAGCTCCTGCGCAACGAAGATTTCTTCAAGGCGCCCGGCGTCGCCGAGACGCTCGACTGGCTGGGCGCGCTGACCGCGCTGGGCCAGAAGGAGCTGACCGAGGGCGCCGTGCAGGATACCCTCAGCGCGCTGCTGAAATATCAGGATGACGTGCAGAAGCTGACCTATGGCGGCCTGCTCGTCAAGCTGCTGGGCAAGACGCACGACGCCGTGGCGCAGGGCTAGCGTATGGCCGCCGATCAGCCTTCCACCGACCAGCGCAGCCAGCAGGATAGCGCCGACGCGGCACGCCTGGCCGAGTTGGCGCGCGCGCCCGATGCGCAAGCCACCGGCGATCTGCTGCTGGCGCGCATCATCGACTTCACCCGCCTGCTCTGGGAGATGGGCCTGGATATTGGGCCGGGCCGTGTCGTAGAGGTGGTGGAGGGGCTGCCGTTAGTCAATCTGGCCAGCCGCCAGGAACTCTACTATTACCTCAAGACCAATCTCGTCACGCGCCATGAGTATGAGGCGACCTTCGACGCCGCGTTCGCGTGGTACTGGCGGCGAGCCGACCAGAAGCTGACCGCGCCGCCGCCCGAGCTGGAGGCCGCGCCCCATCGCAGGCGCTCAGCCGCCGCGCTGCCGCCCAACCGCCAGCGCGAAGACGACCTCGCCAACGCGCGCCAGCCCCAGCAGCAGGCTCGCCAGCGGCATCCCGCTTCGCGGCTGCGCGATGCGCGGCGCAAACGTCAGGAGGAGCAGGATGACAAGCAGGAGGAGCAGCAGCGCGGCCTCTTCAGCGCGGAGGAGGCGCTGCGACGCAAGGACTTCGAGGAGTTCACCTGGGACGAGATGCGCCAGGCGCGCGAGCTGATGGCTCGCATGCGCTGGCGGCTGAGCCTGCGCCAGACGCGGCGGTTGCGCCCCTCGCGGCACGGCCCCACGCTCGATCTGCGCCGCACCTTCCGCCGCAGCCTGCGCTCTGGTGGCGAACCCGTCACCCTCGCGCGCCGCGAGCGCCGTCGCAAGCCGCGTCCGCTGGTCATCCTCTGCGACATCAGCGGCTCGATGAGCCTCTACTCGCGGCTGCTGCTGCACTTCATCCACACCGTCTCGAATGGACGCGAGCATGTCGAGACGTTCGTCTTCGCCACGCGCCTGACGCGCATCACCCGCCAGTTGGCGCGGCGCGATGTGGACGCCGCCGTGCAGGACGTCACGAAGACGGTGCAGGACTGGTCGGGCGGCACGCGCATCGGCGAATCACTGCGCGCCTTCAACTATCGCTGGGCGCGGCGCACGCTGGGACATGGCGCGGTCGTGCTGATCATCAGCGATGGCTGGGATCGCGGCGATACCCAGCTCCTGACGCAGGAGATGGCGCGGCTCCAGCGCAACTGCCATCGCCTCATCTGGCTGAATCCGCTGCTGGGCCAGCAAGACTACCGCCCGGTGACAGCAGGCATGCGCGCCGCCCTGCCCTACATCGACGACTTCCTCCCCGCGCACACGCTCGATAGCCTGGTGGCGCTGGGCAAGCTGCTGGAGTCGGTGGACGACACCACCCGCCCCGCCCGCGCCAGCCGCATCTCCCCCACGCCGCCGAGCGCACCCGCCCTTCGCCGCTAGCCCGCGCCCATTGTGCGGCGGGCGCGCTTTCAGGTATAGTGGGGCGGCGACGCCATGCGGTCGCGGGGGTCGGCTGCCCTGCGCGGGGCAGACGCAGAAGGAGCGATGGCCGAATGAATGTGACGCGACCATCGGTGTGGAATCCCGCTAGCGTCTTTGGCAAGTTCCTGTTCTCGCCGACACTGGGGCAGCGCTCGCTGGCCATGATGATCGATCTGGCGCTGGTCACGCTCATCCAGCTTGGCATGGGGCAGGTGGTGGGTGTCTATCAGGCTCCGAGCCTCGGCCTGAATAATGCGACCGCCAACGGCGCTGGCATCATGTTCTACGCCAGCCAGTCTACGACGGTCGATTTCTTCTGGCTGGCCGTGATCGTCGTGGTCTACTTCACCGCGTTCGAGGCGACCTTCGGCGCGACGCCCGGCAAGGCGATCCTGCGGCTCCAGGTCGTGCTGCTGGATGGCGGCCGCCCTGGCTTCGGCCCCATCCTGATGCGCAATACGCTGCGGCTGGTGGACGCCCTGCCATTCTTCTATCTGGTAGGTGGCCTGGTGGCTGAGAGCACCGTGCACGAGCAGCGCGTCGGCGACATTGTCGCCCACACCACGGTCATCTCCCGCACGCCGCTGACACGTCTGGGCGAGGAGCCAGATCGCGTGCGCCTCAAGCTGCTGGTGACGGCGCTGGCGCTGGGCGCGCTGATCGCCGCTGGCCTGACCTACCAGTATTTTGGGCGGGCGCCGCTCATCATCCAGAGCTGGGCCAACGCCAACAATAGCTATCAAGGCCCCACCACTGCGCCGACGAGCGCAGCGCCCCTCTGCGGCCCCATGCCAACGTGGCCCGACACGCTCGGCGCCACAGGCGAGGGCGCTAGCCCGGCGCGCCCCATCGTCGCCTGGGCGGTGGGCGCGCCGCAATGGAGTGACGGCCAGGTGAGCTATCCCTTCCGCGAGCAGCTCTGGAATAGCGCCACCGATAGCTTCCAGCCACCCGCCAGCCCGCAACAGGTCAACCTCTCGGACCTCGGCTCTGGGCCAGATGTCTACAGCGGGCAGGTCAGGCTGCGCTGGGTGGGGCCACTCGACGGCGGCTGGGTCATCGCGGGCGGCCAGATCAACTGCGCCAAAGCGCGCTGACCCAGAGCCAGTCTACCGCAGCGCCTTCGTGTAGCGGATGGTCTGATGGGGCTGCGCGATCATGCCAATCCGCTCATAGAGGCGCACCGCGCCAGAGGCATTGTGCGCGTCGACGCTGAGGCCGCAGCGCTGGATCCTCCGCTCGTAGAATACGCCGAGGCTGTGGTAGAGCATCGCCAGCCCCAACCCGCGCTGTCGCCAGTTGGGGCGCACGCCCACATCTTCGAGCCAGCCCATCTGGCCGTCGTCGTCGGTATCTGTGCGGCTGATGATGGCCCCCACCAGCGCCTCGCCATCCGTCGCCAGCGTCCACAGCGCGGGATCCATCCGCTCCGGAGCGAAGACCTCACGACGCCACTCCTCATAGCTGATGTCGTCATCGTAGACGCCAGCGAATGCCGCCTGCATGACATCATAGACGGCGCGCTC
>DATBTW010000031.1:0-11282 GCA_036559055.1 Ktedonobacterales bacterium
GCGCCGTAGCCGCGCATCTCGCGTGCGAGCGCGCCAAGCGCCGCCGGAGCGGTGGCCGCGCCCAACGCCGTCACGCTGACGTTGAACGCGCGGCCTCGGCCTGTCGGCGCCGCCACCGCATCAGCGTCGACCTCCGCGTCCTCTACCATCTCGGCGCTCGCGTCGATCCCCTCGACGGCGTCAGCCTGAGGAGGTGGTAGCTCGATGGTGAATTGGATGGCCGCCATGTCTGCCTGCGCCAGCAGCAGATCAAGCGTTGGCTGCGCGTGGACGGGAACCATCCAGTCCGATTGCCCCTCCCAGCCCGCATGGCGCAGTTCCACCATGCTGCCGGCGGCAGCGAGCGCCAGCAGCGTGGCGTCGAGCGGGGCGCTCGTAAGCGGTTCGAGCTGATAGCGCTCACCCAGCGCGAGGCAGGCGCAGGAGTAGGCGCGCCGAACCTGTCGGCGAGCGCGCGCCTCCAGCAGCCTGGCGCCTGCGCCTGGGTTGTGGCACGTCACACCCCAGCGGAGGAACGCGCGCACGCGCTCATCTGTGCGTGCGGATGCGCCCTGCTCCACCAGATAGATCAGCGCGAGCGACATCGCGCAGTGGCGCGGGGTGAGCGCGCGGGCTTGCTCCACGAGCGCCTGCGCCAGACGCTGTCGTCCATCGATGCCGATGGGCGCGCAGGCGCTGATGCGCGCCAGCAAGCTCGCGTGGAGCGCATGATCCGGAACTGAGTGACTGGGCCAGATGCCACAACCGCCCCCGCCTGCATCCGCCATCTGACATCCTCCTCCCCAGGGTCGTGGCCCGATCATCACCACAGTCCGCCTTGGCCCTAAGCAGCAGGAGCCTTGGTCACCTATGCGCTGCCCCTGCCTGTACTCGCGCGCGATGCGAGATGTTGCATGAGACGCTGACAGAAAGAGTGGGGATTGCCGAGTGCAGTCAACCATACGTTCGCAGAGTTGTCAAGTGTGATGACGGTCAAACATAGGTCAGTGGAAAAGTCTACGATGAACTGTCTGTGTTGCACTGAATCTTATAGAGTATTTAACCTGAATATAGAGTTTCTGCCAATAGCTTCACACCCCTGGTATCCGCACCTAGGTATTTTTGCTCATGCAATTGTGCCAGTTTCCTTACGTTTATTGACAAGCGGCTGCGCTCTGCGAGATGAATAGAACGAGCAGGCGGCGCTGGCCGATGCTGGCCGATGCTGGCCGTGATTTGCACGCCGCCCGCGGACGTGCTACTGTTCTACTACCGAGTATTTGTTCCAGATACGGGGGCCCAGTTCAAGGCAGTTGTTGGGCGCTCTGCGTGCAATTACACATGTTCATGACTTGCTCTCATCGAGTACGATGTTTTCTGTCTCGCATATGCTCATGACGCAACTTTGTTCGCATCCGGTTCTTCATTGTCCATGTAGGGCCTGCCGCTGGCCTTGCGTCGATGTCGCGGAGATCCTCCATGTCAGGGGTTGGACCGAGGATTTCACTAGGAGGTAATGCGCCGTGGCGTCATTCAAACCGAACCTCTTGGAACTCCTGGGCCAGGCAGATGTCGTTCAGCAACTGCGTGAAGCCTTCGTAACCATTCAGGCGAGCCTGACCACCACCATTTCCGAGGCGTCCGAGTTAACGAAACTCTCGGAAAGTCAACTGCGGTATGCGGAAAAGCAGGGGTTACTCTCACCAAATCGTGCGCTGCTCGATGACAACGGTGAAGCGCCACGTTCGGGGCAGCGCCGCTACTCCGCAGACGATTTGCTTCGCGCCCGCCTGATTGGCTTTCTGATCGATTATGGTATCAGCCTCAGCGACATCGGCGAATTCATGGCCCACAATTCGATGGTCATCCAGGACATCCTCGACACGAAGAGTTTACGGCTACGCCCGGTGCTCGACGGCGCCGATGAGGTAGCATTCAGACGCTTTTTCATACCAAGGGTACTGTATTATTCGTTGATGCTGCTGTTCGAGCGTGACGCCATCGATGACGCTGGTATCGTCTTCCCAATTCGCGCCACGCGAGCCGAATTGGACGCCTTTGAACCTGCCCCGATTCACACGGTGGATGACCTTGGTCGCCTGGGGCATGTCTTTGTCGCCTGGCGCGCGCGGGGCCGCCCACTCGCGACCTTTGTGACGGTGGGTAATCCATTTGACGACCAGAAATTGCAGGTGCGGGCTTTTGATGATGTTGTCAGAGCGAGCGCCGCTGCGTCGCCCAGATGCTTGTCGCCGCAGCATGCCCACCTGATCTATGGCGCCGAGGCGCAGGCCGAACTCGAACAGGCGGAACGGCTGTTGAGCCTGCGCCAGGAGAGGGCGCACGTCAGCGACCCGTCGCGCCGAACGGCGAATCCGCGCGTGGTCGCGGGGCGGCTGATGCGCTACGTACAATGGCTCAATTGCTCCCCCAGCGTCGTAGCGAGCCGCAGTGAGTCCGCGCTGAGTGACGTGCTTTTTTTCAATAGTCCAGAAATGGTGAACCCAACACTGGGCGATGCGCTGCTCAATCGGCTTGCCAATGCCATCGTGGAGCTAGGTGGCAGCATGCGGGAGTTTGGGGAGGACGCGCGGATGTCGAACCTGCGCGCACTGAACCCCTGCGACGAGCGACGCTGGCGTTTCTCCTGCATCTTAATGCCGCGCGAGCCAGCCGATGTATTCAAGCGACAGGAGCTGGTGGTGCGAGCGCAGAGCAAGGAGGCGCCGCACCGGGTCGGCGTGACGACCACCTCGCCACAAGCCAATGCTGGCCTGACCTTCCGCGCGTATAGCAGCGGCCGCATCGCGTATCGGCCCTCAGTGATTCCACTCGATCCGGCGGTGTCCTACGTCGCCGAGGAATCGCCCATACGCTCAGCGATCGCCGCGCCTGCGGTGGACGGTAACGGTCTGGAGCACAGCCAGCCCCCGGCGATCATCTACGTCGCTTCCCGCGAGGAGGGGCAGTTCCACGATGACGATTTCCTGCTGATCCGCGTGATCGGGCGGCTGGTGGGCGAAATTGTGCAGACGTACAGTAGTCGGTCACACTTGCCCAGCGCGCTGACTGATACCCTGACCGACCCGGAGATGGTCGATGGCTATTTCGCTGGCTTCCTCTCCGAACTCAGCTTTGTGACTGACCTGGAGCGCGTCTTCCAGCGCCTTGCGGATAAACCTGTCGGCAAGCCGGAACGCGGTAGACCTGACCCACAGGAAGCGCAGGAGCCTCTGGCGAAGGAAGATCGCTTTTACCAGAATGTCCGATCTGTCTCGTTGTTTGGTGTGGACATTGACGACTATTCCGCGATTCAGCGGGTGCAAGGGGATCGCGTCGCGCGTCAACTCACACGCGAAATCGGGAAACGCCTGGGGCAACGCCTGAATTCTGGCCTGGTCAACGGAGTTCAAACTGCACGGCTCTATCGTATCTGGGCCGATCGATTCTACCTGCTCGTACGCGACGAAGACGCGCCCGCGTCTATCGCGCGCGCCGAGCAGATACGCAAGGACATCACCCGTGAATATCTGGTGCAATTGGAACGTGACGCCGCCTCTGATAAGCGACCTCCGGTGCCAGTACATGTGCGTATGGTGGGAGCCACGTTTGGGCAAGACGAATTGAAGGCGCTCTGGCAGGGATCCGAAAAGAATGCCACCATCTGCGCGGCGCAATTGAGTCGTATTCTGGAGGATGGGCTCAAACGGGCGAGCGGGGAACTGAATTCAGAAGACCGCTCGGTCTGGTGGGACGCGAACCACAACACGTTTCTGCAAACGGCGGCGCTGGCCGCACGGGCGGCAAATCACCCGGCTGCGCCGCTCGCGGAAGTACGCGATACGGCGTCAGCATGATAGGACTGTCCTGCGCGCTAGCCAGCGTCTCTTAGAGGATGGTAGGCGTGTAGGCGGGGCGAGTGCGCGCCAGCATCGCCTGCTCGAAGGCATAGGCTAGCGCGATCAGCTTGGGTTCGCTGAAGGCGGCGCCGGTGAAGGTCACGCCGATGGGCAGCCCGGCCACCATGCCCACTGGCACGGTGATGACCGGGTAGCCCGCCAGCGCCGCCGGGCCGTAGCTGCCGCTGGCGCCAGAGGGATCGCCGTTGAGCAGGTCAATCTTCCAGGCGGGGCCGTCGGTCAGCATGAAAAGCGCATCCAGCCGATGCGCCTCTAGCGCGGCGTCGATGCCCTCGCCGCGCGCCAGCCGCTGAATCTCCGCCAGGGCGCGCAGATAGGCGTCCTCAGTCAGCGGCCCCTTCGCCGCCGCCGCCAGCAGCCGATCTTGCCCGAAGTAGGGCATCTCCGCTGAGACGTGCGCGTCGTTGAAGGCGATCAGTTGCTCCAGCGAGCGCACGGCGCCATCGCGTGTGGCGAGATAGGCGTCGAGATCGTGATGGCACTCGTAGAGCAACACCTCCAGCTCGGCGGGCGTATCGCGCAGCGCTGTGGCCGTGGGGATGTCCGCGGGGTCGATGACCTCGGCCCCGCACGATTTCAGGATGGCGATGGCGGCCTCGGCCAGTGGGTCGGACTTCTCGCTGTAGCCAAAGAAGGTCTCGCGCGCCACGCCGATGCGCGCGCCGCGCAGGGCGTTGATGTCCAGGAATCGTGTGTAGTCGGTGAAGCTGCGGCCCGCGCTGGCCTGCGTCGCGTCGTCGCGCGGATCGACGCCCGTCAGCGCGCCCAGCGTGGCAGCGGCGTCGGCCACGGTGCGGCCAAACGGGCCGACGGTATCTTGCGTATGGGCGATAGGGATGACCCCTGCGCGGCTGGTCAGTCCGACGGTCGGCTTGATGCCCACGACGCCATTGGCGGAAGCCGGACTGATGATGGAGCCGTTCGTCTCGGTACCCAGCGCGACCAGCGCCAGGTTGGCCGCGACCGCCGTGGCCGAGCCAGAGCTGGAGCCAGAGGGCGAGCGATCCAGCGCGTAGGGGTTGCGCGCCTGGCCGCCACGCGCACTCCACCCGCTCGACGACTGGCTGGAGCGAAAGTTGGCCCACTCGCTCATGTTGGCCTTGCCCAGCAGCACCGCGCCCGCCGCGCGCAGCCGCGCCGCGACGAAGGCGTCGGCGGTCGGGCGACTGTCGGCCAGCGCCAGCGAGCCAGCGGTGGTGTGCAGTTGGTCTGCCGTGTCAATGTTGTCTTTGAGCAGGATGGGGATGCCGTGCAGCGGACCGCGTGGCCCCGACGTGGCGCGCTCATGATCTAGCGCCTCGGCGATCTCCAGCGCCTGCGGATTCGTCTCGATGACTGCCCGCAGCGCAGGCCCGGCCTCGTTCATCGCCGCGATGCGCTCCAGATACATGGCGGTCAACTGACGCGCAGTGAGGTCGCCAGCCGCCATGCGCTCCTGCGCGTGGGCGATGGTCAGCTCCTCGATCTGCTCGTGGGGCGCGTGGAAACGCTGCGGGTCGAACTGCTCGCTCGGCGCTGAGGTGGCAGACATGGGTCGCCTCACTTCATGATGCAAAACGAGCGTGACCTTCCGACACTTGCGGTGGTCACGCTCGATCTGTGCTCATCAGGTGGAGATGAGGGGGCTCGAACCCCTGGCCTCGACATTGCGAACGTCGCGCTCTTCCAGCTGAGCTACATCCCCAGGCGGAGATGAGTATAGCACGCAAGCGCGAGCCAGCGCAAGTAGGCGGATGTCAGGGTCGAGGGCAGGTAAGGCACGGGCGGGTTAACCTGCTCCTGCTCCTATGGCGCCTCGACCCCCGGCGCGGTGATGCTGTAATGCTGCTCCACGGCTCCATTGCCCTCGAAGTCTTCCGCGTAGAAGGTTCCGTCGTAGGTCATGCCACACTTTTGCATCACACGCGCCGAGGCGAGGTTCTCTGGCTGGCATTCGGCGGTGATGCGCCGCGTCCCCAGCGTGGCGAACTCATAGGCGATGGCCGCCCGGAGCGCCTCAGTCATGTAGCCCTGACCCCAGAAGCGATGGCCCAGCGCCCAGCCACACCCGCGCCTGCCCGCCGCGCCCTGGTCGCTGCTCGACCCGATGAAGAGCCAGCCGATGAGCTGGCCGTCGCTGCGCAGCGTGATCGCCCAGTTATCGACGCCGGGATGCGGGCGCGACGCCTCGGCGACCATCCGCGCGTGCCATTGGCGTCGCTTTTGCTCATCCCACCGCGCGAAGTGCATGTAGCGAGTGACCGCGGGATCGGATACGATGGCGTTGAGCGCGTCCCAATCACCCGGCGCGAAGTCCCGCAGGAGCAGTCGCTCCGTCTCGATGATCGCCATATACCGCCAGCCCTTCACATCGCACTGTGTCGCCACTTCGCCCGATGGCTGGACGACACTGGCGCGCATGGTAGACGATGCAGACAATACCACGGCTGGCGGCGCGTGGGGGCAGTCCTTGCGGTCGTTATGCGCGCCAGCCCTCTTCGTCTCACACGATGACAGCCAATGCGGAGTTGTGAGGGAGCAGCCCCACGACCAGACACCAGCAGCGCGAAAGGCGTCGCAGTTCATGGCCATCGCTTCCATCCAGAGCCAGCCGGGCGCGCAGGGGCGTACAGGAACCTTTGTGAGCCGCCTGGCGCATCTGCTGCCAGTGAGCGCGAATCCAGGCGAGATCGCCTCGCTGGATGGTCTGCGCGCCATCGCGGCGCTCAGCGTCATGCTGTTCCACTGCTACTACCTCGTCACGCGCCATGTCATCATCGGCGGTGTGGATGTCGCATTCATCTGGAACTATGGGCAGAGCGGCATCCACCTGTTCTTCGTGCTGTCAGGCTTCCTGCTCTTCACCCCCTACGCGCGGGCCATGCTCAACGCCCAACCACTGCCCTCGACACGGCGCTTCTTCCAGCGTCGCGCGCTGCGCATTTTGCCCGCCTACTATGTCTGCCTGGCCATCCTGGCCGTTCTGCAATTTCCCAGCCTGCTATCGCTCGCTGGCCTGGAAAACATCGGCGTCCACATCATCATGTTGCACGACGACTTCGCCACGACCAATCGCGCCATCAACGGCCCCTTCTGGACACTCGCCATCGAGGCGCAATTCTACGTCGTGCTGCCGCTCTTCGCATGGGCCATCGCGCGCTTCGTCGGCGCGACGCGCTCGCGACTGCGCATCGTGGTCGGCGTGCTGGGGGTGATCGCAGGCGCGCTGGTGTTGCGTATGGTGGATGAGGTCGTGCAGGGCAAGCTGGCCAACCGCCATGGCGTCGTCGGCAGTCTCGCCAAGGTTTTCTTTCACCTAACCTTCGGCGTGCAGGGCAAATACCTCGATGTCTTTGCCCTGGGGATGCTGTGCAGCGTGCTCTATCTGGCGGCTCAGGAGGAGAGTCGGCGGCTGCGGCGCAGCCTGCCATGGCTCGGCGCCGCGCTTGTCGCCGTCGCGGTGGTCGCCATGATTGGGCTGGCCAAGGTACAGATGGCTCAAGACGTCCTGACGCCGCCGTACTTCCTGCTCACACATGCCACCGACCTGCTCGTCGTCGGCGGGCCGCTGCTCACTGGCCTGCCCTACGCCGCCCTCACCATCGGCGTGCTGTGGGCGCCGCGCTGGCTGCGCGCCGTCTTTGAGCTGCGGGCGCTGCGCTTCATCGGCCTGATCTCCTACAGCCTGTATCTGTGGCATCTGCCGATTCTGAACGTCGCTGAGCGGGCCGCCACGGCGCTCCCGCAGGATGCCCGCATCTGGTTCATGATCCTGATCGGCTTCACCGTCGCCGTTCCGGTCGCGTTCCTGTCCTACCACTTCGTCGAGCGCCCATTCCTGGCGCGCAGACGAAAGCTGGCCGCCCCCCAGCCAGCCTGACGACGGCCGAGTCGCGCGGCTCAGGCCATGCAGCCATTCAGGCGATGGGCGCGGTGGTGGGCGCGCGCTCGTAGATGGCGCCGCCCCCGGCGAGGTTGACCAGCTTCGTGAAGTTCGCGTCGAGCCACGGCATGAAGCCCGGTACCTGCTGGAGCCGCCCCGTTCGCAGCACGACGAAGCGCATATCGGGCTGGCTCAGGATGGCTTCGAGCTGGGCGGCGGTGAGATACTTCGTGGCGATGCGGACGCTGGATGTATCTACCAGAGCAGGCGGCACGCTGCGGTCGGCCAGCGCGGCAGTGTATTGATCGTCGGTGACGATGAGCTGATCGGGCGTCGTGAAGGCGGCGATGGCGGCGGCCTCCTGCGCGGTGACTGCGCTGGGGCCGCGCGCGTCGCCCAGCGCGGAGCGTACCCCCAGCCCTGCGCCGATGAGGAAGCAGATCGCCAGCGCGGCGCTGAAGCCAATCGCCAGCCATTGGGTCGCGCGTGCGCGTGTCAGCGTGGGGAGCAGTGTCACGCCGAGCGCCGCAAGCAGCGCGAGGCAGGGGATGACCAGCACGATGTGGTGGTCGAATAGCGGGTCCTGCCGCACCAGGAACGCCGCCGACGCCAGCAGCCACAGCAACACCGGAACCACCACCCAGGAACGCCGCCAGTAGGCCAGGCCCAGCGCCAGCAGCGCGGGGACGCCGAGCGTCTTCATGCCGCCAGCGATGATCTTCGCATTGTGCGTCAGGCTCGCCGATTCGACGTGCGCTGCGACGAGATGGAACGTCACCACCTGCGCCCACAGCGCGCCGAAGCTGCCAGCGAATGGCGCCAATGTAGCCACGCACGCGATGGCGCCACCCAGCGCCACCCAGCCCAGCGCCGTCATGGTCGTGCGCGTCGCGGGTCGCAGCGCGGCGTCGGCTGGCCTCTGGACGCGTCGCTTCGCGGGATCGTAGCAGGCGACGAGAACAGGCTGTGCGAGATAGAGGATGATGGGAACCAGCGCGACGATGTCGAGCAGCTTGGTCAGCGTGCCCAGCCCCAGCGCCACCCCGCAGGCCAGCGCCAGCAGCGTGCGCGATCTTCCCGTGCGCCGCATGGCCGCCACCGCCAGCGCGACGCTCAGAATCTCCAGCGTCAGCGCGGGCGCCTCCGCTTGCAGCGTGCGCGCCTCGTGCAGAAAGAGTGGATCGATGGTTAGCAGCAGGGCGGCCACCAGCCCCACCCAATGACCGCCCAGTTCGCGTCCGAGCCAGTACATGGCGATGACGCCGATCACCGCGAAGACGCCGATGCCGAAGCGCGCCGCCACGATTGATTCCCCGAACAGCCGGTAGAACGAGTAGAGGCTGAGCAGGAAGAAGGGTGGCTGCGACGAGAACACCGAGGTGAAGAGCGCGTGACCGCTCGCCATGCCGCGCAGCGACTGCCAGTACACACCCTCGTCGTAGTCGCGCTGGCCGCCATTGAGTGGCCACAGAATGAGCGCCGCCGCCAGGATGACGAGGAGCGTGGGGAGCTGGCCGTTCAGGGCGCTGAGGAGTCGATCTGGCAGGGCGCCGTCGCCCGCTCGCATTTGCCTGGAAGAGCGCATGGCTGATGACACAAACTTTACCTTCCTTCAGGGCTGAAGGCCCCTGCCTTGAGGCATGGGGATGAAAGCCCTGTCGCCCGCAGGCGAAGGGTACCGCTCATTTGACAGTATCCATGTTTTAAGCATGTACTGTCACTATGCGTAAAACGTTCAAGTATCGCCTCTCTCCGAATAAGCAACAGCAGCGCCTCCTTGATCAGCAGCTTGAGGAGTGTCGTTGGCTGTATAACCACCTGCTGGCGGAGCGGCGCGATGCCTGGGAAGCGCGCCATGAGTCGTGCCGTCTGTATGACCAGCAAGCGACCTTGCCGACGCTCAAAACGGAACGACCCTCGCTTGCAAGTGTCCAGTCGCAGGTGTTGCAGAATGTCGCAGTCCGCATTGACCTCGCCTTTCAGGCCTTCTTCCGGCGGGTCAAAGCGGGTGAAACGCCGGGCTATCCGCGCTTCCGCGGGAAGGGACGCTACGACAGCCTCACCTTTCCACAAGTCCCCGTGGGCTGTCGGCTGGACGGGGAGGACAAGCGCTTGCGCATCGCCAACGTGGGGCTGGTGAAGATCATCCTGCATCGCCCGCTGGAAGGGACACCGAAGACCGCCACCATCAGCCGGAGCAGCACGGGCAAGTGGTATGTCTGCTTCTCGTGTGAGTGCGCCGAGCCAGCGCCGTTGCCTGCGACGGATCAGCCGGTCGGCATTGATGTCGGATTGAAAACCTTCGCCACGCTCAGCGATGGACAGGAGATTGCCAATCCCCGCTTCTTCCGCGCTGAAGAGCGGGCGCTTGCTAAAGCCCAGCGCCGCCTCGCCAAAGCAGAGCAGGGTACGCCAGAGCGCGCCAAGCGCCGCAAGGTCGTCGCGCGCGTGCATGAGCGGGTGGCGTGGCGACGTAGCGACTTCTCGCACCAGCACAGCCGCCATATTGTTGACACCTTCGACGTGATCGCTGTAGAAGACCTGGCGGTCAACCGGATGACGCACAACCATTGTCTGGCCAAGAGCATCAGTGACGCCGCGTGGAGTCAGTTCACGTCCCTCCTTGCGTACAAGGCAGCATGGGCCGGTCGCAAGTATGTGGCCGTGAACCCCGCGTACACTTCGCAAGACTGCTCACGGTGTGGACATCGGCACAAGCTCTCCCTCTCTGACCGCACTTATACGTGTGCCTGTTGTGGACTCGTCATCGACCGTGACCTGAACGCGAGTCTGAACATTTTGAGACTGGGGCAACAGTCTCTGGCTTCGGCCTAGCCGAGGCCTAGAAGCCCCCGGCTTTAGCCGTGGGGAGTTGTCACTCCGGATTGTTGGATCGCAGGCGTCGAGCGGCCTGGTCGCCGCTGTGCGCGTGAGGCGACGCCTGCATTGCTGCATTATAGAGCCTCACGCCGGGCTGTCAACGCCCCTCAGCGCCAAACTGGAGCGTGAGCAGATCGAGCGCCAGTTCGGGCGTCATGCGGCTATTCTTGAGCGCCACATCCGCCTCTAGCAGCGCGCGGTGGGCGGCTTCGAGCTGGGCGGCGCTGAACTGGCGCGCCAGTGGCAGCGTCTTCTCGACCACGAAGGGCGCGATGCCCGCCACCTGCGCGATCTGCGGCGAGCGCATGCCACGCTCCGCCATCGCCTTCACTTGCAGCAAGCGGCGCGTCTGGGCGGCCATCAGCCCGACAATCTGCTGGGCGGCAGTTCCCTTGTCCAGCTCCTCGTGCAGCAGCGCCAGGGCGCGCTGATGGTCGCGGCGCGCCAGCGCATCGGTCAGCTCGAAGATGACGGTGTGGCCGACCTGTGGCGTCAGGGCCCGCACCTGCTCCACGCCGATCTCGCCGCCGCGCCCGACCGCGACACTGAGCTTCTCGATCTCTCCAGCGAGCAGCCGCGAGTCTTCACCCAGCGAGTCCACCAGCAGCCGCGCCGCCGCGGGGGTGATGCGCGCATCGCTG